>JBARHO010000235.1:0-27420 GCA_049799275.1 Thermoplasmata archaeon
GGTCCGAAACGGACGAACGTCGCGAGCGGGACGCGGCTCTTCACTCCGGCCCGCTGACGGAGCTCGCGCCCGACCTCCGACCAGGCCAGGACGCGATCCATCGCGCGCTCAAGCTCCGGGTCACGGGCCCCGATCGGGGCCGGCCAGCCCGCGCGGTGGACCGAGCGATTGGGATCCTCCATCGGCCACTGGTGGAGCTGGAAGTGGAGGTACTCTGCGGTGAACGGGGCGAGCGGGGCCACGAGACGGATGATCTCGGCCAGCACGAAGGAGAGGGTCTCGTGGGCCGCCGTCCGGTCCGCGGGATCTCCTTCTTGCCAGAAACGCGGCCGCGATCGGCGAAGGTACCAGGTACTGAGCTCGTCCACCAGGCGGGCCACCGCGCTGGCGGCGAGGCGGGGCTCGAAGTCCTCGAGGGCCCGGTCCACCGCGAGGATCGTCCCCTCGAGCCGGGAGAGGAGCCAGCGATCCAGGCCTCGGGTCGGCCGGGGCACTCGCGGGGCGGTCGCCATCTGGTCCGCGCGGGCGTTCTCGGAATGGAACTTGACCGCGTTGAGGAGCGTGGTGAGCGTCCGCCCCCCGTGCAGCCGGAACGCGGCGTCGTTGATCCGCATCGCCTCGGTGTAGTCGAAGGAGAGGAACGTCCAGCGCACGGCATCGCCGCCGTACCGGCCGAGGAGCCCCATCGGCTCCATCGCATTGCCCCGCGACTTCGACATCTTCTGCCCGGTGTCATCGAGGACGAACTCGTTCGCCAATGCGACCCGGTAGGCCTCGCGATGGAACAGGGTCGTCGAGAGGACGTGCAGCGTGTAGAACCAGCCGCGCGTCTGATCGAGACCTTCGGCCACGTAATCGAGCGGGCGATCGGTCCGGAAGGGGCCGGGCTCGAACGGGTAGTGGAACTGGGCGAACGGCGCGGCGCCGCTATCGTACCACACGTCGATGGTGTACGGCTCCCGGCGGGCATCGGCGCCGCAGTCGGGGCAGTGGACCACGAGCCGGTCGACGGTCACCCGGTGGGGGTCGAACCCGGCCGGAATCGGCCCGCCCGTATGCCGGGCCAGGTCATCGAAGCTGCCGATGCAGGTCGGGTGACCGTTCGAACATACCCAGATCGGAAGAGGGGTGCCCCAGTACCGGCTCCGGGAGAGCGCCCAGTCCTTGGCCTCCTCCAGGAAGTTCCCGAACCGCCCGTCCTTGAGATGCTCGGGGATCCAGTGGACCCGCTGATTGTACTCCTGGAGCTCGGAGGTCACCCGGGAGGTGCGGACGAACCAGGAGTCGAGCGCGCGGTAGAGGAGGGCGTGGGAACATCTCCAGCAGAACGGGTACGTGTGCTTGAGGGTCGTGCTCTGGATGAGCGCCTGCCGGCGCTCCAGGTCCTCGAGCAGGATCGTGTCGGCCGCTTTGAACGACCGCCCCACCACCAGAGGGACCTGGTCGGTGAAGACTCCCCGCGAGTCGAGCGGATCGAACGCGCCGACCGCCTCGCGTTCCCCGATCCGCTGGTCCTCGGGGCCGAAGCTGGGGGCGATATGCACGAGCCCCGTGCCCTCCTTGGCCTCGACCATGTCGTCCAGGACGATCCGGTAACGACCGGTGCCAGGCCCGGCGAAGGGAAAGAGCGGCTCGTAGCCGAGACCATCGAGCTCCTTGCCCAGATGTCGTTCGACCACCGGCGGGGTCCCTTCCGGGAAGTACCGCGGAAGGGCGGCCTCGGCGAGGACCCATTCGCTCCCGTCCGGGGCACGCAGCACCACGTACGGGATCTCCGGATGCGCCGCGATGAGGAGGTTGGCGGGAAGCGTCCACGGGGTCGTGGTCCACACGAGGAGCGAGCGCGCCGGAGCCTCGCCGGACCGGGTCATGCGGAAGCGGACCGTGACCGAGGGGTCGGTCGTCTCCTTGTACCCCTGGGCGACCTCGTGGGACGATAGCGTGGTCTCGCAGCGCGGGCAGTACGGGAGAACGCGGTACCCTTTCTCCAACAGTCCGCGATCGAAGAGGACCTTGAGCGACCACCAGAGGCTCTCGATGTACTCCGGCGCCATGGTGAGGTAGGCATGCTCGTAGTCGAGCCAGTAGCCGAGATCCCGGCTCATCGCCTCCCACATCTCCGCGACGGCGAGCGTGCTCTTCCGGCATTCCTCGCAGAACCGCTCGACGCCGTACGTCTCGATCTCCTTGTGGGAATGAAGGCCCAGTCGCTTCTCGATCGCGAGCTCGACCGGTAGGCCGTGGCAATCCCAGCCGGCCTTGGGCGTGACGATCTCGTCGCCCTTCATCCGGCGGTACCGGATGGCGATGTCCTTGAGGATGCGGGAGATCAGATGACCGATATGGGGCGCCCCGTTGGCCGAGGGCGGTCCTTCCGTGAACCGGAACTCGGGCCCTCCTGGGGTACCGGCCTGCAGGAGCTGCGGGAGCCGGGTGGCGGACCAATAGGTCAGTACCCGGCCCTGGATATCCACCAACGGATCGTGGCGGATGCGCTCCTCCGGGACCGGGGCCGACATGGAAGCCCCACGACCCATCGCTGGGAGATAAAACACACCGGATGACGGCGGAGGGGAAGCGATGTCCCGCGGCTCGGGGCCTACCGGCTCAGTCCATGAGGGGGCGGCGAGCGGGATTCCCACCCGACATAGGAGGAGCTGTGCTGACGGAGGATCTTTCCCTCGACCTGGGCGATGTGGCATCCCGGGCCTAGAGTCACCCGTTCCGCACACAGGAACTCACAGTCCACATTCTCGAGGTAGGCCTCGGTGGCATCGATCCGGTCGACGGTGAGGCTCGACCCGTGGCGCGCGAACCGCCGGGCCCGGGAGAGGCGTATCGGGCCGACCCGGATGTACGGGACACGGCTCGCGCCCTCGAGCTCTCCGGTGATCGACGCGGCGGTCCAGCTCCCGGACGTCTCGATCCGGCCCTTGAAGTCGAGCTGCCCGATCTTGAGCTCCCCGCTCGCGATGAGATGGCCGTTCAACTGCGCCCGACCCGGCACCTCCACCGTACCGGCCACCTCGATGGATCCCTGTGTGGAAAGGTCCTGAGCTCGCAGGGCGGACTCGAACCGGCCGGTCCCATGGATCGCGAGCGTCTGAGCGACCCGGGTCTCTCCCGTCACCTCGATCGCACCTTCGACCGCCACGTGGACGGCCAGTAGCTTCCCCTTCACGCTCACGCTCCCGTCGATCTGGGCGCGTGTCACGTCCACGTCCCCCTGCACCTTCCCCGTTCCCGAGAGGGTCCAGCTCTCGGACCGGATCGAATCGCGACGCACGACGCCGAGGTCCCTCAGATCCCCCGAACGAGGGGGGAGGGGCGGTGCGGGTGCCGCGGCTGGAGGGACGGGCCTCGGCGAGGAAGGCGGACTGGCAACGGGCGGGGCGACTGGCGACGGGATCGGTGGGACGGCCGGAGTGCCGGGGGCGCTCATCGGTCGACCGAGCCCGAACGCCGCATTACGCCTTCTCCTTCGGCGGGATGTGAAGTCGCTGATGGGTTCGCATGATGCAGGCGTTCTGGATCACGGGGACCCCGGCCTTTTGGGCACGGGCGGCGGCCTCAGCGTTCTCGATGCCGGTTTGCATCCAGATGGCCGCATCGCCACGGGCCAACGACTCGTCCACGATGGGACCGACCTGATCGCTGTGCCGGAAGATATCGACGATATCGACGATGATCTCGGTGGGGATCGCGTCGAGCGAAGGATACGAGGTACGCCCGAGGACCTCCGGGACCGCAGGGTTGACCGGGATGATGGTGTAGCCCTGACCGATGAGGTACCGGGCCACCCCGTTCGATTCGCGCTCGGGCTTGTCGGAGAGACCGACCACCGCGATCGTGCGGCCGTTCTCCAGGATGGAACGTAGGACCTCGTCCGAGGGCATCATGTCCGTATCACCCGGCCGGCTTACAAGAGCCCTGCGGCGCAAGAGGCTGGGCGCTTCTCAGAGCTGGCCCCCCGGCGGGAATATCGGCGGTGGTGGAGGGCCGGGGCCAGTCGGCCCCGACCAAGTCCTTCCGTTCGATCGATCGGTCGCATAGGGAGAACCCTCGGGCGTCGGTGGTGCGGGTCCTCCCTTCGAAGAATAAACCACCAAGAGGGTGATGCCGAGCACCGCCCCGATCAGTACGAGGCCATAGTGGAGCGCATAGTACCCGTTCTGATTGACCAGGGAGTAGAACGCGATCGCGTCGTTCGCTCCATGAAGGATCGCGATCACGACCACATTCCCTCCGGAGCTTTTCATGGCCGCTGCGAAAGCGAACCCCTCGAGGAACAACGTGGGGAAAATGATCGGCGAGGCCACTCCGTACGTGGTGCCGTAGTAGAGATGGACGCCGGCAAAAAACACGCTCGTCCCTATCGCGGGGCCGAACCACGAGACAGTTCCACGGGAGAGCCAGTATCCAAGGATCCACCCTCGGAAGATCGTCTCTTCTACGAACCCGATCACGAACGAGAAGCCGATCCAGAACCATGGGTCGGACTGCGCGGACTGCACGACCGGGGACTGCCGGCTCAAGAGCTGCAGGGCCGTCGGATCGACGACCAGGTAGACCACGATGATGAGGAACGTGACGATCAGGGCGACGAGGGACATGAGACCGTACCACCCGACCCCCCACACGGCGGCCATCGCCATCCGGTCGGCGTAGTGGCTGAGCGGCCGCTTCCCGATCAGCAGCGCTAGAGCGAGAATCGGGATCCCGTACACCACAGCGAGATCGCCGAAGAAGTTCTGGTACACCGGAAGCGCGGCGGGGATGGACTGAGGTACAAAGTACTGGCTGAGGATCGCGAGGCCGGTGATGGCCACTCCGATCGCGTACGCCGGGATCGAGCCGCGGAACCCGATCGGTATCCACGGAATGGCCTCACCCCCCGGGCGATCGGGGCTCTCCACATCCAAACCACGGAGCAACGGTACATATGCGTTCGGAACTCAAGGCCCGATCGAGGCGAGGAAGGTCGTGGACTGGATCGTGGTCGTGAAGGTCGTCCCTTCGCTCGAGGCCGTTCGCTACGACCCCGAACGTCGGACGATGGAACGGGAAGGGACCGAGCAGTTCCTGAACCCGTTCGACCAACGGGCGCTCCGGGTCGCGCTGGATCTCCGACGCCCGACCGAATCCGTCGTCGTGGTCTCGATGGGCCCCCCCTCGGCCGAGATCGCGCTCAAGGATGCTCTCGCTCTGGGTGCCGATCGTTCGATCCTGATCACGGACGCACGGCTCGCTGGCTCAGATACCCTCGTCACGGCCCGCGTCTTGTCGCACGCGATCGCCCGTCTCGCTCACGACCTGATCCTCGCGGGAAAGTGGACGACCGATTCCGAGACCGGTCAGGTCCCCCCGGAACTGGCCTCGCTCTTGGATATCCCCTTACTCAGCTCCGCCCGAAGGCTCGTTCGTTCCGAGGACGGTCTGTTCGATATGGACGGGGACACCGACGAGGGGTTCGTCCACTACCGGTTCCGTCCGCCGGCGGTCATCGGGATCGGGGAGAAGATCACGAAGATCCGGCGACCGACCGAGGAGGAGCTCCGCTCCGCTGCCTCCAAGATGGTCGAACGGTGGTCGTTGGAGGACATCCGGCTCGACCCTGCCTTGGCCGGTCTCGCGGGCTCGCCCACGGTGGTGGAACGGTTACGGAACGATGAACCGACGCGTTTCCCCCGGCTCTGGGGCGAGGGGTCCGCGACGGAACGGGCCGAGCGAGCGGTCACGGAAGTGGTCCGCCTGCTGGGAGAGCTCGCCCCGGAGCGGTCGACCGAGAGCCACGCTGGCTTGACGGATGGCTCGCCGGACAAGGAGATCATGGTGCTGGTCACCGGCCGGGAAGGGCGCTCGGAGCACGAGTCCCGATCGATCCTCTCGGAGGTCCGCCTGGGCTTGCGGCCGTACTGGCCCTCCGCGATCTGGATAGGGCCCTCACCCACCGAGGCGGACCTAGAGCAGCTCGCCTCGGCGGGAGCGGTCAATGCCTACGTGATCGTGACCGGCGTCGGGGCAGCGGATTCTCGCGCCGTCGCGGCGGCGGTGCGGGATCTCCTAGGCCGCTCCCCCCTCGTTGCCGGCGCGATCTTTCTGTCGAACACGTTCGGGCGGGAGGTAGCGGGTCAAGTGGCCGGTCCGTTGGGGCTGGGCCTGACCGGCGACGTGGTAGGTATGACCATGGGTCCGGACCAGAAGATCCGATGGGAGAAGCCCGCGTTCGGCGGGGGGATGATCGCGACCATCTCGTCGCGGACCCGCCCCAATCTCGCGACGGTCCGGCCGGGGGCCTTCCATCCGGCTCCCAACCGGCCGACGGGTATCCCCCTTCCCGTAGATCTCCGATCGTTCTCCTCTCCTCCGAGCTCGATCGAGGTCGGGAAGGAGATCATTGAGGCGGATCCTCGGTATGGCCAGCTCGCGGACGCTCGGATCCTGATCAGTATCGGTTCGGGGATCGGATCACCGGAACGGCTCGCCGAGATCCTGCCGATCGCCGAACAGCTGGGCGCCTCCGTCGGGGCCACCCGTCGTGTCGTAGATCAGGGCTGGGTGCCCCGGCAGCTCCAGATCGGGCTTACGGGGACCTGGGTCGCTCCTCAGCTGGCCATCTTGGTGGGGGTCCGCGGGTCGACCAACCACATGGTCGGTCTTCGTCGCGCCCGGGTGCTGGTCGGGATCAATCCGGATCCGACCGCGGAACTGTTCCGGCACGTCGACGTCGGGCTGGTCGGGAACTGGGAGGAGCTCTTGCCGGCACTTGCTGACGCGCTCGTCCGGCACGGTCTCGTGGGAGGGACGCGGTCGTGACTGTGCTGAGGGTCCGCTCGGCCGCGATGAGACAGGCCAAGAGGTCGTCCAGGGTGGCGCGCGCGCTTGCCGGGGTCTTGGCGACGACCCGGAACGCTAGGCGCGGTCCCCGGATCGTCGGACGGACATAGTCCGGTTGATCGGCCGCGAGCGCGGACGCCAACGCGTGCGCCTCGGCCGCGCTGGAACAGCGACGGGCGATCCGGACGATGGTCAGTGGGACCCGTCGGCGTGCCCGTGCTTGGGTCCCGGTGATGGGGCTCCCCCCGTCTGGGCTCCCGGCCCCCGGTCCAACGCACCGGGAACGATCGGGGCGGTCTTCGTGCGCCGGTCGATCTCGGCCGCGGCCCGCTCGGTCAGGTAGTCCAGGATGGACGGCCAGATGGTCTGGTCCCCTCGGGCCTTGTTCTCGAAGTTGTTCTCGTTGATGAACTTCTGATAGCCACGGATCGTCGCCGCATCCCAGGACCCGGTGAGCCGGCCCGAGTAGTAGCCGAGCACGCTGAGATGATGCTGGAGCGTTCGCGCGACGTCCGGCGTGATGGGGATGAGGGTCGTCGGGTCCTCGCGCGCCAGCATCGTCAGATCGTAGATGTGGAAGACGCGCTTCAGTTCCTCGATCGGCGACGGATGGTCGTCGATGCGGATGTCGATCCAGCGATCGCTCCCTTCGTCATATCCCCCGCTCTTCCGGACGACGAGCATCGCGGCGGACTGCATCCCCCGGCGGTCCCCGCCCTCGCGTTGTCCGGCCGAGAGGGCCGCCAGCAAACGTTCCGGGAGGTCACCCGGGGTCGACTCGTAGGCGCGCGCCATCCCTTCCACGACGGCCGACGCCATCAGGATGTTCCCTTGGCAGGTGAACCCATAACCGCTCAGATGACCGGCCCAGTCCATGCATTTCTTCCCGGTATAGGCCGCCGACCCGCCCTGCCGGTCCACGACCCCCACCTGGCGTTCGGCCCGTTGGGGATCGGCATCGACGAGCCGTTGGACGACCTCCGCCGCGGGGACCCCTTCCCCGAGCAGCTTCAGTCCGATGGGTCCATACCGCACGTTCGCCCGCGCCTGTGTCGCGACCGCCCCGACGCCGGCCTCGGCCCAGGGCACCACCGCGCCGACGGAGATGAACTTCGATTGGACGGCGACGCCCCACTCCTCCCGGTCCGGATCGTAGGCAACGATGGAGAAGGTCCCGAACGTGGGGAGGGGGCTCATACCGCTCGCCAAAGAGGAAGGGGGCTTAATCCTGTGGGCCGTCACGAGATGTCTCGTCCGAACGGCCGGAGCGAGAAGGTCTTCCGGCCCCTGCCGGCCAGGCGTCCAGGGCCGCATGCACCCGATCGCAGATCTCCCGGGCCCCGGGCCGGTCCCCGGCGCGGTACGCCGCCTCCGCGGCCGTGAGCTCCCGGGACCAGTTCTCCACATCGGCCCCCTGGCTGCGACGGAGGTCCAGCAGTCGCTCGACGAGCACGAGACGGTTGGCGATCGGTTCCTCGTCCCGAGGGACCGGCACTCCCCGGTCCCCCGTCGGGGTGTAATGGATCAGGCCCCGAGGGAACTCCCGCAGCTCGGACTCGGGCCGGGCCTTCCGGAGCTCGATATCGAGCCGCTCCAGGATCGCGCCCGCGGCGAGCGTATCGTCGGTCGCGAGCAACCCACGGGCCCGAGCGAGCTCGCGTTCTCCCTGGATGTCGGGCGAACCTTGATCCCGTAGTAGCCGAAGTCGATGCGCGATCCCGACCGAGAAGCCCTCGAGCTCCTCGGTCCGGTCGTCGTCCTGGGTCCTAGGGTCCCTGGCCGTTCTAGGCCTCTTCAACGCCTTCGACCGAGGCGGGTTGCGGAGGTGGGGGGGCCCGAGGGGCGGCGCGGGGCGGCGACGGCGTCCGCTCCCGGATGGTGGTCCACGTTCGGTCCACGATGGCCCAGAAGGGTTCCGCCGGTCCCTGGCCGGCGAGGGCCTCCTGCGCCTGGACGATCTCCGGTCGTAGATCGTCGACCGCGATCGAACGCTTTCCGAGCCAGTCCAGGGCAGCGGTCAGGAGGGCCAGGTTCTTGTCCGCCTCGCGCCGCAGCTTCTTGGTCTCTTTCTCAGCGGCGGAAAGCGAGAACTCCGGGTCCCATTGGGGCGGCTGCGGCGCCGGGATGTTCACCCGTAGGTCGCGCCACGGAGCGGGCAGGCTGGGCCATCGCGGCTCGGCGAGTCGCACGGACAGGAGGTCCAGGGCGCTGTCCGCACCCGCGAGATCACCGGCCAGGAAGAGGCTCTCGGCCTTGTCGTACGGAGTGATCAGATCGACCCCGGGGGCGCCCTTCCACAGCTCCAGGCTCAGCACGATGCGATCGGGGGCCAGCCGTCGAACGATCTTGCGAGAGTGGACATCTTCCGTCACGGCGGGGGCCGGTGCGGGTTCGCCGGTCTCCGGGGGACGGTTCGGGGCTCCGGGCATGTGATCCTCCTAGAGGAACTTCTCGAACTCTTTGGTGATCTCGGGATACTTGGTCTGGACCGCCAGGAGGATGTTGTGTACGGAGAGCTTCTGGAGACGCACATCCTGGAGCGCGTCGATGATCTTGTCGAACGTCTCATCGCTCAGCGTCGTGAGCTTCTCCTTCGCGAGCCAGTTACGGTAGAGCTTCTCCTCGAGACGCGCCCGCCAGCCCTTCTCGTACTTTTGGAGGAAGTCCTTGCTGACGTTGTTCGTCTCGACCCCTTCGGCCGCGACCTCGCCGCAGATCTTGCCGGCGATGCAGCCGTTCGCGATGCCTCCCCCGGTCAACGGGTCGATCATGCGCGCGGCGTCGCCGACCAGCATGAACCCGTCGGTCACGGTCTGCTTGAGCGGCGGGGAGATCGAGACACCGCCCCCCACCACGTCGATCTTCTTTCCCTTCGAATATTGCGGATGCTTCTCGATCCACCGGTCCAGGTGGTCCCGGGCCTCCGCCATCGACTTGATCTGGCTCACCTGGACCCCGATCCCCACGTTCGCGAGCCCCTCGGCCTTCGGGAAGATCCAGACGTAGCCGCCGGGAGCGACCTTGCCCAGGTAGAAGTCACAGTAGCGGACATCGCAATCGACGTTCGTCATGCGGTACTGGAGGCAGGTATCCATGTCCCGCATCGCCAGGTTGGTCGGGATCCCGGCCCAGCGCCCGACCTGGGACTCGAACCCGTCGGCCCCGATGGTGACCTTCGCCCGGATGTCGAAGAGCTCGCCGAACTGCTTGACCTTCGCTCCGACGATCTTGCCGTTGTCCTTGAGCATCCCGACGGCGGCGGTCTTGAGCATGATATCGGCGCCCGCGTTCGCGGCGTCGATGGCGAGCTGCTTATCGAAGGAGTCCCGCTCGACCACGTAGCCGACCTCGTTCCCGGCGTGCTTCTCGTTGATCTCGAAGACCTGCTCGCGGGGCGAGTAGATCCGGGCGCCCTCGACCTCGACGTTGATCCAGCGGTTGGACGGAACGATCCCGACCTCCGGAAGCCAGTCCTTGCTCATCCCCTCGCCGCAGCGGACGGGGCTCCCGATCTCCTGGCGCTTCTCGATCATGAGCACGTGGGCCCCGCTCTTGGCGGCCCACTTGGCGGTCATACTGCCCGCCGGTCCGGCGCCGATCACCAGTACGTCGGTCGTGAGGTCCTGTGGCATGGTGCGCTCCGATGGATCTCGATCGGGTCCTTACCCGATCTCGATCGCTCCCACCGGGCAGGCCTTGACGCAGATCTCGCATCGGGTACAGACGCGCTCGTCAAAGGTGATCCGTGTCTCGTCCAGGTAGACGCAATTGAGCGGGCAGATCCCGACGCAGGCCCCGCAATAGATGCAGAGCTGGCCGCTCGATTCGATGTGCAGGTCCTTCTTACCCGGCATGTGCCTTCTGGAACCCGGGGACCGGACGCAACGATATTAAAGGATTCTTGAACGAGAGAAGGGGTGACCCTCCCGAGGACCGGCCTCCTGGTGGGACCGGACGAGGCGTGCTAGGCCGGCTCCGGCGGAGCGTGCTCCGCGAGATACTTCTCGACATCGAGCGCCGCCATGCAGCCCATGCCGGCCGCCGTGACCGCTTGGCGATACCGGTGATCGTGCACATCCCCGGCCGTGAAGACCCCCGGCACCGAGGTATGGGTGAGGTCGCGGCAGGCGACGTAGCCATGCGCGTCGAGATCCACATGGCCCCGGAACACCTCGGTCGCGGGGTCGTGGCCGATGGCGAGAAAGACCCCCTGGAGCGCCACGTCCTGTTCCTTCCCGGTCGGGGAGTGTCGGACCCGGATCCCCGAGACCTCCGTCGTCCCGAGCACATCCAGGACCTCGGTATCGAAAAGGAACGCGATCTTCGGGTTGGCGCGGGCCCGGTCCTGCATGATGCGGCTCGCCCGGAGCTCGGAACGCCGATGGATGACCGTGACCCGGCGGGCGAACTTGGTCAGGAAGTTCGCCTCTTCCATGGCCGAGTCCCCTCCGCCGATGCACGCGACCTCCTTTCCCCGGAAGAAGAACCCGTCACAGGTGGCGCAGGCCGACACGCCATGCCCCCGCAGGAGCTGCTCGTTAGGGAGCCCGAGCCACCGGGCGTTCGCGCCGGTCGCGATGATGACCGACTCGGCCTCGATACGGCCGGCGTTCCCCGCGTACAGGGTGAACGGGCGGTGGGAGAAATCGACCCGGGTCACGTTCGCATCGATGAACTCGGTCCCGAACCGCTCGGCCTGCCGTCGGAACCGCTCCATGAGCTCGGGGCCGAGGATGCCCTCCGGGAAGCCGGGGTAGTTCTCGACGTCGGTCGTGAGCATGAGCTGGCCCCCGGCCGGTACCCCGCTGATGACGAGAGGTCTCAGGTTCGCCCGCGCGGTGTAGAGGGCCGCGGTCAATCCGGCCGGACCGCTGCCGATGATGGCGACCCGTGCCCTCCGGGTGTCGCCGGCGGTGGTCATGGTCCTCCCCGGGCGACTCCCGCTAATAGCGGTGCCGGCACGGTCTCAGTCGATCGCCGTGGCCAGCCGTACCCGATCCGGACCGTCGGCCTCGCCGTAGCGACTGCGATAGAAGATCAAGGGAAGGGCCGTCCGCCCGCGGGTCACCGTGAGGACCTTTCCGACGACCAGGAAGTGGTCCGAGACCCGGAACTGCTCGGTCACCTGGCACTCGAGCGACCCGAGCGTTCCGCTGACCAGCGGTAACCCGGAATCGCTCAAGCGGAAGCCGATCGCCTCGAACTTGGCCGGGGACGGGATCGGCCGAGCGAACTGCTCGCTGACCTCGCGTTGGTCCACGGCCAGGACGTTGATCGCGAACCGCCCGCTCTCCTGGATCACTGGGGTCGTGTCGGCGTCGTAGCCCAGGGAGATCAGGACCTGGGGCGGGTCGAGCGAGATGGAGAGGAAGGCGTTGACCGTAAGTCCGTAGTTGATGCCGGAGGAACGCGTCGTCACGACGGAGACCCCGCTGGCCCAGTGCGACATGAACTGACGGAACGCGAGCGCGTCGACCTTCGTGCCTTGGGGGGGGGTCGCCGGGGTCACCAAACGTCCCTCACCCCCTCAGAGATACGCGGCGACGAGCGTTCGGACCGCCCTGCGGAGCCACGGGACCTGCGCCGTCCTATTAGATATTAAGTATGCCGTGCGCTGGCCACGACGTGTCGGACGCGGTCCGGGTCTCCTCGCTGGTCAAGCTCTACGGCGAGGTGCGGGCCGTGGATGGGATCGACTTCCGGGTCGGAACGGGACAGGTGTTCTCGTTCCTCGGGCCGAACGGCGCCGGCAAAACGACCACGGTCGAGATCCTGGAGGGGCTTCGACCCCGGTCCTCGGGCGACGTCGAGGTGCTGGGTCTCGACCCGTGGAAGGATGTGGATCGGATCCACCGCAAGATCGGGATCATCCCCCAGGACTTCAAGTTCTTCGAGAAGGTGACCGCCAAGGAGGCCGTCGACCTCTGGGCCAACCTCTTCGGGGTCAAGGCCGACGCAACGGAGCTCCTCCGGCGCGTCGAGCTCTCCGACAAGGCGGGCGCCTATTACGAGACCCTTTCCGGCGGGCAGAAGCAGAAGCTGGGATTGGCGCTCGCCTTGGTCAATGACCCCGAGATCTGCTTCCTCGATGAGCCGACGACCGGGCTCGACCCTCGGGCGCGTCGTTCGATCTGGGAGGTCATCCGGGGCCTGAAATCGGAAGGACGGACCGTGTTCCTCACGACGCACTATCTCGAGGAGGCGCAGCTCCTCGCCGACGAGATCGCCATCATCAACCATGGCAAGATCATCGTGTCCGGGACGCCGGATGCCCTGATCCAAAAGTACGGGGCGGCGGAACGACTTCGGCTCGTGGCGTCCCCGAAGCTGGCGGACTGGCTTCGCGCGCACCAGCCGTTGCCGGTCGAGGTCACGAACGGCGCGATCGAGATCCCCCTGCAACGCAAGGAGGACGCGCTCAAGATCCTGACCCTGGTCGAGTCGAGCGGGATCCCGTGGGAGAGCTTCTCGACGAAGCAGGACACCCTGGAGGACGTCTTCCTCCGACTCGTGGGCCGGATGGATGAGGAGGAAGGAACGGTCGCCGGTGAGCCGATCCGGGGTGCGGGGGCATGAACGCTCGTCGGACCCTCGTCTACTTCCACACGTTCTCCCGGAGCTACCTGCGCAATCCGCTCGGACTGTTCTTCGCGTTGGTCTTCCCGATCATCCTCATCCTGATCTTCGGGGGCGTGTTCTCGTCCTCCGGCTCGGCCGCCGTCCCGTTCTACGTGCAGAACATGGACCACAGTTCCCCCGCGAGCCAGCAGTTCCTTTCCGCGCTCAACAAGACGGGCGTGGTCTCGATCACCATGGTCGACCCGAGCGCCGGGAACCTGTCCTCGTACCTCGCGAAGAACAGCTACACTGCGGGGATGGTCATCCCGGCGGGGTTCGGATCACGGTACGTCAACAGGACCCCGGACTCGGTCATCGTCTACACGAACCCGTCCGCGGGCGCGTCGTCCTCGATCGTCCAGGGGGCCGTTCTCGGCGTGAGCAATTCGTTCAACCTGCAGGCGGCCAACGGGACCCAGATCATCTCGCCCGCGGACCTCCAGGTCGGGAGCCAGGTCTACACGTACATCGATTACCTGATCCCCGGGCTGATCGGGTTCTCGATCCTCACGAGCCCGATGTTCTCCCTGGTGAACATCAGTTCGGAGTGGAAGAAGGAGAAGCTCTTCCGGCAGCTCTCGCTGACCCCCCTCACGAAGTCCGAGTGGCTCGTCGCCGCGCTCCTGTGGTACATCGTCCTGACGCTGATCACCACGGTGCTCATGCTGGTCGTCGGGCGGCTCCTCTTCGGGGCCCACGTCACGTTCAACCTGCTCATCCTGCCGTTCCTCCTCCTGGGTCCGATGTTCTTCGTCTCGCTCGGTCTCCTCGCGGGCTCGGTCTCGACCAAGCCCGAGACGGCCGCGGTCATTGGCAACGTCATCACCTTCCCGATGATGTTCCTCTCCGGGACGTTCTTCCCGGTCTCGTCCTTTCCGTCGTGGCTCATGGTCTTCGCCCACGTACTGCCGCTGTACTACGTGATCGACGGGATGAACGCCGCGATGCTGTTCGACAACCCGGGCCGCGTGCTCTTCGATTCCGCGGTCATCCTCGTGCTCGCCGTGGTCTTCTTCATCGCGGCGGTCCGGGTCTTCAGTTGGAAGGAGAGGTAACGCCCGGCCCCGATGCGGACGTGGTCGACCGCGGGAGCTCGAGAACGCTCGCGACCTCGGGAGGGACGATGATCGTGGTCCGTTCGCCGGCGACCGCGAGGGGTCCCGGACCCGACCAGAGGACCCGGAGCTGACCCGGTTCCCAGTCGAGGGTCAACCGGCCGGTGCCGACCTTGAGGTTGGTGAGACGGGCGTGGGTCCAGGTCGATGGGAACCTCGGCACCACCCGAACGGACCGAGGCAGCATCTGGACCCGGAGGCCCCAGAGGTCGTCGAAGAGGGTCGTCAGGAACGGTGCGACGCTGAAGCCGAGCAGGAAGCAGGAGTTGTACGGTTCCGGCCGATCGCCCCGGTAGCATTCGTTCGCGTACCCGTTCTCGGCCACCAGATGACGCGCGTTCGTGAGCAGGTACTCCATCCCTTTCTCCCGGTCCCCCGCGATCAGGGCGGCGGAGGCGGCCCAGGCGGTCGCGATCGTCCAGACCTGTCCGTCATGGTAGGCCGTCGGCGCGAACCCCGGATCGTTCCGGGACAAGGTCCGGACCCCCCACGGCGTCGTGAGGTCGTCCCGAGCGGCGCGCCGGACGATCTCGAGCGCGCGATCCGGCGCCACGAGCCCTTCGGTCACGGCGCGAAGGGCGTTGGGACGGACCTTGCGGACCGGCGTCCCGTCGCGATGCAAGGAATCGAAGAGGTAGCCTTCCTCCGGCCAGTGGTAGCGGGTCTGGATCGCCTCTTGGATCCCCCGGACCTCTTGGTGGAAGCGGATCGCTTCCTGGGCCCGGCCGAGCGCCTCGGCCAGTTCGGCGAGCGCCGAGAAGGTCTCGTGCCAGAGCACCTGGATGTCGATCGCGTGGTCCCGTCGGTCGGCGGAGTCCCAGATGGTGGTGTCGACCGCGTCGAAACCGTAGTGGACCTTCCCGATCGCCTCCGAGGCCGTCCGCATCGTGGAGATCTCTCCTCCGTTGCGGATCAGGTGGCTCTCGGGATCGACCTTACGGCCCGCCCAGTCCGCCATGCGCTCCAGCTTGGGGAACCATTCCTCGACCTGGGCCAGATCACCCGTCAGGGCGGCGTACCGTCGGACGACCCCGGCGTAGAGGAGCGTGCTGTCCGAGGTACCGAAGAGGAAGACCGGACCCGGGGAGATCTGCATGGGGAGCTCCCCGGGTTCGGCCCCGAGGATCTGCAGTCGCGAGGGGGCCTGGAAGCGGAGGACCGAGTCGATCGACCGGCGACCCCAATCGGTGTCCCCCAACCAAAGGACGGCGGGCAGCATCCAGGCGAGATCGCGACACCAAAAGGCCAGGTACCACGGGAACCCCGCCACCAGCCCGGTGAGGGAAGCGTCCGGCGAGCGGTAGAGCGCCCGCAAGGCCCCCTTCGCGAGGCGATAGCCTTCTTCGAGCTCGGGAGCATCGGGGAACTCCATCTCGGGGGTCGAGGCGAGCCAGGCGGCCCAGAGGTCCCTCGCACGATCGAACCCGTCGTCGGGCCGTCCGAGCTCTGCGCGTCCGAACTCGGGATTGCTGTCCACCCACTGCCGCGTGCCCCCGGCGACGAGCCAGCGGAAGGTCACGGGGACCGCCGGAGGGAGGATCAGGTCGTGGTCCAGCATGATGCTCGAGATCTCTCCCTCGTAGGGGTGGCCGATCCACGAGGCCCGGTTCAGGCTCAAGTGGTCGGGAAGGGGGTCCGCATCCACGGACAGGGCCGAGGTGTGCGATCGAAGGCACAGGGTCGAGCCGACGGTGTACGCCCGGTAATGATAGGGCTTGATCCCCTCGAGCAGGACCGGGCAGAGGAAAGGGACGAACTCGTGCTCGATGCGGGCCCGAACGGGGCGGGTCTCCCGGTTGGTGAACCGAACCTCACGGAGGATCCCGGGGCCGGTGTTGGCCGCGTAGATCCTCTGCCGCACGTCCACGTCGTCGGTCTCGTGATGGCTCTCGACCCCCCAGCGCCACGACGTCAGCCGCGTCAGTGTCGCGGCCATAGTACCGTGCCCGTTCTCGGTCGCCCAACGTAGATGCCACGGACCGGTCAATCGCACCTCTTGGCCGTAGATGCCGCCCCACTCGACCGGGCCCCCCCGGGTCTCTCGCGGGAGGCTCAGTTCGCCGGTCGCGTCCAGGAGCGCGGTCGACCCGAGCCCGCTGACGAGGATGGGTTGGCCCACGCGCGGGCGATCGGTCTCGAAGAGGGGTGGCGCGGTCAGCGGGGTGCCCATCGGTTCCTACGGCCCTACGGTACGCACCTGGTCGACGAACTCGAACCATACCACCGGGGGGATCGCCACGCTCTGCAGCTCCAGCCGGACCTCATGACGCCCGGGCGCGACGTCGCCGACGGCCGCCCGGACCTCGGTCCGCTGCCCGACCGGAAGAACGAACGGGGTCTCCTTGGTCACCGCCGTCCCGAGCACCGGGGACAGGCTGCCCTCCGGGACGAACGCGAGATCCTCGCTGGGGACCGGCCGTCGATCCCAATAGAGGCGGATCGAGGAGAAGGCCCCCATCCGGAGGGGAGGATTGAGGAGCGTGAACCGGATCCCACCGGGGGCGATCGCGAGGGAGCTCGGCTCGTAGACCGACCGTTCGACCAGCTCGCCGACGCGCGCCAGTTCCGCGATCGACTGGATCCCGAACTCCCATCCGATCCGGATCCCCTGGCGGAGCAGCGATAGGTCGAGCAGGGCGAAGCCGCGTCCCACGACGGAGGATAGTCCCCGGGCACATTAGCGGTTCCGCTCGAGGGGGGCAGGTCCCTGCGCGACAACTATCCATAGGGGGAACCGATGGACCGGGCCGGGGATCCGCGTGAGGGCCGTCGTTCTCGGGGGCGGGGGACTGACCGGTCGGTGCACGGTCCGCGATCTCGCGCGCGGCCGGGTCTTCGATGAGGTGGTCGCGGCCGATCTCGACCTGCCGCTCGCCGAGGCCGCCGCACGGGCCGCGGGCCCTCGGGCCACGGCACGGCCGGTCGACGTTCGGGATGCGGGGTCCTTATCCGGGGTGCTCCAGGGGGCCGCGGTCTGCGTCAACGCTGTGCAGTACAATCTCAACCTCGAGGTGATGGAGGCCTGCTTGGCCGCGCACGTCCCCTACCTCGACTTCGGAGGTCTCTTCCATATGACGCGGCGTCAGCTCGCGTGGGACCCGCGGTTCCGGGAGGCCGGACTGCTCGCCATACCCGGTCTCGGCCAGGTCCCCGGGATCTCGAACGTTCTCGCCATGGAGGCGACCCGGGACATGGATCGGGTCGGATCGATCGTGATCCGCGATGGCTGGCGGGACCTCACGAAGAACGGACCCGAGATCCTGTTCACGTGGTCCCCCAGCACGTTCCTGGACGAGATGGTGATGAACGCGGTGGTCTTCGAGAACGGAAAGTATCACGAGTATCCCGCGATGTCCGCGGCCGAGGACTACCCGTTCCCGGCCCCGGTCGGTCCGACGCGCGTCTACCGGACCCTCCATTCCGAACCCGCCACCTTGCCGACGAGCCTGAAAGAGAAAGGGCTCCGCCATTGCGAATGGAAGGAAGGGGGACCCGGGATCGACCTCCTGCGCACCATGGCCCTTCTCGGCCTCGGTTCGGACTCCCCGGTCCCGGTGGGCGGGACCCCGGTGGTCCCCAAGCGGTTCCTTCTGGCCCTTCTCAAGCAACAGGGTCTCCTCGGGGCGCCGAAAGGGGTCGTGGTGAACGACTGGGAGATCGTGGACCTCGAGATCCACGGCCGAGCCGGTCGACGGCCGATCGTCCGACATGCCCAAGGACTGTTCCCCCCGAAGCCGGCCTGGCACCTTACGGCCACGGAATACGCGGTCGGGGTGGCCGGAGCCATCGGGGCGGAGATGATCGCGCGGCACGAGATCACGGCCACCGGGGTCGTCCCCCCGGAGCTCTGCGTCCCGGGCGTTCGGTTCCGTCACGAACTTCAGCGCCGTGGGATCCGAACACGCATCTCTCCACCCGAGAGGCCCTTCCCATCTCGTGAACCTCCGATCCGAAGGCGAACCGGGTCGCGAGCCGCTGCGGCGGGATCCCATCGAGCGGTGTCTCGCATGCGCCCGGGATCCCGGACCCGGGCCTCGGGTCGATCGTAGCGGATCTCGCGCGCGCGGCCGGACCGTCTCGGCCCCTCGAGCGGCCCGGACTCGGGAAAGCCTTTATGGCCCGATCATTGCGAAGCTCTAGCATGGACGGGCCGGAGCCGGGATCCTCGGCATCGAGATCGACGCCCCCACCGTCGGTCCACCTTTCGAGCACGACGCCTGAGGGATCGATCTACTGGCGGGAGGATCGGTTCCAGCAGGAGATGGACCGCCTCTACTTTCATAACTGGTTGAACATCGCACCCGAACACCGGATCGCCCGCCCGGGAGACCATCTGACCCAATCCCTGGGGGCCGAGAACCTCCTTCTCGTCCGCGACACGGAGGGTCAGCTCCGCGGGTTCTACAACGTCTGTCGGCATCGCGGCACCCGACTGATCGAGCGACCGAACGGTTCCGACCTGACCGCGATCGTCTGCCCGTACCACGCCTGGACGTACTCGCTGGATGGACGCCTGATCGGCGCTCCTCAGACCCGGGAGCTCACGGATTTCGATCGGAAGGACTTTGGCCTCTATCCGATCCAGGTCGGCACCTGGGGCGGTTTCGTCTGGGCGAACCTGGACCCCGCGGCCCCCCCGCTGCGGCACGCTCTCGGGGAGTTCTTCGACCGGTACGAGCGGTTCTCGATCGGGAGCCTACAGCTCGGGGCCGCGCGAACGTACGAGGTGGGGGCGAACTGGAAGCTTCTGGTCGAGAACTATTCGGAGTGCTACCATTGCGCCCCGGTCCATCCGGAACTGAACCGGATCACCCCCTATTTCACCGGCGAGAACGACGCGCATTTCATCACGGCCGGGCCGAAGCGGAAGTTCGCGGGAGGGTACATGACGTTCGCCGGGGACTTCACCTCCATGGTACGATCCGGGTACACCCGCCGACCGCCGCTCCGGGGAATGACCGAGGAGGATCGGAAGCGCGTCTCGTACCACGTCGTGTTCCCGAACCTCTTCTTCAGCCTTCACCCGGACTATCTGATGATCCATCGCACGTGGCCGATCTCTCCCGTCCGTTCGATCGTCGAGAACGAGTTCTACTTCGACCCCGCGACCATGGCGCAGCCGGACTTCGATCCGAGCGATGCCGTGGACCTCTGGGACGAGATCAACCAGCAGGACTGGAAGGTGTGCGAGCTGGCGCAGCAGGGGACGCGGTCGCGGATCTGGAACGGAGGCCGGTACAGCGGCCAAGAGTCCATGGTATGTGATTTCGATCTGTTCGTTCGCGACCAGATGGGAGAATAGACCGCGCCGTTCTGGCCGCACATGTCTCTTGATGCCCCGGTGCGGTCGACCCGGAGAGGGGTGGGTAGACCACGGGCCCTCTGCGCCGGGCGGGAGGTGGGTACGTGGACAGCCCGGGACTGGACGTTCTGATCCTCGGGGCGGGGGCCTCAGGGATCGCGGCCGCCGATCGACTGGTTGGGGCTGGGCTGCGCGTCGGGATCCTCGAGGCCAGCGACCGGATCGGGGGCCGGGCGCGGACCGACTACTCCCTCGCGAACGGGTTCCCGCTCGAGCTCGGGGCCCAGATGATCCACGGGCGGAACGTCGTGACCCATCGATGGGTCCGAGAGGCCGGGCTGACCACTCGTTCCCTCCCCGTTCAGCAGAGGGCGCGGTTCGTGGTCGGTGGCCGGGTCGCGCGCCCTCCCTGGATGGCGCTCCCCGTCTATCCGGGGTTCGGGCCCATCCGCGTCCATCAGTCGTTCCGAGCGATCCCCCGCGCGATCCGACGGTTCGATGGACCGGATCGACCGCTCTCGCAGTTCCTCAATGAGCTCCGTCCCTCGCCGGGCGTGCGCTCGATCGTCGAGCTCCTCCACGCCCACACGTACGCCGCGGATGCGGATCAGATCGGCATACGGGGCCCCGGCGAAGAGGAATCACTTGCTTCGGAGGAGTTCGGCTTCCGGAACTATCAGCTCTGCGAGGGGTACAGTGAGCTCCTCCGTCGCCGGGCGGAGGTACACGCGGAACGCATCCGACTGAACTGTCCGGTGACCCAGGTCCGCTGGGCGGCGCCGTTCCCAACGGTGATCGTCTCGACATCGATCCGGTCCGAGCTCGAGGAACTGCGCGCCCGTCGGGTGCTCGTCACGCTCCCGCTGGGCGTGCTGAAGGCCCACGAAGAGCTCTTCGATCCTCCCCTTCCACCCGCCAAGCGAGAGGCCATCCGGTCGCTCGGGGTCGGGGATGCGTTCGCCCTCCAGCTGCGATTCACCGGGGATCCATGGCCCGCACGGTGGGGAGATCTTTCCACGCTGTGGGCCGGCGGACCCTCATCCTTCCACCGTCCCCGCGTAGGGCTCGGCGGATCTGCCGAGTACGTCACCGCATTCACCGTGGGAGCCGAGGCCCGACGCCGGGCCGCCCTCTCGGACGCGGAGATGCGCGAAGCGACGTTGGTCGAACTTCACGAAGCGCTCCTAGGTCAGATGCGCAGGGAGGCTGTCCTGGTCGGTTCGGTGGTCGAACGGTGGTCCCGATCCCCTTTCTTCGAAGGCGGATACTCATTCTTGCCCCCGGGAGTGTCCCGGGTCTCGCGAGTGGAGCTGGGGCGATCGGTGGATGACAAGGTGTTCTTTGCGGGGGAGGCCACGCACTCGGAGGGCGAGGCGGGGACCGTCCACGGCGCGATCGAGACCGGCTACGTCGCCGCCGAGGAGATCCTCCGCTCCCGATCGAACGATCTGGAGCGATCCCTCGATCCCGAGGAGTAGAGGGCGGAACACGGGTCCTCAGGCCCTCGACAGGGGGCCGGGACTTCCCCTCGGCCGGGCGCAGGCGAGCGCTCTTCTGCCCTTCCACCAGTGAGGGCACGATGTCGATGGGCACCGCGATCTCGATCGAGGCCGTCCTCCCGCTGCTTGAGCACGCCCCGGCCACGTATCGTGAGTTCCTGAGGGTCCCAGCGCTGAGCGCGGGTCTCTACGTGCTCGAGCCCGGCGCGGTGGACCCTCAGCACCCACACGCGGAGGACGAGATCTACTACGTCATCCGTGGCCGCGGGAGATTTCAGATGGGGTCGGAGCAAAAGGAGGCGCGACCCGGCACCGTTCTCTATGTGCCGGCGCGAGTGGCCCATCGCTTTCACGAGATCGCCGAACGTTTGGTGCTGCTGGTGGCCTTCGCTCCGGCCGAGACCACCTCCGCCGGACCGTGATCCGGGCCGGTCCGATGCGCGTCGGTGCGCGGTTCCGGACCCTGCGGGCGGCCGAACGAAACCAGTGCCCGGGCGAACGTGTTTCGGTGTTTAACGCTGCTATGTGGGCACTAATGAGCGTATTTTCACGTTTTTAGCGCATTACGCTACGTAGAACGAGGGATATCAATTACGAATGGTCCATCGTATCCTTCTATCTTTGGACACGACAATTATTATATATCGTCCTTCAGGTGGGAGAATACACTAGGATGTGTTCTGAATGGCGGACCCGGCACTCGCCCTCCCGGACGGCTCTCGCGAGCGCAGCGGAGCCTCACGGCTAAGCCCCCCCGGGGGAGCGCTACCCCCATCGCTCGCCGCGGAGGGAAGCGCCGTTCGAAAGTCGGACGCCGCGGAGCCATCGGTCGCTCCTGCTTCTTCCCGTGATACCCCGGCCGACAGATCGGCCTCGCCGCCGGCCGCCGAGGTCGAGCCGCTCCCGATTCCGATCGCCCGGCTCGTGCCGAAGCTCAAGAAGAGCGCCAAGCTCTTCGAGGAGGGCAAGAAGCTCATCCCGAACTCGACGAGCTCGCTCATCCGGGTCGCCTCCTACGATCCGTGTCCCCCGTTCATTGCCCGGGGGAAAGGCCCTCGGATCTGGGACGAGGACGGGAACGAGTATCTCGACTTCAACCTGGCCTACGGCTGCCTCATCAACGGCCACGCCCACCCCGATATGGTCAAGGCGGTCTCGCAGGCGGCCGAGCTCGGTTTCCATTTCGCCTCGCCCACGAAGCTCGAGATCGATCTCGCGAAGGAGTTCCACAAGCTCGTTCCGAACTCCGAGCGCGTCGCCTTCTGCTCGAACGGGTCGGACGCGACGATGAACGCGATGCGGATCGCTCGCGCCGTGACCGGCAAGGATGTGATCCTCAAGTTCGAGGGGCACTACCACGGACAGCACGATTACGCGCTCATCAGCGCGGAGGCCCCTCCCATCGTGGCCGGCCTCGACGAATACCCCCGGCCGATGCCGAACTCGGCGGGGATCCCGCCGGGTGTCACGGACTACGTCATGGTCGCGCAGTACAATTCGATCACCTCGTTCGAGCGCATGATCAAGCGCTACCGGGACCGGCTCGCCGCGGTCATCCTGGAGCCGATCATGGCGAACGCGGGCGTCATCCCCCCCATCCCGGACTATCTCCAGCGTCTGCGGGAGATCACGCGCGAGAACGATCTCCTCCTCATCTTCGACGAGGTGTTCACCGGCTTCCGGGTCGCTCCCGGTGGAGCGCAGCAGCTCTACAAGGTCGAGCCCGATCTTTCGTGCTGGGCCAAGGCGCTCGGGGGCGGGGTCCCGATCTCTGCCGTTTCGGGGAAGGCCGAGTACATGGACCTGATCTCCCCCGGTCGGATCTCGTTCGGTGGGACGTACTTCGCGAACAACCTTTCCTTGGCCGGCTCGCTCGCGAACCTGAAGCTCCTCGCTCGGGGCGGGGACGACCTGTACAGCCGCTTCCAGCGGCTGACCGATCAGATGGAGAAGGGGATCGAGCAGGCCGCGCGGGACGCGAAGATCAACGTGCTCGTGCAATCCGTGAACGGGATGCTCCAGTTCTTCTTCACCCGGAGGAAGAAGATCCAGAACTACCGGGAGTCGTTGCAGATCGATTGGAACCTCTTCCTGCGCCACCACCAGCTCTTGCTGGACCGGGGGATCTACATCCACCCGGATAACTACGAGCGCCTCACGTTCTCGACGGCGCACGGAGAGAAGGACGTCGAGGCGTTCCTCTCGGTGCTGAACGAAACGTTCCTGGAACTGAAGACCCTCCCCCGGGACTATCTCCCGTAGACGGTGCGCCGGGCCGGGCGCGCGCGCATGTTTTTGTAGGAGGGAACGATCGATCGGGCATGGTCCGACCCCGAGGGCCTCGTCGTGGCCCGGGCCCCGTCTGAGGATCGGGCATGGGACGGAGCCCGAGCGACCTGATCCTCTTCGTCGGAAAGCGGCTCCTCCAACTGGTCCCGGTGCTCATCGGGGTCATCCTCCTCACGTTCATCGTGACCCACGTGATCGTCCCGGATCCGTGCGCATCGTACCTGGGACACGGGGCCAAGGGAGCGGCGCTCCAGGCGTGCCGCATCCAGAACGGCTTCAATCTCCCGCTCACGACGCAGTTCGTCCACTATGCGAGCGGGCTCCTCTCCGGCAACTGGGGGACGAACCCGGCGAACGGTCAGCCGGTGCTGCCGGCCATCCTGCAGGCGTTCCCCGCCACGCTCGAGCTCGTCCTGGCGTCGCTGTTCCTGATGATCGCGATCGGCATCCCGCTCGGGGTCATCGCGGCGAACCATAGCGGGCGCTGGGCGGACCACTTCGTCCGGATCTTCTACCTGAGCGGATGGGCGACCCCGACGTACCTGGGCGGCCTGCTCGTGGTGCTGTTCGTCATGCCGTTCTTCGGTCTCTCGAACGGGGAGTTCTCCTCCCCGCCGACGTTCCCCCAGCCGACGCACATGTCGGTCCTCGACGCGCTCCTGGCCGGGAACCTTCCCGCCACGGGCGATGCGTTGGTGCACCTGTTCTTCCCGGCCCTCGCGCTCGCGTTCCTCAACATGGGCATCGCCACCCGGATGACCCGGAACTCGATGCTCGAGGTGCTCCCGCTCGACTTCGTCAAGACCGCCCGCATGAAGGGGCTCGCCGAGTTCTGGGTCCTCTACAAGCACGCGTTACGGAACTCGCTCATCACCACGACCACGATCCTGGGCCTCCTCGCCGGGGGCCTTCTTTCCGGTACGGTCATCATCGAAGAGATCTTTCTCTGGCCGGGGATCGGACAGTACGCCCTGAACTCCCTTCTGCAGTTCAACTATCCCGGAACGATCGCGGTCGTGGTCGTGTTCGCGATCGGCGTCGTCGTGGCCAACCTGATCGCGGATGTCGTCTACGGGCTCCTCGATCCTCGGGTGGAGTGGCGGTGATCGATGCTCGAGGGTGAGGAGGAACTGGGGGAGGAGGTTCCCGCCATACCGAGCGAGCGCGGATGGGCCCGGTGGAGCGAGATGGTCAGCTCGCGGGGACCGGTGGTCCGGGGCATGGTCGGCGTCTGGCGCGTGTTCCGCGCGAACCCGCTCACCCTGGTCGGGTTCCTCCTCGTCATCCTCCTGGTCGTGACGGCGATCATCGTCCAGGTACTGCCGACGGTCAGCTTCGCGCTGACCCACCATACCTACTCGATCCTTCCGTACGACCCGTACACCCTGAACCCGAACGCGGCGAACCTGCCGCCCTCGCCCCAGCACTGGCTGGGGACCGACAACATCGGACGGGACGTCTTCTCCCGGGTGCTGGCCGCGCTCCCGCTCGACCTCTTCATCGGCATCGCCACCACCACCCTCGCCCTGGGCATCGGGACCGGCCTCGGCCTCGTGGCCGGGTTCTGGGACCGACCCTGGTCGGCCGGGGGCGGGGCCTCGGCCGTCATCATGCGAACGACGGACGTCTTCCTCGCCTTCCCTCCGCTCATCCTGGTCCTGGTGATCGCCTCGGTGCTCGGGTTCGGTCTGACCGCCGGGCTCATCGCGATCCTGGTCACCTGGTGGCCATACTACGTGCGCCTCACGCGGGGCGAGGTGCTGGCGGTGAAGCACCAGCTCTACGTCACCGCCGCGCGGGCCTCCGGGGTCTCGGAGGTGCGGATCCTCTTCCGTCACATCGTCCGGAACCTCCTGGAGCCGCTGATCGTCTATTGGACCCTCGACATCGGGACGGTGATCATCATCTTCTCGACGATCTCGTTCGCGGGCGCGGGCGTGCAGCCCCCCACCCCCGAGTGGGGATCGATGATCAACGCGTACCAGCAATCGAGCGGGATCGTGAGCTATCCCTGGCTCATCCTCGGTCCGGGCCTTGCGATCTTCATCACGGTCCTCGCGTTCAGCCTCCTGGGCGATGGGATGCGCGACATCCTCGACCCCCGCAGCCGCCGCATCCTGACCCAAGGGACCGCGGTGCCGACCTCGACCGAGCTGGTCGCCGCTTCGAGCGCCCCGATCACCCCGGCAACGGGCGCGCCCCTGGTGGGCGGCTCCGAATGACGACCGAGAGCCTCCTCTCGGTCGAAGGGCTCTCCGTCGACTACGAGGTCGGCGCGGGGATGTTCCATGCGCTCAAGGACGTCACCTTCGAGCTCGAACCCGGCCGCGTCGTGGGGATCGTGGGCGAGACCGGCTGCGGGAAGAGCACCCTCGCCCACTCGATCCCCCGTCTCTTGCCGGAACCGCCGGCCCGCATCCGCTCCGGGAAGATCCTGTTCCAGGGGATCGATCTCCTCACGGTCCCGAAATGGAAGATGCCGGCGATCCGCGGAACGGGGATCGGGATGATCTTCCAGGAACCGATCAACTCGCTCAACCCGGCGTTCCGGATCTACCACCAGATCGCCGAATCGATCGTCATCCGAAATCGTCGCACGGCCGGCCTCACGTCGAGCTCGGAGGTCGGAACGGTCGGCTACGACTACTCGCGTCGCCCCTCGCCCAAGCCGTCCGAGATGCTCGCTCGTCCGTTCGTCCCCACGGTCCCCGAGGCGGTCGAGCGCAAGGTGCGCCCCCTCCGCTCGGCCGGACTGCGAAAGGAGGTCCTCGATGCGCTCCGACTGGTGCGGATCACCGACCCGGAGACCATCCTGGACCTCTACCCCCACGAGCTCTCGGGGGGGATGCGGCAGCGCGTCATGATCGCGATGGCCCTGAGCGAGCGTCCCGCGCTGCTCATCGCCGACGAGCCGACGAGCGCGCTCGACGTCACCATCCAGGCGCAGGTGCTCTCGCTCATGAAGGACCTGATGACCGAGGTCCAGACCTCGATCCTGTTCATCAGCCACGATCTCGGGGTGATCGCGGAGATGGCCGATGACGTCGGCGTCATGTACGCCGGGCACATGGTCGAGTTCGGTCCCGTCAGCGAGATCTTCTCGGCGCCCAAGCACCCCTACACGGCCGCGTTGCTCCAGGCGGCCCCGGACCGCTACAAGAGCGAAGGTCCGCTCTCGTCGATCAGCGGCTCGGTCCCGAACCTTTCCCGACTTCCGAGCGGTTGCACGTTCCACCCGCGTTGTCCCCTGGCCCAGCCCGTCTGTAAGGACCCTCCCGGCCCCCCGCTCGTTCCCGTGGAGGGTTCGGATCCCCGGCACCGGAGCGCCTGCTACTTTCCCGACCAGGTGGTGGGCCGCTGACCGACCCGCTGCTCGAGGCCGACGGGGTCACGAAGCACTTCCCCCTGATGCGGTCGTTGGCGGATTCCCTGCGGGGCGGTGCGAAGCTCTCGATCCATGCCGTCGACGGGGTCTCGATCGCGGTCCACCGGGGTGAGGCGCTCGGCCTGATCGGGGAATCCGGCTCGGGGAAGACCACGCTCGGCTGGGTGCTGGCCCGGCTCCACGAGCCGACGGGCGGACAGATCCGGTTCGACGGCCAGGACATCACCCATCTCCGGGGACGGAAGCTCAAGGAGTTCCGGCGGCAGGTCCAGATCGTCTTCCAGGACCCGGTCGGCTCGCTCGACCCCCGGATGCGAGTGTGGCAGATCGTCTCCGAGCCGCTCGGGGCGCAGGAGGCGCTCCCGCGGGCCGGGC
>JBARHO010000236.1:0-2581 GCA_049799275.1 Thermoplasmata archaeon
TGAAGGTGACCCCCCGCACCGCTGGTCCGCCGTTCACGATGATCGATCCCGAGCTGGGGGCGACCGTGTAACCGGTGACCGCGCCTACCGAGAAGCTGAACGTACCGTTCTGCTCGGTGAACCCGACCGTGGCGTTGGTCGAGGTATGCGCGGTCGCGTTCAGCGTGACCGTCCAGCTCGTGGCCGTCGGCAATCCATTTTCCGTGAAGGTCACCGCGTAGTCGGGATGGACGACGACCGCAACGAAGGAGATCGCCTGGGAGGCGTTGGCGCCGCTGATGGTAAGACTGCCCGAAGAGGGGTCAGCGGTGTAGCCGGCGACCGACCCGATCGAGAAGCCATACGTGCCGTTCACCTCCGCGAACGTAACCGTAGAATTGGTCGAGGACCGAGCGGTCCCGTTCAGAGTGACCTCCCAGCTCGCCCCCGAGGGAAGGCCGGTCTGAGCGAACGTCAGGACGTACGACGGGTAGAGCACGGCGGTGAAATTGATGGTCTGGGTGGCGTTGGCGCCGTTGATCACCACGCTCCCGGCCGTTGGGCCCGCGGTGAACCCGGCCACCGCTCCGACCGTGAAATTGTACGTGCCGTTCGATTCCGTGAACGCGACCGTGCTCGTGGTGGAGGTCTGTAGGGAGCCGTTCAGTGTGACCCCCCAGCTCGTCCCGGCGGGTAGCCCCGACCGCGCGAAGGTCACCGTGTAGTTGGCCATGGGAGAGACCGTGAGATTGAGCCCCGGGCTTTCGACCAAGGTACCGACCGAGTCGTTGACGGTGGCGTAGACCACGAACCGGCCCGGGACCGTGGGGGTGCACGAGAGCGAAGAGCGGTTCGCCGACGAGCAGCCCATCGGGAGACCCAACCAGATGAACGTGTAGGGGAGTGTGCCCCCCGTGACGTTCACGCTGAGGTTGGTCGTCTCGCCGACGGATGGATGTGTCGGATCGGCGACGGGGCGCGTGACGTGCAGGTTGGCCGGTCGTTGCGACAGTACGAATACGCCCGCCGACCGAGCCGCCCCGTTGACCACCACCGTGTGGTTGACGGACATGTAGCCCACATCGCTCGCGGTGAACGTGTACGTCCCGTTGGGCAGGTCGAACTGGAAAGCGCCCGAGACGTTCGAGAACGTCGTCTGGTTGGTCCCCTGGGTGGGGTATGAGACCGAGGCTCCTGATAGAGGCTGACCTGTGCTTGTCTGAACGGTCCCATTGACGGTGTACTCCGCGATCGTCGGCACGTCATAGGCGGTCTCGTTACCGTTCATGTCGCCGACGAAGACCTCTCCCCTCGCCACGCTGATGGGTGGCTCGATGGTGCCGGTGTAGGTGATGCTGCGCAGGATGGCACCGGTCTGAGCATTGATGAAGTCGAGGATCGTGTTGTCCCCAACGATGACGATCCCGTTCACGTAGACGGGCGCCCCATAGGTGTTGTAGGGCTTCTGCGGGAACCCATCCTGCCATACGATGCTGCCGTTGAGTGGATCGAACGCGCGGATCGCCCCGGTATAGTTGACGCCGTCGATCACGGTCTGGGTGCTCATGGCGTAGACCAGATCGCCCCCGAACGCGGTGGAGATGCGACCGAAACCGGATGTCACGTTCTGTTCCCATCGCGGCGAGGAGAGGTTGGATTGATTGAACGCGTACAAGATGCCGTTCTTGTCCATGGCCGTTATCATCGGAGGTCCGCCGGTCGGGGTGAACACCGTCGGAGCCACTCCGAAGTCGCCGTCATAGATCCGTTGGTTCGATGGGACCTGGAACTGGGACGTGACGGCCAGAGTGGTCGCGTTCATGGCGAGGACCGACTCACTGTACTTCGACTGGGGGTGGGGCGCGCCCTTCGAATCGACACCGGGGTTCCCGGTGGGCAGGTAGATCGTGTTCGTGAGGGGGTTCAAGGAAGGCGAGCCCCATACACTGGAGCCGTTCGGGTCGTTGACGCTGGTGTTGAAGTAGTTCACGACCAAGTGGGTCGCGAGGGAGATCTGGTCCAGGCCCGCTCCGACATGAGGTTCGCCGCACTCCGCGGATACCCCGACATAGGCGTATCCATTGTCGATCAGAGGGCTCGCCCAGAGGAAGTACCCCGAGCTATCATTACCGAGGACCTTCTGCCATTCCACTTGCCCCGTCGCGGCATTCAGCGCGTAAAAGTGGGAGTCCCCACCACTGAGGTACATCGTCGACCCGACGATCGTCGGCGTAGAGACCACTCCGACCGTTCCGTAGTAGGCCGCGCATCCCGTGTCGTTCTTGTCCTGCCCGAGGAACGTGGACCAAAGGAGATGGCCGGTGGTCGCGTTCACCGCGTACTCATATCCGTCCTGGGATCCGAAGTAGGCCGTCCCGTTCACCTCGAGGGTCTGGGACTGGATGCCCCCGCTTCCCGAGGGATTCGCGGCCGACTTGTTCGCGATCGCGGTGAGGTTCGTGACGAACCTCCAGAGCTGTTGTAACTTCGGGAGGGTCGTGAGGTTCAATAGGACCTCCCCCGAGATGTTCGATGTTCGCTCGACGTTCCCAAGGTAGGTCGTGAAATCGGAACCCTGCCGCTGAGGGGCGCCGAAGGGACC
>JBARHO010000237.1:0-10071 GCA_049799275.1 Thermoplasmata archaeon
GCGAACCACGGCGGGAGCACGGTGACGTTCATCTCCGGAAACGCGGTCACGGGGACAACGGCCGTGGGTTACCGCCCGGTCGAACTCGGCTATGATCCGTCCTCGGATCGCCTGCTCGTGGCGGACAGCGGCAGCAATAACGTCACCTCGTTGAGCGCGCAGTCGCCCACCACCGAGAAGGACAACATCAACATCCCAGTAGGCGGGTACCCCACCGAGATCGCCTTCGATCTCGTGGATCGCCACGACTACGTGGCCAACTACGACTCGAGCAACCTCAGCGTCATCTCGGGCAAGGGTGCCCAGTACGGGTCGATCCCTCTCCCGTCGGCCGAGCCGAATGGGATCGTCTGGGACCAGGCCAAGTTGAGCCTCTACGTGGCCAACGAGGGCTCCAGCACCGTGTCCATCGTCCAAGGGCTCAAGGTCACCGGGACGATCACCGGCCCAACGGGATCGTCCTTCACGGGGATCTCGTACGACGAGGCGACCGATCAGGTCTTTGTGTCGGCGCAAGGTTCCGATAAGGTCTATGTGTACGGTAGCTCGGTGGGGAGCCCCGGTCCGGTCCCGAGCGGTACCTCCTGCTCGGCCGGCGACAGTCCGGCATGGGACGCCTACGACCCGGTGGACCACGAGGTGTACGTGGCGAACCAAGGGGCGGCGGTCAGTGGCCCCGACAATCAGTCGCTCACCATCTTGAACGGCGCCTGCAAGATCCTCGCGGCCGTTCCGCTCCCGAGCATCGGCGAACCCGAGGGCGACGCCTTCGACCCGGTCTCCAATACGGTCTACGTCACGGACGCGGTGAACGATGAGGTCTACGTCATCTCCGGCACCAAGCTCGTCCACACGATCACCAACGCGACCTTCGATGCGCCGTACGGGGTCGCGTTCGATCCCGCGAACGGAGAGATGGCCGTAGCGAACAGCGCCTTGAACACCGTCTCCTTCCTCTCGGGCTACAAGGTCGTCGGAACGGCGACCGTCGGCTCCGGTCCCTTCCTGTTCGCCTACGACCCGGCCGACGTTCGCTTGCTGGTCACGAACATCAACAGCGACAACGTCACGTCGATGAACGCGGCAGCTCCGACCGACGAGAAGGCCAATATCAACATCCCGGTCGGCCTCGATCCGCACGGGATCGCGTTCGACGTCACGGATTCCGACGTCTACGTGGCGAACGTCTTCTCGCACAACGTCACGGTGATCACGGGCACCGGCGGCCGCGTCGGTTCGGTCCCGGTGGGATCCGAGCCTGAGGGGGCCGTTTGGGACCAGGCGAAGCTCAGTGTGTACGTCACGAACTCGGGGTCGGCCAACCTGTCGGAGATCCAGGCGCTCAAGGTCGTTCATACCCTTTCGGTCCCGTCCTATCTCGGCGTCATCGGCATCGCGTACGACGACACGACCGGTCAGGTCGTCGTGGTGGCCGTCGACGAGGACGCGGGATCGGTCTTCATCGAGACCTAGGACCGGTCGACGGGGCGTCCGAACGGATACCCGACAGTGCCCGCTATCTGGCCATAGCCGGCCGCTACCCGCTCGCGGAATGAGGCCGAAAGGGATCCGCCCGGCCGGTCCCACGGTGGGATCCTCCGGAGAAGGCCCTGCACCGGGCCGTCCCTGGGCCCGGTTGGATCCACTCTGTGACCGATCCGCGTCCCGCGGTCTGCGGGCGGGCGCGGCGCTAGAGGACCTTTCCGGCGCGGATGAGCGGGGTCCCGTCGACCGCGATCTCGGAGCCGGCGAGCGAGAACCAATTGAAGAAATTCGACCCGTTGGTGCCCCCCGGGAGGAACTTGTTCCCCCCGATCTGCAGGGAAACGGAGCCGCCCTCGACGGTCTCCAGGTTGGGGACGTCCTTGACGGCCGGGTTCAGCCCGAACTTGAGAAGGCTGGCCCGGTCCTTGCCCGCCGTGCCGTTCTTGTACCGATGGGCAAAATCTTCCCCTCCATACTCGAAGGAGTACGAAGTTAACTTACCGCCCGCGAACTCGAGCGTTCCCCCGGCGTGCCAGTTCCACCAGATATTTGTTCTGCGGTTGGCGTGGAAGCTCCCCTCAGCGGTCTTGGAGTCGAGGGCCACGTCGAGCGTTCCGGCGGGTATCTGCTGCAGCATGCCCGATGCGGGGTCTCCCTTGTGCCATGCGTGGGGTCTCCCGTCGGTCAACCGTGGAGCAGCCCCGGCCAAGGCGACCTCCACGTCGGTCCCGTTGGGGTGGGTGATCCGCACCTTCTTCCCGCGCGAGAGCGCCTTGCCGAGCCGAGCGGCGCTCCTAGCCGTCTCTTCCGGGTCGATGAGAGAGGCTCGCAGCAGGCCCTCCTCCCACTGCGCGAGATCCAAGCCCCACTCCTTGGCCCGTCCCTCCGTCACGAACCCGGTGGTCATCCGCACCCCCCGGAGGCCGGCCTTCCGGGCGACCGGGTACCATGGCCAGTTCCAGGCGAACGCGTCGTTGAGCTTGTCCTCGGTATCCTTCTCCATGCGGACGGCGTCGCCCGGACCCCAGAAGTTCACGTACACATCGGTGGCCTTCAACGCCGCCCACTCCGGGGCGCTCGACCGGCCCAGGAGCTTGGTCTGTCCCCGGTCGATCGCGCGCCACCACGCGTCCTCGTCGTTGTAGACGAAAAGGACCTCACCGCCCACCCGGCGGACCTCATCGACCATCGCCGAGGCCATCGGCATAGTGTGGTCCCACGACTCGATGATCGCGTTCTCTCCCGCTCGGACATTGAGGTACTTGGTCACGATGTTGCGGGCCGCGTCGCGCTGCAGCTTCGAGGGGGCGCCTAGCATGGCCCGGGGTCGAGGTCCACGGGCCTACTTGTAATTCGCCAGAGGTAGTGGAACGGTGGGCGCCTTCGACCACTCTCACGCGCGGTTCCGCGGCTCGTTCTCGTTTGCGAAGAGCCGGACCGGCTACGTGCGGTTCCTGCGCTGGGCGGGGAGAGGTGCACGTCGGGGCGGCGGATCTGCCTGATCCAGGATAGACTCTCGACCCTCACCAAGCCGGCGGCCGAGGCTCGAACGCTACGGATCACCTTCATGCGTCCCCCGACCACTGGACATGGTCACCTCTCGAGGTGACGGGCGAGGAGAAGAGCGGGAGGCACCACCGGACCCGGGTCGGCCTCTGGGCCGGTCGCCGTGACCGACAGGCCGGGGGAGCGGACGGAGGCCGCTCCCGAGGTGACCACCACGGACAGGTGATCCGTTGACACTGTCCCGGCCAGATCGGTGACCGTGACGGAGACATGGTACGTCCCGGACGTGAGGTACACATGGGACGGCTTCTGGAGCTGCGAGGTAGAACCGTCCCCGAAGTTCCAGGCGAACGAATATCGAGGCAGGCCACCGGTCGGGGAGACCTGGAATGCGACGGAGCCTGGGCCCGATCGGTGGGACGCAGTGGCGGTCGAGCTCAGCCTGAGGTCCAGGGCGATGATCTTCCCTCCGGCCAGTCCCAGATAGAGCTCACCACGCGAGACGGACACGGCGGCCATGACCGTGTTCACCGCCTTGTATTGAAAGAGGAGGGTCCCGGTGGTGGCGTTGAGGAAATAGATCACGTGGTTGTCCGGGACGACCACCAGCCCGTTGAAGCAGAGCGGAGCCCCGTACTGGTCGGCCGACCACGGCTGGGGCAATCCGACCTGCCAGATCGTCCGACCGGTGAGGGGGTCCAAGGCGCGGACCGAACCGTTGTAGGGAGCCCCATCGACCGAGACCCCAGGGCCGATATCATAGAGGTCGTGACCGTTCCACGCGGTGGAGATGATCGTGTCGTTCCCGCTGTTCGCCACGCGGATGCTCCAGGAGAGGGTGAGATTGCTCTGGTACCACGCGTAAAGGATGCCGTTCTTGTTCGCGGCCGCCACCATGGGCACCGCACCGTGCGCGGTGGGGACCGAGAAGGCGGTCGGGGTCGCCCCGAAATCCCCATCGGTGATGAACTGGCTCCGGTTGACCTGGTACTGATGAAGATAGGTGAGGGACGCATCGTTGAACGAGAGCACCGATTCGCTGTAGTTCCCGGGCGTCTGGCCGGGAGGGTTCCCCGTCGTGACGAAGATGGTGCTGCCCGAGAGGGATGGGGAGCTCCAGATCCCCGATCCGTTCACGAAGGGCACGCTGGTGTTGAACGAGTGCACGAGCGTCCCGTTCGAGCGATCGTACTGGTTGAGTCCTGAGCCGACGAGCGGCGAATCGAAGAAGGAATCCACTCCGAGGTAGACGAACTTTCCGTTGATGAGCGGGCTCGTCCAGATGTAGTAGTTCTGGCCTTTCGCCCCGACCAGGGTGCTCCAGAGGATAGCCCCGGTCGAAGCATTGAGGCCATAAAGGGTGGAATTCCCGCCGCCGACGTAGAGGGTCCCATCGTCCCACGAAGCGGTGGAGGTGATCCCGATGGACCCTTCGTTCCCACCATGACCGAGGAACGTTTTCCAGAGGACCGTCCCATTGGTCGCGTACAAGGCGTACTCGTACCCGGTCCAAGATCCCTCGTAGACGATCCCGTTCACCGCGATCGGTTGAGGCGCCGCAGAGGCCCCGGACGTGAATCGCCAGAGCGTTCGGAGGTCGGAGACATCGGAGCTATTGATGAGCTGCTCACCGGTCGAGTTCGAGGTGCGTGTGGGGCTCCCGAGGTAGGTGGGGAAGTTCGCTCCCGGGGCCAGCGGGATCGAAGGGCCCCCCGAGCTCAGGCGGCCCTCGGGAGCGATCCCCGGACCGGAGGTGGCGAGCACCGGGGGGCTAACGACCATTTGAAGGACCAATACGGCGATGATCGTCATCGCCATCGAGAGGAGGAGAGCCTTCGATCTTCGGGGCCAAGCGGCATCGCGGTCCCACCCAGGGGCCGTGATCTCCGTGGCGGAGGGTCCGCTTCTCAAGGACGTGTTTCCGGGAGTGATCCGCCCTCAGGTCCCGCTCGAACCGAAAGGTCGCAGGGTCCCCGATATCGGCCGGAGCGCGGGAGCAAGGGCCGTTCCCGCACCCCTCGGCCCCTGGGCAAGATCGGGCGATGCCGATCCGGCCGATGTGCCCGCGCTCTTCTCCTTCTCGAAGGTGATCGTCACCTTGAGGTTCGCGCCCGCCATGGTGATCGTGCCCGAGCTGTTGGTCGTGTACCCGGTCACAGGATCGACCGTGTAGTTGTACGCCCCGTTGCTCAGCTCGAACCGAAGGGTGCTCTGGTTCGAGGATACGGTCATCCCGTCCGCCAGGACGCTCCAAACGGATCCCTTGGGAAGGTGGGACTCCGAGAACGTGACGGTGTGGACCGGGAGCGGGGTCCGATTGGTCCACGAGCCGTTCGCGAACGTCCAGGTGTCGTCCAGGACCGGGGCGCCCGGGCGGGGCTGACTGATCCCCCCGAAGAGGACCATGTACCCGTCCTGAGCATCGTACGCCATGCTGGCCCCGAACCGGGCGGGTGGGGAGGTCGTGGGACTGATGTTGGTCCACTTCCCGAGCAGGTACTCCCAGGTGTACGGATAGGCCTTGCCGTTCGCGATCCCGCCGAACAAGAGAACGTAGCGACCGGTCGAGCTGGAGGGACCGTTGAACGCCATCATCGTGTAGTAGCTGGCCTGGGGCGATACAGCGGGCTTGAGCTGGCTCCAACGCCCATCGACGAACTTCCAGGTGTCCCGCAGCGCCTCGCCATGCGACCCGCCCCCGTAGAGGACCACGTAGCCGTTCTTGGTGTCGTACGCCATGCTCGAGAAGGCCCGCGCCGAGGGGGAGTTTGTCGGGGTACGGGTCGAGGGCGTGATGTTGGTCCAGACCCCGGCCGCGTAGGTCCAGGTGTCCCCGAAGAACGCCTGGCTCGTGTTGCCCCCGAAGAGGAGCACGCAGTGATCGGTCGTGGCGGCGTCGTACGTCATGTCCGCGTACGCTCGCGGGGGAGGGGCATTGACCGCGGCGATCGGGGTCCATTTGCCTCCTTGGAACTTCCAGGTGTCATTGAGGTAGGTGCTGTTCCCATGGTGTCCGCCAAACAGAAGGACGTAATGATCCTCCATGTCGTAGGTCATTCCGGCGTAGGTTCTTTGTGAGGGGGCCACGGAAAGGGTGAGCTCGGTCCAGGTCCCGTTGGAAAAGGTCCAGGTGTCGTTCTTGGCACCGGACCCGCTGAACAGCACCGCGTATCCGTCGCGCGCATCGTAAGCCATGTTCGACCCCCACCGTGAGGAGGGGGAGGTCTTGGCGGAGCTCGCCGGGGATGATGCGGTGGATGTGCTCAAGGTCTGGCAGGATGCGGAGGTCCCGTCCGGGCCTACATCGCACGAGACGGGGCCGCCCGCCGCCGGCCCGCCTCCTTCCTGTAAGGAGCGGGTCGCCAAGGATAGCTCGGTGGAGCCCAACGTAGCCGTCGCGACGGTCGCAGCCGCAGGCCCGTAGGCGGTCGCCGGAGCGCCGAGCGACCCTCCGGTGGCTACCGCCATTGATGGCAAGGAGGAGACCAGGAGCAGCAGGGTCGTGCCCGCGATCAGGCTCAGGGCGCGGGCCCTGTAACGGCTCATAGGACCCCCGATCCCCGCCGGTCCGTCCGATGTCCGATCCGCGCAACGTTCATGTGGGACCCGGATAACCTCGCGGGGGCGAGTGAGTATACCTACATATTCTTGCCCATTGCCTTCCCGGCCCCTCCGGGGGCGTCCCTTGACCTGCTGAACGATCACGGCCGTCGCTCGGGCCCGGGCCGAAAAGAAGAGGGAACGAATAGGTTGGCGCCGACCCGGCCCGGTCCCCCGGGGGGTCGGAGGGCCCGTGGGGGCGGGCCCTCTGGGGCGAGGCCGATCCGTATCCGATCTAGGTGGTCCACACGATCGACACGGCGACCGGGGTGCCGTTCACGGTGACCGCGCCCGAGCTCGGGTGCGCGACCATGCCCGCGATCGGGGCGACCGTGTAGGCGTAGGTGCCGTTCGGATCCCAGAAGTGGATCGTCTTGATGTTGGAGTACTCCGTGATCCCGTTCAGCGTCACGGACCACACGGTCCCCGAATGCAATCCGGATTCCGTGAACGTGACCTCGTAGAGCGAGAAGGGGATCAGCGGCACGTAGTCGCCCTGCCACGAGATGGCCCCACCCTCGTTGTACGGGAGCACGCCATAGGGATCCGTCTGGGTCCCGTAGTTCCACCAGTAGTTCCCGCCCTGGTACGAGGTCCCGATGATGCTTCCCGTCAGAAGCCAGCCGTTCACCGAGCGGACGTCGCTTGCCGGCTGCCGGGGGACGTTCCAGTGGTCCATGTAGAGCGCGGGCGCCCCGTTGTAGATGTTGACCGTAGGGGTGTACGCCGTCACCGGGGTCAGGAACGCATTGTTGTAGGTCATGTCCTGCGATTCCCACATGGTGATGGCGAACTGGGACCCGGCGAGCCCGATCGCACCCGGGTTGGGCGCCCCGGCGCTGATCGGGTTGAACAGATTGCCCCAGATGGTGTTGTGCGACCCACCGAAGAGGATCATCGCCTGGCTCATCACCTGGAACGAGTTCCCGGCGATCAGGTTGTAGCTCGAGTTCCAGAACACCACGCTCGCCTCCGTGAACCCGACGTCATCCGCGAAGATCCAGCCCGTGATGAGCGGCGTATCCGTGATCGATACGTGCGTGACCCCGTAGAAGTTGTACTCGAGGTAGTTCGAGAGCGGGAGGCCCTCGGCCACCACGGTCGCCTGCTCGGGGAACGTCCCGTAGGTGAAGAAGAACGACGGCGCGTCCCACACCGACACGAAGTCGGTGGTGTTCACGAGCAGGATCCCCGGGAAGACGGGGAACAGGTAGTCGTTGAACTCGTCGAACAGGGAGCTGATCGGTCCGACCTGGTTGTTGTAGAGCACGTACGGGTCCTTGACCGTCCCGACCCCCGCCTGCGAGATCGCCGCCAACTGGCCGTTGCCGAAGGCGTAGAGCGGGGTATAGACCCCCAGCGCCGTGTTCAGGGGCAGGGTGACCGTCTGGGAGAGGACGTTCCCCGTCAGGGCGAAGGAGGAGGGGGAATGCTCGCTCAGCAGGACCTCATAGGAATAGGTCCCGGGGGGCAGCCAGTACGTGGCCGTACCCGAGGTCGGCACCGGGGCCCACGCAGCGATGCTCTCATTGAACGGTCGGTCCCGGGAAACGAACACGAAGGCGTTCGAGGGGGTGATGTGGAGGGTCTGCTGAACGGCTCCCATCGGTACGGAACCCGCGATGCCCCATAACGGATAGAGGATCGAAGGCCCGGAATCGATCACGGCCACCGGATTAGGACCGCCGCTCGAATGCTCGGCGATGCCTTCCGAGGTCTCGCCGGTGTCCGTGCCGAAGTCGTAGGCCGAGGGCACGTCCTTGTAGGTGCTCGTGCCGTTCGGGAGGGTCCAGAGTCCGAAGGACCCGGCGATGTTCCAGAGGGTCGTGGTCGAGCCGCCGCCCGGCCCGCCCAGCATGATCTCGGCATCGTTCAGGAGGAAACCGGTCGGGTTGAACGCCTGGCCGTTGATCTGGTAGCTCGGCATCGGGGCAGGGCTGGTCGGCGGGGCCCCGCCGGTCGAGTTGAACTCGGCGAAGTCATAGGAGCCCGAGACGGAGCGGCCGTCCTTGGTCAGCGTGTAGTTGAAGAAGACGGTGGGGCGGTCGTTGTACACCGTCGCGTTGTTGTACGTCGTAATCGTGAACGGGGGCGCGATGTTGTACGAGACCGTGCCGATCCCGATGTAGACCTCATCATCGATGAAGAAGCTGGCCGGCCCGTGGGCCGCGATCCCGTTGGGTGGGAAGAAGAAGGCGGGGTTCGAGAAGTTCCAGATGTTGTCCTCGAAGACGAGGAGGTGCGAGCTCGCGTAGTAGACGGGCACGTTCTGGATCCAGTAATCGTCGTTGGACGAGTTCCCGAACACGTCCACGTGCGTCAGGACCGTGTTCTCTTGGATCGTGAACTGGTCGGGCCCCGCCGCGCCGAGGTAGAGCGGGTCCACGGCATTGAGCGTCAGCGCGGCCTTGACGCTCTGGGTGTAGGAGATGGTCCCGACGTTGGTGCCGTTCACGTTCTGGATCCCGAAGTCGCCGAGCCCCATCGGGGCGGGGGAGGTGGAATAGAGCGGGTGCACGACGCCGTCGGAAACGGAGGCCCTCGAGTTGAAGTTGGGCAGGAAGACCTCGTTCATTGGAGCATGAGAGGCTTGGAGGGAGGAAAGGATCCGGTTCTCGACCGGATTGGGGGTCACGCCGGTCTTGGCAAGACCGGCGCTATTCACGGTCGTGGTCGTGCCGGTGGGTAGCGCCGCAGCGTGGACCACGCTGGGAGCTGCCACAGTGGAGGCCGGTAGACCCACGGCCGCAGCCGGGAGCGCCGAAAAGGCGGTAAGGACCACGGCGAAGACCACAAGGGGAAGCAGAGACCAGGACAATCGCCCCATGGCGCGCCGCACGCAGTGCGCATAGATAAGTGCTATCTTTCTGCATGGAATGAGATGGCGGCACGTCCGCACCTCGGGGCCCATCGCCCTCGTACGGCCACTGTGACGGCGCTCAGCGATGGGAACATCGACTAGAGTCGTTCGTTGAGGCCATCCTAGAACCTGCCCACGACCTGCCCGGTCGTACCCTCAGCTATGAGCGGTTGGATCTCGCGGACCGGGCGGACCCGTCAACTCCCGGCAAGAGGGGGAACCGCTGGCCGTGATCTCAGACGGAGACGCCCCCTCCGTGGGTTCGGACCGACGCGCCCCAAGCGGGATGGGTCCATAGCTAGCGACCGCGGGTCCCGGCACCCATGTTATAGCCTAGCACGGTTGACCCCCGCCCGAATGGTCGACGGGGAACTGGTGCGACTGAGAGCGGCGATCGCCCGCGCGGACCGGTCGATCAGCCGCGCGATCGAGCGTCGACTGGGGATCGCTCTACGGCTCGGTAAGGCGAAGCGGGCGCGTCATCTGCCCGTACGGGACTACGCCGTGGAACGGGAGGTCGTGGCCCGATGGCAGGCCGCGATGGCGGGCCTTCGGGTCGCTCCAGAACGGGCGGATCAGCTCGCGCGGTGGTTTGTGGAAGAGTCCGTTCGGGTCCAAGA
>JBARHO010000238.1:0-1517 GCA_049799275.1 Thermoplasmata archaeon
CCGCCGGATCCCCCTCCGCTGTCCCCGCTTCGGTGGATCTGGCGAGCACTACAGTTCCCTCGAGCGCTTCCAATGCCTCAACGGCTTCAAACGGCTCCTCATCCTCCTGTTCCCTGACCCAAAACGAACAATCGCACTTGTTGACCTCTGCAAACGACCCGCAATGGGCCGGTTTCATTCAGCACACCAAGTCCGTGGCCTCGAACGCCCTCGCCGCCGGCCTGCCCGCGGCCGACCTTCACTTGCCCTACATGGGCGCCTACCCTGACCAAACCGTCAATGGCGTCACCGAGAGTGGTTCCCAGATCGCTTCCCAGTGCCCAGAAAATGACGCGATCGACCCAGCCCCCGCTCCCGCCGGCGTCCAATTCAACGGTAAAGAGGACCTCGGAGGCGCGCTCATCAACATGCCCACCGTTGATACCAACAGTCTGGTCGGCATTCTGAACGTCAGCTCGAGCCAGAGCTTCTACCCGAACAGCGCGACCCCGACCCAGTGGGGCGGACAGCTCAATGCCGTAGTGTCCAATGTCTCCGTGTACTGGAATGGCACGGTCCACAAGATCGACCTGTGGGCCCAGAACGTCATCTCCTATGACTCGGGCAACCATACCATCTCTTTCGTGGACGACTACTGGAACTTCACGACCGGTTCCTCCGAGATGCAGCCCTCCTCCATGGTGAGCTGGTCTCCCAACGGGAGCTCCTACACCGGCGTCTGGGTCGCCTACTCGCAGTACTACTCGGCACCCTACCCGTTCACCGCGTATGCCTACATCAACACCTCCGTGAACGCGGCGGGCGACCAGATCGTCTGGTCCAACTATAGCGTGATCACGAACGGACACTTCTACCACGGGACCTACGACGAGCTCGTCTTCGCTTCCCAAGCGCCCGGGCCGATCGCCCCGCTTAACCCGCCGACCATCGAAGCGAGCGAACGGACCTCTCACGAGGTGCCGGAGACCTACGAGTTCGATGCGTTCATCGGCGCGGATGATGGGTCGAACCAGCTCATCCTGAACGCGAACGCCACAGAGCAGCTGCAGTACTGCTCCATTTCGGTCGCCCTCGGTGGCTGCACCCCCACCGACTTCAGCTACGTGAACGTCCCGTCCGCGGTCAACTTCGGCAGTCAGACGGGCGAGCAAACGGTCGGGGTCTCGGTCAACTTCGTCGGCAGCACGGCCTATCTGACGGGTGGTCCACTGATCGAGAAAGGTCTCTGGAACTATTCGGGGACCGGGGCGAGCGCGGTGGGCGTGGTACCCGGCAACACTCGGGTCGTGAACGACATCACGGTGACCGGGTCGCCCGTCGCGATCACCCAACAGCCGTACGTCTTCGTCTTCTTCGAAGATGCCAATGCCACCAGCCAGAGCTACCAGTGGGCGCCGGATCAACCCTCCTGGTACCTGATGCCCGGGACATGGAACTACGAGATCATGCTCGCGGACTATCAGGAGCAGACGGGGACGATCAATGTCGGGGCCACGACCACGACGCTCACGGCCACG
>JBARHO010000239.1:0-10847 GCA_049799275.1 Thermoplasmata archaeon
ACGTGGGCCGGCGGTCTAAAGACGTCTCTTGCGCAGCAGGGAGATTCGCGGGAAGGTGGGACCATGACCGAGGAATGTGCGGAATGTGGTGCGTCGTTCGCCAGCGCCGCCGATCTGATCGAACACATGAAGACCCCTCACGCATCCGAGCCGGCCCCCAGCGAGACCCCGGTCGCTCGCGAGTCCTCGGAGGGACCCCTGGGCACCGGCGCGCAGCGGGCGCAACCGTTCGTCTGTGGCACCTGTGGAGCGACGTTCGCCACCCGCGAGGCCCTGGCCGCGCACAACCTCTCCTCCACGCACGAGAAGGTCGATCGAGACGACCGGGACGCGACCCGGGACGCGTCCCCGCTGCTCTGAACACACCGGCCCGATGGCGGTGTTCCTCGCCCTCCTTCGGGCCATGAACGTCGCGAACACCCAGCTCAGCATGCAGGATCTGCGAGAGCTCCTCGTAGGGCTGGGCTTCACGAACGTGCGGTCGCTCCTGCAGAGCGGGAACCTCGTGTTCACGGCCGCGGCCACCGGCGATACCGAGGTCGAGCGGCGGCTGGAAGGGGAGCTTGAGAAGGAGCTCGGGATCCGGACCGATTTCTTCGTTCGGTCGCCGAAAGAGTGGAGATCGCTCATCGACCATAACCCGTTCCCCGACGAAGCGATCAAGGACCCGGCCCATCTCGTGATCATGTTCCTGAAGGACCGCCCAAGCGCGGAAGCGGTCCGGAGCCTGCACGACGCGATCCAAGGGCCCGAACGGATCCATTCGGCCGGGCGGGAAGTGTACGTCGTCTACCCGAACGGCATCGGTCGATCCAAGTTGACCGGCGGGCTTATCGAACGCAAGCTCGGAACCCGAGGGACCGCCCGGAACTGGAACACTGTTCAGAAGATGTTCGCGCTCACGACGGCCTGACCTCGGACCGCCGTCCGGCCATGCGGATCGCCCGGGGTACTATTCGGGGGTCTTCGCCTTGAAGTACTTCTTGAGCGGGTCCCAGTAGGATTTGTGCCATCCCTTGGACAGATGACCGGCGTGCTCCGCGGGTACGCCGGAGTGGGTGAACGAGATCTTCGTCCCTCCTCGAACGGGAGTGAGCACGTACTTCACGACCGAATAGTGGTCCGCCGCCCAGGAACCGTCTGAGGGGCGCCATCGCTGCACGATCCTCTTGCCCGGGACGAGCTCTACGTTCGTGCCATGGATGTACCCGTCCCAGGCGCTGAACTTGCCGCCGACCTTGGTGCTGATGGTGGCCTTGGCTCCGGTGAACGCCTTGTGCAGGCGGGAGACCATCAGCGCATCGTAGACCTGTTTCGGGGTCGCCGGGATCGTGATCGTTTGGCGGATCGTACGGGTCTTCACCTGAGGCCGACCCGTCCGCGGGGTAATCAATCTATGGAAACGACCCGCGCCGTCCTCTTCCGAGTTCGGAGGTGTGCCATCGCTCGCACTCCGAGGACAGGAGCTGGGCCCCGATCCCGGGGATCCCGTCGCAACATCGTTCCGAGACCGTTTCCCGAAGGGGAACCGATTTGAGTTCTTGCCCCGCTCGTTCCACCGAACTGATATCTCCCGCGGCGTTGCGCTCCGGGAACGCTCCGTTCGGATCGAGCGATGCGTTCAACGAGAAGACCAAGATGATGAAAAGGAACAAGACGCCAAAGCCAAAGTCCAAGGCCGGTCAAGCCCTCTCGCGGGGCGCGAAGCGACTAGAGAACGACACGAAGAAGTTCGGACGCGAGATGCGGGATGGGATGGACCGGGACCTGAGGAAGCTCAAGGCCGACGCTAAGAAGGGCGCGGACAAGCTGAAACGCAAGACCCGTCGAGCGACCTCCTGAACCTCAGAAGAGCGGCGCTCGTCGCGACGTGCCCTAGGTCCGGGGACCGGACCGGTCGATCGACCGATCGATAGGCCGAACGGCCCTTGGAGGGACGGCACCCTCGCTCCGTCTCGTAGGTACTACGGTCGGGGCGGGCCCAGCAAGGCCGCGGTGATCTCTGAGATCCGAGAGAGACCGGCGAAGGCCATCGTCATGGCCAGTTCTTCCCGGAGAACCGAAAGGTATTGGGCCACTCCGACCCCACCCCCCACCGCAAGGGCCCAGAGGATCGGCCGACCGATACCGACCGCCTTGGCCCCGCTCGCCAGGGCGAGGAGGATATCGCCCCCTCGACGGATCCCTCCGTCGAGATACACTTCCACCTTCGGGCCCGCGGCGGCCGCCACTTCCGGTAGGACGTCCAGGGTCGCGGGCGCGCAGTCCAGCTGGCGGCCCCCATGGTTGGAGACGATGATCCCGCTCGCACCGGACCCGGCCGCGCGACGAGCGTCCTCGGCCGTGAGCACGCCCTTCACCACGAGCGGGAGCGAGGTGACGCTCCGAAGTCGATCGAGGATGTCCCATGAGGCGGAGGCGTCCTCCCGCAGGGAGAACTGCGAGCCGTCCCAGACCGGTCCCCGCGACGGGGGACGGATGTGGGCGCCGTTCCCGATCGGCACGGACGAGTCGATCGCGAAACCGGCCCGTTTCTGACGGTCACGGACGCCGAGCATGGGGACGTCGGCGGTGAGGACCAGTCCCGTGAAGCCCGCCCTCTCCGCGCGGGCCGCGAGGTCCTGGGTATCCTTGAAATCCGGTTGAAGATAGAGCTGGAACCAACGTCGGCCTTCGGGGGCCGCTTCCGCGATCTGCTCCAAGGAGCAGGAAGAGAGGGTGCTGAAGATGGCGAGGGCCCGCACACCCGCGGCGGCCCGGGCGGTGCCGATCTCGGCGTCCGGATGGAGCGCCCCGTGGTACGCCGTCGGAGCGATGAAGAACGGCACGCCGACGCCCTGCTGAAGGAGCGTGGTGCCCAGGTCGATCGTTCGGAGACCCGCCAGCACGTGTGGACGGATGGTCCGCCGACGGAACGCCGCGCGGTTCGCGGCGACGGCGGTCTCTTCCCCGGCTCCTCCCTGCACGTAGCCCCAAACGGCCGGTGGCGTTCTCCGAGAGGCCGCCTCTTCGAGATCCGCGAGCGTTGGAAAATCGGCGGCAGGATCCGCCGGCGGTGTAGCTCCGACCACGATCCGCGATGCCTCGACCCGGACCCCTAACGACCTGCGCATTGAAGCTTTGGCAACGAACCCCCACGAGGACGCGACCCTACATCCCGTGCTTCGCCGCGGCCCGGGAGGAAGTGCATCCCCCCTCCCTCGATACCTCGTCCTATCGCTGACGCTTCTCGGGTGACGACTCGCGAAGGGAGAGGATCGCGGCCCGATCGAGCGCCGTCTCGAGCATCTTTACTGGACCGAGCGCCGCATCCCAGCTCGCTAACCAAATTTCACCTGTTATACGGCATGTCCTTAAAGTAGGAGCATCTTGGCCGCCGCCGGAGCGCGCAGATTTGCGACCGTCCGGCATAGGTCCGGCCGTCGCCCCGCTGAGGCGCGGTGCGAGGTCGGCCGCAGGAGCAATACGCCGGGGGAGCCGACGGCTGACCGGCCGGCCCCCCTCGGTGACCCTCGTCGTTCTCCTCGTGATCGCATCGTTCTCGGGGATCGTAGGGCCCGCGTACCTCCTCCACAATGCCCAGATCGCTGCGGACCATCTTACATCGGGGACCGCTCAACAGGCCCCTTCTCGCGGGACCCACCTCTCGCCGCCCGGGGGCTCATCACCGACCTCGAACGGGTCCGGCCCGCCTCCCCCGCCGCCTCCTCCACCGCCCCCCCCGCCTCCCCCGCCTCCCCCGCCGCCTCCGCCACCGCCTCCTCCGCCGACGATCGTCCCGATCGCGGTCGCCCTTAACCAGACGTCGGGTGAGGCCTCGGTCAATGGGGCACCGGACGTTCTCGTGGCCAACGTCACCGGAGGAGCGGGCACGCTCACCGTCAGCTATACGGGCCTGCCCCCCGGATGCGCGTCCCGCAACTACACGGTGCTGCTGTGCTCGCCGAGCTCGGGGGCCGGCTCGACCTTCAAGGTGCGCGCCTCGGTCACCGATACGGCCGGCGATAGCTCGGCGAGCCCCGCTCTACCCCTCAATGTCACGGCCCAGACGGCCCTCGCGGGGAACCTGACCGTCGGGGCCCCGATGGGGAACCTCTCGCAGTCGTTCTGGGGGGTCAACTACGACTACGCGGGCTCCGGGCCGCCGGGGACGGGGAACTTCGACAATCGGACCATCGTGAGCGACGTGGAGAAGACCCCGATCACCTCGATCCGCTTCCCGTTGCCCGGACCGACCCCGGATCAGAGCTACACCACCGAGTACAAGGAGTGGACCTCGATGATCGCCTTCTGCCAACGGATCGATTGCCGGTCGGTCGTGACGGTGGGAGGGGCGAACGAGACCCCGGCGATCGCCGCCTCCGAGGTCCAGTTCATCCAGGACAAGTACCACTTCAACGCGACCTATTGGGTCTACGGCAACGAGCCCAACGTCTACGACTGGGCCTCGCCGTCGTCCTATGCCGCGACGGTGCACCAGTGGATCCTGGACGTCCGCGCGTTCGACCCGCACGCGCATTTCATGGGGATCGAGATCACGGGCGACCCGGGCGTCGACCAAGCCTATCTGACCGACCTGGTCAAAGAGGACGGCACCCTGATCTCGGGGTTCGCGATCCAGACGTATCCGGACAATCCACCGGATGACCGTGACCTCTCGGACTTCATGGGAGCGCTGAGCGGACCCCATAGCGTGCTGAACGAGGCCCACGACGCGCGGAGCTTCGTCGATGCCGCGGGGGGGAGCGATCTCCCGATGTTCGATAACGAGTTCAATGGCGGGGGCGAGTCCTTGCCGGACTGGGCCTCGTTCCGCCAAGGCTACGCCGACGTTCCGTTCACCGCGGCCTCGGTGATCCAGGCGCTCGAGGGCGGCATCGTGATGTTCAACCCGTGGACGCTGACCTCGAGCCTGTACGGGGTCTGGACGCAGCATGGGACCGACGGCTGCGAGAACGCCATGATCGAGCTCTCGGACAGCTGCGACGGGATCCACCGGACGTTCAATCCGACCTACTACCTGTACTCCCAGATCTTCGACCACATCCCGACCGGGGCCACGACGTCGGTCAAGTTCCCGGGGGCCTGGAGCCTGACCGGGATCCAGATCACCGAGGCCGGCGAGACGGACGTCCTGGTGGTCAACGAGAACCCGCACGAGATGGACAGCTTTCAGCTCGGGCCGGGGTTCTCGCAGTACGGGAACGTCTCGACCATCCTGCTCGACCCGGCGAGCCCGACCGTTCCGTTGCTCTCGAGCCTCTCGCTCCCGATCTCGGGGAGCGCGGGGCCGCTCGCCTTTACCGTCCCGGCTCTGGGCGTGATGCTCCTCCAGTTCGATTGAACGGCCGGAGGGACGGTCCGTTCCACGATCGTGGACCGGTCAGCGCCAGCTAGGCGTGCGCGTCGCGGTCAGGGCACCGGACGCTCCTTCCCCGGGGCCCTGGCGTCGGGAACACATCCACCGGACAGGACCGAGCCAAGTGCTAGGCCGGCCGAACGGCCACCCGAATAGCTGGAGCCCCGGTCCCATAGCGGAGAAGAAGATCGCGCGAGAAGATCGAGCGGAACTGATGCGTGCGAGAAAGGGTTGCCTCGGTCGAGGGGGCCGGGCCCAAAGGACCCGGTTCCCGGTCAGGGACGCGCTTACGCCCTCTGACGACCGAACGGGTCCACTCCCGGTGTGGAGCGCTTGTGCTTCCCGCGAATGTTGAGCCCGATCGCGATCCCGATCGCCGCCGCCGCGATGACGCCGCCCGCGACGAGGCCGTAGACCTCATCGGTCGGAATCCCGCCGGATGACCCGGAGCTGCCCGTGGGGGGGGACGCGTAGATCGAGGTGAACGCGATGTTGACGCTCACGCCGACGCCTTGGACCGTGACCGCGCCCGAGGACGGGCCCGCGTAGAAGCCCGAGACCGCCTGGACGGAGTACTGGTAGGTCCCGTTCGCCTCATGGAAGACGACCGTGTTGGGTCCCGGGATCGAGGTCTGGGTCACGCCATCCAGCATGACCAGCCAAGAGGTCCCGGCCGGGAGGCCCGTCTCCGTGAACGTCACGCCGTATGGTCCGGGCTTGACCGGGTGGAAGATGATGGACGTCTGGTTGACCCCCGGCGTGATGTTCATCACACCTGAGGTGGGGATCGAGTAGAAGCCGGTCACCGCACCCACCGAGTAGGAGTTCGGTCCGAGCGGCAGGCCGCTCACCGAGATGTTGTTCGAGCTCGTGGCGTGGGTCGAACCGTTGATCGCGATGGACCAGTTCGTTGCGGTCGGCAGTCCGTATTCCACGAAGCGGGCCTCATGAGGGTTCCACTCGAGGGTCTGGACCCCGGCAGTTCGGGCCGATCCGGAAGCGCCCGGAACGGCCGTCGCGGACCCGGCACCGCTGGTGCCTAGGACCACGAGCGCCACGGGGAACACCAAGAGCATGGTCGCCAAGGTCACCATCGTCGCCGTACGTCGGTACATGGTCTTGCGATCGGAACTCAGTACTTAGCCGTAGTGAAAACCTCGTTGATCCGCCGAGCAAATGAGATTCTCAGACGCTCGTACACGATGATTTTTTCGAGAGAGAAGCTCCGATCCGTCGCGAAAAATCTCACGGTGAACGGTGGTCCGAGAGATCCGGATCTTGCGAACCGGATCACCGATCGAAAACGAACGGACCGGGGTGGTCGTACGGATCTGCTGAAGTGACAAAATGGTGCCGGCTCACGCGCGCTCCGACAGGATCGTTCCGTCGCCGCCCGTCCGGCCATCGCTCTCGCGAAGGATCTCGCGGCCCTCACCGCGTCGTTCGTGTTCGCGGCCACGGTCGACCTGCGCAACTTCAAGATGCGGCTCCTGGCTCCCACCACCGCGCGGTGGCCGTGGCCATCTCGAAGTCCTCCGAAGAGTACTGGGAGCTCCGCCCGGCGGGGGTGTTCGCGGAGGGAGCGCGGATCATCCCGAGCAGCGTCAGTAGGACCCATGAGCTCTCGGCCGTGTTCGATCTCTTGCACGGCGGGCCAACCACCACAGACACGGCCGCGGCGAGCTCTCGAGTACCGGTCACATCCTCTCGGAGACAGGGAGGACCGGGGTCTCCGACGGGCGGTCGTGACCGTGTGTATCCGGGCCAGGGTCGCGGACCCCCTGTGTGCTCGACCCTTTCGGGGGGCAGGAGGGGCTGCCCCCTCCGAGGGATCCCCCTACAGCTTGACGCTGGCCGAGAGAGCGGCGCCATTAACGGTGACACTGACGGTCACGGGCGGATACCCCGAGTCGCTCACGGTCAGGCTGTAGGTCCCGTTGGCGAGCGAGCCCGAGGTGTACCCCGAAGAGGCGGTGGGAGCTCCGAGCTGGTCGGTCGCCCCGCCCGAGGCGTACGTCACGACCGCGCCGGCGATCGCCACGCCGGTCGTGGTGGTGACATGGACCGTGAGCTTGTAGGTCGTCGGTGGGGCGGTGGTGACGGGGGTCGGCGTCATCGTGAGCGTGACCGTGAGGTTCTGACCCGCGACGGTCTCGAGCGAACTGGTCGAAGTGAATCCGCTGAGCGACGCCGTGAGCTCGTACGTCCCGTTGGCCAGGAGGATGACCGACCCTCCGGAGGCGTTCGTCAGGGGCATCGTGCCGCTGGACGCGCCCGAGTAGCCGATCGAGACCCCGGACAAGGGCGTTCCGTTCGCCGCCCGGACCTCGACCGAGATCGAGTACGTGGACACGACGACCGGTTTACTGAGCTTCACGCTCGGGGCGACCGTCGTTCCCGAGACGGTGATGTTCACCGACTGGCGGGCGTACCCGTTCGCACTGATGGTGAACGGATGGGTCCCGTTGACCATGTTGCACGAGGAGTAACCCGAGGAGGAGGTGGGCGCCCCGCAGGCGAGCGATTGTCCGCTCACGGTGGTGTTGACCCACGCTCCCGCGATGGCAGAGCCCGTGGTCGCGGACACGACGTGGACCGTCAGCTTGTAGGTCGGTTGGGGCGGAGCCCCTCCGGTCAGTCGCAGGGTCAAGGTCGCGCCGGCCCCCGCGATCGTCAGGTTGGCGGATCCGGAACCGAAGCCCGAAGAGGAGCCGGTGATCACATAGGTGCCGTTCAGAAGGCTGCCTGAGGTGTAGCCGGAGCTACCAGTGACGCCGCCCAGTTGATGTGTGCTCGCGCCCGTCGTGTAGTTCACGATCGCGCCGGAGAGCGGCGCGCCGGTGGGGGAGGTCACCTGGACGGTCACCGGATAGGTGAACGAGGAGGTGAGCGTGAACGGACCGAGGAACATGCTACCACCCGCGATCGTGGCCGTCAAGGCCTCGGCGAAGTAGTTCGGGGCGCTGGCCGCGAACGAGAAGGTCCCGTTGTGCAGCCGGAGGGAGAAGTTCCCTTGGGCGTTCGTCGTGAGGTTCTGGGCCGTCCCGTTCAGGACGAACGAGACCAGGGAACCGGGGAGCGGGGTTCCGCCCATGGCCTCGACGGTCCCGCTCAGAACGTAGTACGGGGCCCGGACCAACTTCACGGTCCCCAACGAGAGGGCCGCCCCTTTCACGGTCGCCGGGACCGTTTGGGTGACCCAGCCCGGGGAGGTGAGGGTCATGGTGTAGGTGCCGTTGAGCAGCGGACCGGACGTGTATCCGGCCGTCGTGGTCGGGAGGCCCAACTGGCCGCTCCGTCCGCCACCGGAGTAGCTGACGATCACTCCCGCGATCACGGTGCCGTTGAGCGATGTGACCCGGACCGTGACCGTGTACGTGGCCGAGGAAAGGAGCTCGAGGGGGCCAACCGTGACCGACGCGCCGGCGACCGTGATGTTGAGGGACCCGGGATAGTATCCGGTACGGTTCGCGGAGAGCGCGTATGTTCCGTTCGGGAGTTGGATCGTGTAGGTCCCGAGGCTGCCCGTCGTCGTGGTCATGGTGGTGCCGTTGAGCGGATAGGAGATCGTGGCGCCGGCCAGCGTGGCACCGGACGTGGACTCGATCTTTCCGTTCACGGAGTAGTAGGCCGTGGGCCCGGCCTTCGAGAGGCTGAGCACGAACGGCGCCAGGGTGACGCTGACGTTCGCGACCGTAGAGAGCAGGGTCTCGGGATTGTACCCGGGGGCGCTCGCGGTCAACCCGTACGTCTCCCCGCCAACGACCCAGACGCTGAACGCCCCGGTGGGGCCCGGGTGGACGGAGATGGTGTCACCGGCGAGCTGGTAGGCGATCACGACGTTCGGCACGGTACCGCCGGAGCTGGACCCGACCTGGCCGGAGATCGACCGGGCCGGGGCGCTCATGAACGGCGGGGCGAGGACGACCCATCCGTTGCTGACCTGACCGGTGATCGTGCTCCACACGAAGCCGGGGCGGTCCATCGTGAAGAGGTACTGGCCGTCGGGCAGGTAGCCCTCGAGGTACCCGTTCGGGTTCGTGACCGTGCTCCAGAGCGAGCTTCCGTTCAACGTGGTGATGGTGCCGGAGGGGAAGCCGGTGCCGTTCGGGTAGATCGCGCGTCCCGTCACCTCGAAGACCGAGGTATTGGATTGCGCGACGAGGTGGAAGGTCGGAACGACGACGTTGTTCGACGTGACGTTGACGAACGCGATCTTGGGCTGGTACCCTTTGGCGTTCGCCTCGAAGACGTAGGTACCGTTCGGGACCGTTGCGGTGAAGCCGCCGCTCGCCGTGGCGGTCACCGTCTGGAGCGACCCGTTGAGCGCGTAGGCGACCGTCGCCCCCGCGATCGGGGTGGTGCCCGAGGTGGCTACCGTGCCCGTGACCGCGCGAAGGGTCGCGTAGATCGGGTTGGGGGTGAGCGCGAAGTTGAACTTGCTGACCGGCCCACCCGAGACCGTGAGGAGCTTGCTCTCGGGGAGATATCCGGGAGCGGACGCGGTGAGCGCGTACGTCCCGTTCGCGGCGCTGAGGGAATAGGCCCCTCCCGCGCGCGCCCCGGCCCAGGTGTACACCGAATCGGTGATGTTGGCCCCGTAGAGGATCGATCCTGCGAGGTTCGTGACGGTGCCGCTGACGGTGAAGGTGGGCTCGAAGGTGAAGAGGTCGTACATCGGGGGCGACTGGCTCCAGCTGTCGTTATGGCCGGTGCTCCCGAGGCCCAGCAGCCACTCGCTCGTGGTCAGTAGGCTGTAGGTGTTGTACGGGACGAGCGACGAGTACCCGTCACGGATGTACGGACTGATGGCGATGGTCGCGATCTGACCGCCGCCGGTCCCATACGGTAGACCCCCGTACCCCTCGTCGAAGGTGACGAAGACCACGGTGCTCGAGAACGCGGAACTGTTGATGACCGTCGGAAGCCAGCTGGCGAGCCAGTTGTTCGCGTTGGTCACGTTCCCCGGGGTGTGCCCATCATCGAACTCGTTCGGGGTGACCCACGAGTAGGCCGGGATGGTCCCGCTCGAGAGCTCGGAGTTGAACACCGAGAGCGGGAGCACATGGTTGACGCAGCGCGAGTAGTTGGCCGCAATGTCCTGATAGTGGACGAACGGATTGTGGGAGACCCCGTACAGGGGGGTGTCCGAGAAGTCGCAGGCGGTGGGCATGGATTCCATGAACCCGTCCCACGAGACGCCCGCCGAGTCGGCCAGGTCGCCGATATTGAGCTCCGTCTGGTTGAAGGCGAGGTTCAGCTCGCCCGAGGTACCGGCGATGTAGTCGTTCAGGGAGTTGTGACGGGCCGAGAAGAAGTTGTCGGCGATGGCATAGTGGTGAGCGAGGTAGTTGAAGTACGGCTGCGCGAGGGTAGCGGTGATGGCTGAGTTCTCATCCATCACGACGACCACATGTCGGATCGGGGTCGGAAAGGTATGAACGGACGCGGAGGCCCCGGCGTTCGTGGCGCCCGGGATGCCGTTCGA
>JBARHO010000240.1:0-5139 GCA_049799275.1 Thermoplasmata archaeon
CCAAAGCCCGTTTTAGGCATATCCAAATATAGAGATTCTATCGCCGTTGCGGGGGGAGGGGTGCTGCAATGCTCTGCCACATTTGGTCAGAGGCCTTGCACTTCCTTGATGTGTGTTCTGGGAACAATCGAGCCGGGGCCCCCTCGAGAAGTCGGTGGCATCGTACAGGGTGGGGCAGAGTTCGCGCTTGTCACGAGGGTAAAATCACAAGCTCGATTTGGAGGGGCCGAGTAGGTGCCAACGGGAAAGCTCTGACCCGAGTTTGGACATCAGGGCCGAATTACTGACGTGAGAGCGTGTAGTATCACCTGGCCGTAATTCGGGGGTCCGGCCCGCCGGACCCGCACTGTTTACTTCGGGACGAGGCTCGCCAAGTTCAGAGCCTTCACGATCCGCTGTTCCTCCACGCCCGTCCGTTCCAACTTCGCCCGCACCGCCTTCCCCTGGTCTAGCGACACCACGCCGAGTCGGATCCGCTTGAGCCGCGCCACCATCGCCCCGATGGGCGTCCGGACCTTCTGCGCCTTCTCGAGGCGCAGCTGAATGTATCGATAGAGCAGCAACCCCATCACGCACAGGAAGGTGTGCTCCCGGATCCGCCAGTCCTTCCGATGGTAGATCGGCATCACGGGGAACAGCAGCACGTCCTTCAGGACGTGGTAGTCCTCCTCCATCCCGCTGCGCGCGTAGTACGTCCGGGCGATCTTCTCGTCCGTCCATTCCGACCGGTCCGTGAAGATCGCCGTCCGGCCGAACCCGGCCCGCTTCTCCTTTTCCCCCTTCTCGTCCACCCATACCCGCACCGACAGCCGGGACGCTCCCTCCTCCAGGGTCGGTCCCACGTGGAACCGGAACACCTTCACCCACTTCTCCGGTATCAGCCCGATCAGTCGCCGCGTGGTCCCATTCACGGTCGGCGGCCGTCCTCGATGCACCTGCCCCGCCGACTCGGCCATCGAGGTCCCTTCGGTGAGGAACCGATCCTTCGCCCGAGCGTAGTCCGCCGCCTGCCGACGCTCGGCCGCGGAGTTGTAGGCCATCACCACGACCCCTTTCACCCCCATCACCGTCCTCGCCGAGCGAGAGGTCCGGATCGACTCCCCGCTCTCCGTCTCGTAGGCTTTCGTGAACTTCGTGAGCGGCACTCGCACCAGATCCGCTACCTGGCTGCGCTTCAGCGACCCGACGAAGTGGACCTTCTCGGTCCGGAGCGTCGTCCACCCTTCCTCGGAGTTCATCCCCTTGTCGATGACGAAGCAGAGCTCCTCCGCCTTCTCGCCCAGTTTCACCAGCGTCGCCACCATGTCCCGCACCACTTCTCGGAACAGCCGGGCGTCGTTCTCGTTCCCCGGATACACCCGGTGGAACGTGGGAAGGTGCTCCTCGCTGGTGGCCGTGGCGAGGCCCACGAGCTTCGCCTGCCGATTCCCGTCCTTCCCGTGCCCGGGCCGAGGGATCTTTCGCTCCGGGTCCCCCGGACGAGGCGGTTGCTCCGTGGAGAAGTTGGTGGTGTCGAAGAAGATCAGCGAGGAGGAGAACCCCTGGGCCTTGAGCTGCTGCGCGAGGCGGAAGGTGATGCGATCGACGGTGGCCTCGTCCAGCCGGTCCATGTGGCGCATGTAGCTGCGGGTATCGAGGGCGGGGGGCGGGGGGAGGAGGAGCGGAAGTCCGCTGCGGGCGTACCAAGAGCCCATGGCGTTCTTGGAGAGGGGCTCCTCGGCGCGGCCGAGGACGAAGGCGAGGAGAGCCTGAGCGGTGGCCGGACTGCCGGTCTCCTCCTCGATGAGCCGGGAGAGGCCGAGTTCGCGATCGGCGGTGATCAGCGCGGCCGGGAGACCGAAGGGGAAGGAGGCCAGCTCGCACCGGTCGAGAACCTCCTGCTGGACCTTCTGGAGGCGCTCGAGGAGCTGGTCGGCGGTGCCGAGGTAGAGATTGAGGGTGACGCGGACCGTATGTCCAGTACGGGCCGTCTGCCGGAGATAATAGTCAACGCGGCCGGACTGGTGCTTCCGGGCCCAGACGAAGGTCACGAGGGTAGCATGGATACTACCCTAATAAGACAAAGCCTCCAATCCACCGTCTGAATAAGCATCCAGTAGAATTAGGCAATTGGTGATACTACACATTCGTCGTCAGTAAAGTGTGGCGTTGTCCAAACTCGGGTCAGATGACCACGCAGGGCTTTTGCGGGTACGCCTGCAACGACCCTATCCCTCCCCCGCCGCCGCCGAACCAATCCCTCCCCGGCGGGAGAAATGTGAGCTTTCACTGGATCGATGAGTCCGGTGGTTCCGTTCAATTCTCAGTGCGAGGTCCTGGACCACATGCTTCGACCGTCACCGAATGCTGGTGGTACAGCGATACGAACGGAACGTGTTACTTCACGTCCGTTGGGGGGACCTATTCGTTCTACGCCTACAATACAATGTTCTACGAGGGCGGTCAAGTGTTGAACTACACCGGTAACTATCCTGCTTAGATTCTACCCGCATCTTGGGCTTCTGAGTCCCGCCAGTGAACAGCGTTCCGTGGGTCCCGAATATTGGACACCGCCGCTTGACCGGCGCTGTTCTGGGGTCGGGACCTACCCCCATTTCCGCCCCAGAGCGTTCAGTGGCGGGACCCACGCTGACCCTTTCCACCCGGCCCGGGTGCCGAGGGCCGGATACCCGGGGGTCGAGGTCATACCGAGCTTAGCCGGTCGCAGGGACCAACGGGATGAACAGAGGCTGTACCGCGTCAAATGTTCATAACAACCGGCCCGCTTACTCCCGGGGGGAACGATGATGGCAGGGCGGACCATTCAGCGGCTCGGCGTCGTCGTCATGCTCGTTGGTGCCTTAGTTATCGTTGTCGGCTTCCTCGGCCTTGTGTATTTCCCTGTGAAGGAGCCTGTTCGGCCCATGGTCCCCCCCGGATGCACATCTTGCTACGACCTGCCGAAGGCTCCCCTCCCGCCCCCCTCACCTTTCGTGAACGTTTTCTTCTACGGGTGGGGCGTTTTGATAGGCGGGCTCGTTGTGTTGACGGCGGGCTTCTGGAGCAAAAGGAAGAACCGGACGAAGACAGGACCGCCCTCGTAACCCCCGGTCACGCCCCGATAGCGAACAGAGCCGGCCGGCCCCAAGGTGGGTCCCGCCACTGAACCCTTGATGTTGGGTCCCGTTGTTTGAACACCGCCGCTTGACCAATCCTTTATAAAGGACTTTAAAAGTGCGGACGAGGGGACCTGGATGGTAAAGATCCGGATAGAGAACGTCGTGGCCTCGACCTCGTTGGGCGATGAGCTCGACCTCCAATCCATCGCTTTGGGGTTGGATGGTGCCGAGTACGAGCCCGAACAGTTCCCGGGTCTGATCTACCGCCTGAAGAGCCCCAAGACCGCGATCCTTCTGTTCCGATCGGGAAAGGTCGTCTGCACCGGGGCAAAGAGCATGCGGGAGGTGGAGAAGTCCATCGAGACCGTCGCGCAACAGATCAAGAAGAGTGGTCAGAAGATCAACATGCACCCGAAGATCGAGGTCCAGAACATCGTCGCGAGCTCGGACCTCGAGTCCGAGATCAATCTCAACGCGATCGCGGTGACCCTGGGGCTCGACCGGGTCGAGTATGAGCCGGAGCAGTTCCCCGGACTGGTCTGCCGGATCGACGAGCCCAAGGTCGTGGTCCTCCTGTTCGGGAGCGGCAAGCTCGTCTGCACTGGTGCCCGGAAGCCTTCGGATGTGGAAGTCGCCGTCAAGAAGATCACCAAGGAGCTCCGGGGCGCGGGCCTCCTTCGATAGGACACGACGATCGGACGGCTGAGTTGCCCCTCCCCGCTGATCTACCGATCGTCGACCATCATTGCCATCTTTCTCCCTCGGGCGAAGGGATCAGGGCCGCCCAACGGTTCCGCGCGGCCGGCGGCACCCATCTGTTCCTCGCCACTCAGAACTACGAGACCGGGGTACCCGGCTCGCTCGAGGACTATCGTCGGCAATATGAGGTGACCGCGCGTCTCGCCGAACGGGTCCGGGAGGAGACGGGAACCGTGGTCTATGTCGTCGTCGCCCCGTACCCCGTGGACCTCGTGAGCCTGGTCCCGCGGTTGGGTCCCAAGGAGGCAGTGACCGTTCATTTCGCGGCCCTCGATCTCGCGGCGACCTGGGTCAAGGAGCACCGAGCCGTGGCCTTGGGAGAGGTGGGAAGACCACACTTTGCCGTGTCGGCGGAGGTCCAGGGCGCGGCGGACGAGGTCCTACGCCACGCGCTCGAGGCGGCCCGGGATGCCGGCTGCCCGGCAGTGGTCCATTCGGAGGATCTTACCCTCGAGGGCTACCGGGACCTCGCCGTGTTGGCCGCCCGTTCGGGCCTACCCACGGCCCGGGTGATCAAGCACTACGCGCGGGCCTTCGTTGCGCCCGACGAAAGGTCCGGAGTGACCCCATCGTTCCTGGCCCGGCGCGAGCTCGCGGCAGGCTCCATCAACAGCCCGGGACCCTGGTTCTGGGAGACGGACTTCCTGGACGATCCGGGTCGGCCGGGGGCCGTGCTCGACCTCACTACCGTGCCCCGTCGGGCGGCTCAGTTCCTCGCTCGCGAGCCGTCGGGAGCCGAACTGCTCCGAGGTCCGTTCCAGGATTCGGTCCAAGCAGTCTATGGATTTCGCCCGGAGATCGAGGACGCGCCGGCATCATGAGCGACCATCTAGCCCATTCGGGGGTCCTGATCGCGATCGAGGGGATCGACGGCGCGGGCAAGTCGACCCTCCAGCAACACTTGGCCCGCCGACTTCGATCCAAAGGTTGGTCCGTTCGGATGGAGCGCGAGCCCCATGACCCGGTCCTCGGCGCGGAGGCGCTCCAGCATTCGCGCTCGGACCCTTGGAGGGCCGCGGCCTACTTCACCTACGATCGGCTCGCGGCGAACGGCGCGCTTCGACGCCAACTGAATGAGCGCGGTATCGTTCTCTTGGACCGGTCCTTCTTCTCGACCTTGGCCTACCAGGGCGCCCATCTGACCGCGACGGGGGTGGAGTGGCTGGAGCACCTTCAACGCGCTGTCACGTCCGCCCCCGAACGAGTGCTCTTTCTGAAGCTGGGCGCGGAGACCGCGATCGCCCGCGTACGGAAACGGGGTCGACGGGCCTCGCCCCGCGAA
>JBARHO010000241.1:0-13373 GCA_049799275.1 Thermoplasmata archaeon
TCATCCGAGTTGGGTCGGAGTGAGGGTGACTCATTTGGGTCGCTCGAACTTCGGTTCAGCAAGGGGGACTAAGTCGTAACAAGGTATCTGTAGGGGAACCTGCAGATGGATCACCTCCTAGAACGCCTCACCCGAGGCGTTCGACAAGGAACGTGATCGGTCCGCGCTCAACGCGCCCTCGTCTTCATTCCCGACCCTCGGGCCATTAACCCATTTTAGAGTAGCGACACTTTCCTTATTAGCTACGCCGATATGTTGAGCACATGCTCGCCCAGCCGAGGGCCCTTCCGGCCGTCATCCAGCGCGCCGGGGAGGCCCTCGGCCGGGGGGACCCGGTGCTCATCTTCGACGCCGCGGACCGAGAGGCCGAGACCGACCTCGTGATCCTGAGCGAACGGGCGACCCCCGAACTCGTCCGTCTCCTTCGGATGGACGCGGGAGGGCTGATCTGCACGGCCATCTCCAACGAGCTTCGTGAGCGGCTGGGCCTCCCGTTCTATTCGGACATGCTGAAGGCGGCGGAGCCTCGCTTCCCGGAGCTGGGCCCGATCCGTCACCAGCAGTTGCGCTACGATACCCACAGCCCCTTCGGCATCCACGTGAACCATCGAACGAACTTCACCGGCATCCCCGACCGGGACCGGTCCGTCACGATCCGGGCCATCGGGGAGCTCGCCCAGGCGGCCGGCTCTCTCACGGACGAGGAGCTTCGCGAGCGCTTCGGTCGCGAGTTCACCTCCCCGGGCCATGTTCCGATCATCTACGCCGCCCGAGCCCTCGGCCGGGAACGAAAAGGCCATACGGAGCTCGCCATCTCGCTGGCCCGCATGGCCGGCCTTTCGGAGTCGGTGACCGTGTGCGAGATGCTGGGCGACTCCGGCGGAGCCCGGTCGACGGACGCGGCCCGGCAGTACGCCGAGGACCATGGGTGGTCCTTCCTGGAAGGAAAGACCATCATCGAGGCATTTCTCGCATGGTCCGCGTGATGGCCACGGGGGTCTTCGACCTCCTCCACCCCGGACACCTCTACTTCCTGACGGAAGCGAAGAAGCTCGGGGACGAGCTCGTGGTCGTGGTCGCCCGCGATCAGACGGCCCGACGTCTCAAGCACGAACCGTACGTGCCCGAGCACCTTCGGCGTGAGATGGTCGAAGCGCTGAAGCCGGTCGACCAGGCCATCCTGGGATCACCCACCGACATCTTCGCCACCGTCGTCGACGTGCGCCCGGACATCATCGTCCTCGGGTACAATCAACAGTTCAACGAGAAGGAGGTCGAGGCCGAATGCCTCCGCCGCGGAGTGACGACCCGGATCGTCCGGCTCGGCGCCCTCCCGCACAACGAGCTCGCGACCCGCAAGATCGTCGAGCGGATCGTGGAGCGGTCCGCCCGGTCCCCCGAGGTCCGATCGTGAAGCGGATCGGGGTCGTCGACACCACCTTCGCGCGCGTCGACATGGCCCAGTACGCCGTCCGGACGCTGAAGGGCGCCGGCACCGGCTTCCGCATCCTTCGCCGGACCGTCCCCGGGATCAAGGACCTACCCGTCGCCTGTCGCCAGTTCTTCCTCGAAGGGGCCGATCTGTGCCTCGCTCTCGGGATGCCCGGCAAGGCCGATCTCGATCGCGTCTCGGCCCAGGTCGCTTCGACCGGACTGATGTACGCCGGCGTCCTCGAGGCGAGACCCATCGTGGAGTGCTTCGTCTTCGAGAGCGAGGCGAAGGACGCGAAAGAGCTCGCGTGGCTCGCCCGACGAAGGGCCGAGGAGCACGCGCTCAATGCCTATCACCTACTGTTCCGGCCCGAGGTCCTTGAACGGTCCGCGGGTCAGGGACTACGGCAGGGGTTCGCCGATGCGGGCCCGGCCCGGTAGGTAGGAGTGGTACGATGGTGAGCAGGTCGAAGGAAGGGCGAGAAGGGATCACCGTGGCGCTCGTCGCGAGCGAGTTCAACTACGATGTCACGTTCATGATGGTCGAGCGGGCGAAAGAGGAGATCGCGTTCCTCGGAGCAACGCTGGGCCCGGTCGTCAAGACCCCGGGCGTGTACGATATGCCGCTCGCGGTGAAGCTCCTGTTCGATCGCAAGGAGGTGGACGCCGTGGTCACCTTGGGAGCGGTGATCGAGGGGGAGACCGATCACGACCAGGTGGTCATGAACCAAGCGGCCCGAAAGCTGACGGACCTGTCCGTCGAGTACGGCAAGCCCCTCGGGCTCGGGATCTCCGGTCCGGGGGAGAGCCGGCTCCAAGCGCAGGACCGCATCGAGAACGCGGCGAACGCGGTGCGCGCGGTCGTCAAGATGGTGCAGCGGATCGAGGAGATCCGTTCCTCCTAGGCCGCTGCTCGGGGCCACAAGGCGAGTCCGGTCCCTCAGGACCGACGGTTCAGGGATCCGCGAGACCCAGACGGCGGGCCAGCAATTGGTAGGCCACCTGGCCCTTCGAGGTATGCGCCGTCCGTGTGTAGGGTCCGGGCGGGATCTGGGAGCGGTCCCGTGTTTCGAGGGTCCGGGAAAGGCGGAGGTGAGAGGTCTCGATGGTCACATCCGGTCCGTCGGTCGGCCCGGGTTTGATCCACGCGTGGCCGTTCGGGTCCACCCCGAACGTGACGGTCTCCTTCTCGGTGACGAAGACCCACCGCTGCGGGAGATAGCCCCGCACCAACGGACCGGTCAGACCCGCAAGGTAGGGCTTCAATTGGCCCTCGAGATGCTCGCAGATCGGCTCGAAGAGAGGCACGAGACAGGTCATCGGATCGTGGACCGACCGAACAGTACTATCTAACCTGCGCTTTGCAGGTGATCCCGGCAGACATCCCGGTCGCCCGAGGGCTTAAGGACCGCCGCTCCTCCGTCCCCGGGCGACCCGTGAGAGTCCGAGAATATCACGATCGGATCCCCTCGACCCAGGACCGAGCGATCGAGCTGGCGCGCGAAGGCGCTCCCCCCGGGACCCGTGTAGTGGCCGGGGAGCAGACGCACGGACGGGGTCGATCGGATCACACTTGGGCCTCGCCCGCCGGTGGGCTCTACCTGTCCCTCCTGGTTCCGGACGTTCCCGCTTCACCGACGCTGCTGCCGATCGCGATCGGCGCGGGGATCGCGGACCGTCTCGAACGACGCTTCGGGGTCGGGTCGTGGATCAAGTGGCCGAACGACCTCCTGGTCCTGGTTCCCGGGGAACCTCCCCGCAAGCTCGGCGGGACCCTCATCGATCGCGTGGCCGTCGGGTCGACGGAGCATCGGATCATCGTGGGAGTCGGGATCAATGTCGCCACCTGCCGGGACGAGCTCCCTGCGGAGCTCCGATCGCGGACCGCATTCCTGGGGGAGCTCGCGGCCCGCCCGCCCTCGATCCGGGAGGTCGAGGAAGAGGTGGTCGAGGCCGTGCTCGATGCGGTCCGGGACGTGGCCTCGGAAGAGGGACGCGCGAGGCTGCATCTCGCGGCGCGACGTCGATTCTACGGGTCAGGTCACCGGGCCCTCGTGGACGGCTCCCCGGTGGGTCGGATCGAGGGTCTCGCGTACGATGGCGCGCTCCGCGTGGTGAACGACGACGCGATGGCGGTGATCCGGGTCGGCGATCTCACGATCGTGGAGGAAGTATGAGCCAGGCGTACGATCGCTGGAACGTTCTCAAGAAACGGGTCGGGGCCGCGGGCGGTGAGGAACGTGTTCGCCGTCATCGGGCCCAGGGCAAGCTCACCGCGCGGGAGCGCCTGGAGACGTTCTTCGACGCGGGCTCGTTCGTGGAGATCGATCCGTTCGTCACGCACCGCGTGACGACCTTCGGCATGGGCGAGCGCCGGATCCCGGGCGACGGCGTCGTGACGGGCTGGGGGGAGGTCGACGGGCGACCGGTCTGTGCCTTCGCCCAGGACTCGACCGTCTTCGGCGGCGCCCTGGGCGAGGCGCACGCCGAGAAGATCGTGAAGATCATGGAGACCGCCAAGAAGGCCGGGGTCCCGGTGGTCGGGCTCAACGACTCGGGCGGGGCCCGGATCCAGGAGGGGGTGATGAGCCTCGGAGGGTACGGCGAGGTCTTCTTCCGCAACGTCACCCTGTCCGGCGTCGTCCCTCAGCTCTCGGTGGTCCTGGGGCCGTGCGCCGGGGGGGCCGTCTATTCGCCCGCCATCACGGATTTCATCATCATGGTCGAAGGGCAAGGCGAGATGTTCATCACCGGGCCGGACGTGATCCGCGCCGTCACCGGGGAGGAGGTGACCGCCGAGGACCTGGGCGGGGCCGTACCGCACGGTACGCTGAGCGGGGTCTCTCACCTGTCCGCGCCCTCGGACCGCGAGGCGCTCGAGCTCACGCGACGTCTGCTCAGCTACGTCCCGCTCAACAATCTAGAGGAATCCCCGATCGTGCCGGTACGGGAACCGGTCGAGAGCATGAGGGCGGACCTCCTCAAGATCGTCCCCGAGGACTCGAACGCGCCCTACGACGTGCACGAGGTGATCCACCGGGTCCTCGATCTCGAGAGCTTCCTCGAGATCCAGCCCGGCTGGGCGCCGAACATCGTCCTCGGGTTCGCCCGTCTTGGCGGGAGGGCCGTGGGCGTCGTCGCGAACCAGCCGAGCGTCCTCGCCGGGACGCTCGATATCCAGGCCTCGACCAAGGCGGCGCGGTTCGTCCGGTTCTGCGACGCCTTCAACCTCCCGCTGATCACGCTGGTGGATGTCCCCGGCTTCCTGCCCGGGACCTCCCAGGAGCACGGAGGGATCATCCGCCACGGGGCGAAGCTGCTCTACGCGTACGCGGAGGCGACGGTACCGAAGTTGACGGTCATCCTGCGCAAGGCGTACGGAGGGGCCTACGACGTCATGTGCTCGAAGCATCTCGGCGGCGACCTCAACCTCGCCTGGCCCACGGCCGAGATCGCCGTCATGGGCGCGGACGGCGCGGTGAACATCCTCTTCCGCCGGGAGCTCGACGCGGCCGGACCCGAGCGCGAGACGATCCGAGCGAAGCTCGTCGGCGATTACCAGGCCGAGTTCCTGAACCCGTACCTGGCGGCCGAGCGCGGCTACATCGACGACGTCATCGATCCGGCGGAGACGCGCGGTCGGCTCCTGAGCGGGCTCCGACTGCTCGCCCCGAAGCGCGAGGACCGCCCTCCGAGGAAGCACGGCAACATCCCGTTGTGATGATCCTCGGGAAGGGCCGGACGTAGGGGACAGATCATGGTCGGGATCACGGAGACGGTCCTACGGGACGGCCACCAGTCGCTCATCGCCACCCGGATGCGCACGAAGCACATGCTGCCCATCGCGGAGCAGCTCGACAGCATCGGGTACCGCTCGCTCGAGGTCTGGGGCGGCGCGACGTTCGACGTGTGCCTCAGGTTCCTGCGCGAGGATCCCTGGGAGCGGCTCCGGGAGATCAAGCGGCGGGTCACTCGGACCCCGCTCCAGATGCTGCTCCGGGGGCAGAACCTCGTGGGCTACCGCCACTACGCCGATGACCTGGTCGACGCCTTCGTTCGGGAGGCGGCCACGCAAGGGATCGACATCTTCCGCGTCTTCGATGCGCTCAACGATCCCAGGAACATGGAGGTCGCGCTGCGCGCGGTGAAGAGGTACGGGGGGCGCGCGCAGGGCACGATCTGTTACACCCAGTCCCCCGTCCACACGCTCGCCTCGTTCATCGACCTCGGCCGCACGCTCGCGGAGATGGGGGCGGACGAGATCTGCGTGAAGGACATGGGCGGGTTCATGCCCCCGACCGACGGGGGTCAGCTCGTGCGCGCCCTCGTCAAGGAGGTGGGCCTGCCCGTGGTCGTGCACACCCACTCCTCGAGCGGGATGGCGACGCTGACCTGTCTCGCCGCCGCCGAGGCCGGCGCCACCGCGATCGATTCGGCGATCTCCACGTTCGCCGGCGGGGCGTCCCAGCCTCCGACCGAGACGATGGTCGGAGCGATGCGTGGAACGCCCCTCGATCCCCGCCTCGACCTCGAGGCCCTGGCCGAGATCGCCGAGTACTTCCGCGGCGTGCTCGAGCATTACCGGCCGCTGCTCGAACTGCGATCCCTCCAGACGGATCCGATGATCCTGATCCACCAGGTCCCGGGAGGGATGCTCTCCAACCTGCTCTCGCAGCTCCGGGAACAGGACGCGCTCGATCGCCTCACCGAGGTGATGCAGGAGATCCCTCGGGTGCGGGCGGACCTCGGATATCCCCCGCTCGTCACCCCCACCAGTCAGATCGTCGGCATCCAGGCCGTCTACAATGTCCTGCTCGGGAAGCGCTACGCCCAGATCACCCAGGAGGTGCGCGACTACGTGAAGGGCCTCTACGGTCGCCCTCCCGGTCCGCTCGATCCCGTGCTGCAGGGCCTGGTCCTCGCGAACGAGGCGCCCTTGACCGGTCGGCCGGCCGATCTCCTGGCCCCGGAGCTCGCCCGAGCGATCACGGAGGTACGGGCCCTCGTCCCGGCGGCCGACACCGCGGAGGCCCTCTCCTATGCTCTCTTCCCTCAGGTCTACAAGAACTACCGGAGAACGGTGGACCAGGGGCTCCTCTTCGATCGCTTGACGTCGGCCGCCCTCGGGGTCGTGGCCGCGCTCCGTTCGCCGGCACCGGCCGCCCGGGCGCTCGCTCCCATGGCCCCAGCCGGACCGGACCGAGGGGTCTCCGTCTGGGCCCATGAGGGGCGGGTCGGCCTCCAGCAGGCGGGGAGGTGGTCGCAGCGTGATCGTTCGGCTGCAGGTGGACGGTAGACCCGCGCTCGTCGAGCTCAGCGAGGACCGGACCACGGTCACGATCGACGGGCACGCGTACCCGGTCAAGATCATCGATCCGGATGCGGCGCGGATCGAGCTTGAGATCGCCGGCGAGAAGGTGACGGTCGAAGCGTGGCCGCGCGGTCTCCTCGATCCGCCCGATCGGATCGCGGTCAACGGCGAGCGGGTCGAGTTCTCGATCGAGGCCAGGTCCGGCCTGGCGATCGCCGAGAGCAAGCTGGGGACGGCGCCGGAGCGTACCGTGGGCGGGGTCTCGCCCGGGCCCGTACCCCGAACAACATCACCTTCCTCGAACGAGATGCCCATCGCGCCGCCGATGCCCGGCAAGATCCTGGAGGTCCGGGTCGGAGAGGGTCAACGGGTCGGAAAAGGGGACATCCTTCTGGTCCTCGAAGCGATGAAGATGCGAAACGAGATCCCCAGTCCCGTCTCGGGCACGGTCGTCAAGCTCGCCGTGCAGCCCGGCCAGAACGTCCGCGCGCGAGAGCCGATGCTCTATCTGGTCCCGGATCCGTCCTGAGGTCCCGCCGGGTCCGGCACTGGTGTCTCGTTCTCGGCGATCGGAGAGTTCTCATCGAACAGGGTGAGCGGTCCCGGAGGTATCGGAGCCGGGGGCTCGATCGCTTCCGACAGTGGTGACGGGCTCGGATGGGGCGGTCGCTCGAGGGGACGACGATCGTACTCTCGGAGATACAAGAGGGCTAGTGCGGCTGGTACGACGAGGGTCAGGAGACCGTAGACGCCAAGGCCGAAGAGTTCCGCGAGGAGGACCAGGGCCACTCCGACGGCCGCGACGACCACTACCGCCACGGGGAACGGAATTCGTCCAAAGAGGCTCACGCGTTCCTTCCTAGATCCCGCTCCCGGGAGCTTAGTTCGGCGTGATCGGCTTTCCGCAGTCGGGACAGATGCTCAACCCGGGAGGCGTGTAAGCTCCGCAGTACATGCAGAAGTCCAACGGGGCGCTCGAGCTCCCGGACGATAGTGCGGGGCCAGCCGCGGTGCCGGTGGTCGGCCCGCCTGAGGAGGCCGCGGTCGTGGGTCCCCGTACGGAGCGGGACATGATGGGTAGCCGGTAGACCAGGATGCTAAGAAGGTACCAGCCGAGGAGCGCATAGAACACAGGGAGGGCGATCGCAGGGTAGAGGAACTCCAGCGAAACGGCGAAGATGAAGGCGACCAGGTTGACCACGGTGAGGATGGTTCGAGCGATCAACGTTGGGCCGTCCAGAGCGTGCAGCATACTAGGGGGGCCGACATACTTAGGTATTCGCCGGGTCCCCGCTGGACGGGGGTCCCGCGGGGGCCGGATCCGAGACACGACCGGATCTGGCCGCGGGTTCCGTCGTTCTCGGTGCGCTCGAGTGGCGGGCCCTATAATAGGTGGGCCGGCTCGCTCGTCCCGTGACCAACCCTCCCACCCTGATCGCACGGGATGAGTTCACGTGGGAGATCCCCACCAGCGAACAAGCCGGGATGCGGGTCCCAGGAGTATTGTTCGCGAACTCCGCCCTGATCTCGTCGATATCGGGCGATCCGTCCACGCAACAATTGGCGAACGTCGCCACCTTGCCCGGGATCGAACGGAACGCGCTCGCCATGCCGGACATCCACTTCGGCTACGGGTTCCCCGTGGGCGGTGTCGCCGCGTTCGATATGGACGAAGGCGTGATCTCACCCGGCGGGATCGGGTACGACATCAACTGCGGGGTACGGCTGCTACGGACCGAGCTCACCGCGGACGAGGTCCGGCCGAAGTTGCGGACCCTCGTCGATGCTCTCTATCGTCGGGTCCCGTCAGGCGTCGGATCAAAGGGGATCGTCAGCCTTTCGCCCCAGGAGGTCGACGAGGTCCTGGCCCACGGCGCGCGATGGGCCGTGGATCACGGATACGGCCGGTCGGAGGATCTGGAGGTGCAGGAGGAGCTGGGGGAGCTCCGCACGGCGGACCCGCAGGCGGTCAGCGAGAACGCACGTCGCCGGGGGCAACGGCAGCTCGGCACGCTCGGTTCCGGCAATCACTTCCTCGAGGTCCAGCGGGTCGACGAGATCTTCTATCCAGAGTGCGCGACCGCCCTGGGCCTCCGCTCGGATCAGGTCGTCGTGATGTTGCACACGGGCTCGCGTGGGCTCGGGCACCAGATCGCCACCGATTACATCGAGATCATGAACCGTAAGCTGTCGCAGGCCGGGACCGTGCTGGTGGACCGGCAACTGTCCTGCGCTCCGGTCGGGTCCGAGGAAGGAAAGCGCTACTTCTCCGCGATGGCCGCGGGCGCGAACTTCGCCTGGGCCAACCGGCAGGTGATCACCAACGGGGTCCGGGCGGCGTTCGGGGAGGTGTTCGATGGAGGTCACGAGCTCGCCGTCGTGTACGATATCGCCCACAACATGGCCAAGGAGGAGGTCCATCGCTCCGAGGGTAGCTCGAAACGGCTCCTCGTCCATCGGAAGGGCGCGACGCGTGCCTTCCCGGCGGGACGGGAAGAGGTTCCGGCCGCCTATCGCGAGTTCGGTCAACCGGTGCTGATCCCCGGCGACATGGGCACGGCGAGCTACGTCCTCGTGGGTCTTCCGACCGCGATGGAACGTTCCTTCGGATCGTCCTGCCATGGGGCCGGCCGGCTCTTGTCCCGTCACGCCTCGGTCCGACGCTTCCGGTTCGACGAGGTGACCCGCGACCTCCTGGAGCGTGGGATCCTCGTCAAGTCCGCCACGAAGGAGGGCGTCACCGAGGAGGCGCCGGGGGCCTACAAGAACATCGAGGAGGTCGTCCGGTCCGCCGAAGGGGCCGGCTTGACCCGACGCGTCGCGCGACTGGTCCCCCTCGGGGTCATCAAGGGATAGGGGCCACGCCCTCGGCATCCGGCCGCCGACGGTGCCGGCGGTTGGCCATGACGAAAAGTCCGACCGTCGCCCCCGCGAGCATTCCGGTGATCAGGCTCTGGAAGGGGGTCGGGTACGGGTCCGACCTCGTGACCGTGAGGTTGGCCGACGCGGTCCCCAGGAAGTACGGCCCGAGGCTCGAGACCCGGAGGACATAGTTGCCGGGGGACGTCGGCGCCGATTCCGTCAGGTTCGCTCTCCCCGAGGCCCCCTCGAGGGCGAGGGCGGCCGTGGAGGTAGCGACGGGACCGGTTGTCCCACCGGCGGGGGTCAGCTCGACCAGGAGGTCCACGTCGGCGGTCCCGCACGGGGAGAAGCTCCCGGTCCGGCAGACCGCGCTGCCCAGGACCTGGAAGGAGAACGGGTCCCCCGCGCTCGATCCGGAGCTGAGATCGACGATGGAGAGCGCGATGGACGTGACGTTGTAGACACTGATGACGAAGTCCGAGATGTGGAACTCCCCGAGGCGATCCTCGACCATCAAGGACGCATTGTAGAGTCCGGCCGAGAGGTACGTGTGCTCCACGGTCCGGTTCGACGACGAACCGCCGTCACCGAACGACCACGAGTACGAGTACGGAGCTCCGGCCCCGCCAGAGGCCACCGCGGAGAAGTTCACCGCGAACGGGGCGACCCCGGTCGTCCGGTTCGGGCCGCCGGACACATTGGGACCGAGCAATGCGAGCCCGGTGACGGTGACGGCATGCGTCCGGGGCAGCCAATCCCCCGCGGCGTCCGATACGATCTCGGTGACGGTGTAGTTCCCGGGCGTGATGTACGTGTGATGGACCTTGGCCCCGACCGCGGTGGCCCCGTCCCCGAACGTCCAGGAGACCTTGGTGTAGGGCATACCGGTCCCGTTCGCCTCCGCGGTGACGATGAGCGGTGTGCTACCGTGGGTCGGTGAGACCGAGTCCGTCACCCGCAGCGCCGTGGCCGATCCCTGCACCGTCGTCGGCAGCGTGAAGCCCGCCGTCGCGCCTTGGCCCCGGGCACTGAGCGCGGTGAGGTCGACCGAATGGGGGCAGGTGATCTAGCCGCCGCAGCCTTGCGTGAACGACTCCTCGACCGTATTGCCGAACGCGGAGACGTTCGCACCCATTTCCCAGTGGAAGACGTACGGTCCGCCATCGCCACTGGCGGTCGCCCGGAAGAGGATCGGGGTCCCGGCGGGGACGTCGAACGCCGGAGTGACGTTCGCGGTCAATATCGTCTGCCCCGTACCGTTGGACGCCAGGACATCGATGAGGAACGCCTCGCTGGCGACCCCTCCGCCGTCGTCGGAGGCTCGGCCGAGCGCGAGGTAGGAGCCCGGCGTCGTGTAGGTGTGATCGACGATCGCTCCGACGGTCTCCGTTCCGTCCCCGAACGTCCAGGTGGTATCGTTCGCGTTAGCGTCGTGGCCGCCCGAGAGGCTCGACGAGAAACGAACCGAGAGCGGAGCGGTGCCGTTGGTCCGGGAGATCTGAAAATCGCCGGTGAGCGCCGGATAGAGCGTGACATTGAGCTCGGCCATCGTCCACTCATCGAACGAGTCGGAGGCGTAGGCCTTCACGACATGCGACCCCGGGAGCCGGAAGATGCCGCATTGGCATGCCGAGGCGTACGAATCGTTCGAGACCAGGCGGACCGCGACCGGACCCATGCCTCCTTGGACCGACGTTCGGAGCGGAAGGTCCCCCGGCAGGTCCGCGGAGAGGATCGAGGAAGTGAACCCGATACGGAGCGGGGCGGGCTCGGTGCAGTTCGCGGGTCGGGCACTGCCCACGGTCAGCGGGACCAGCGAGGAGCTCCCGCCGTCCACGGCGGAGGCGGCATCCCGGACCACGACATCGGCGCAGACCGCCGCCGCGACCCCGTAGGTGTGGGAGACCACGCTCGTGTCGGTCCAATTGAGGTAGGTGCCGTCCCCGAACCCATAGTAGAACTGGTAGGGGGCCGTCCCGCCGGTCGCGGTCGTGGAGAAGGTGACCCCCGCACCGACCGCCGGGTCGGACGTCGAGACGTTGAGGGCGACCCCCAGCGGCAGTCCCGAACCCACGACGATCGTGATGGGGGGAGAGAGAGAGGAGTTGCCGGACGAGTCGTACACGACCGCTTGGGCCACGTACACGCCGGGTCGATCATAGGTGTAGGTGAACGAGCTGTTCGAGGCCAAGCTCGCGTTCCCGTCGCCGAAGACCAGGTCGGTGAGCGGATACCCGCGGCTCCCTCCTTGATCGGTCCAGATGAACCGGACGGTGAGGGGAGCGCTCCCGTACCTCGGGCTCGCGAGCATGGCCACGGAGAGGTTCTCGCGCGCGGGAACGCTTCGGGCGAGATCGGCCACCAGGACGCCGACATCCGGGGTCCCGATCCCCGTCACCGGGTCCCATCCCGGCCCGGCATAGTATCCGTTCCACCCGTGGGTCACATCATGGAACGCGGCGGAATAGTTCGTGCTCCGGAACAGGGAATAGAGCGACGGGTCGAGGAAACCGAGCCGGTCCCCCGCGAACTGGTCCGCCAGTGCGGCGACCCCGGCCCACATCGGGGTCGAGGCGCTCGTTCCCCCGGCGGCGATCTCGTTCCCGTCCTCCACGACGAACACGCGCGAACCCGCGATCGCGGCCACGTCGGGGACGCCACGGTCCGCCTCGCCGGCCGGGACCCCCGGTCCGGTCTGCCAGAGGGGCTTGGGGTACGGCGAGAAGCCTCCGCCCGATCCGCCCTGGTTGTTGCATCCGGCGGTCCCGTTCACATCGCCGGACCAGCCGGTCTCGACCGAGTAATTGCCGGTACCGGTGCCGGAGACGACCGTTCCCCCGACCCCGGTGACCCATGGGTCGGAAGCGGGATAGTTGGTGGACAGGCCCTCCGTGCCGTCGGCCGCGCCGCAGTCCCCGCTCGCCGCGAAGACCCCGATGCCCTCCGCCGCGGCCGCCATCAGGATCGGATGGAGGAGCGCGTACGACCCGTCCGACGAGGCGTTGCAGGCCGAGACACACGCCGCGTCGTTGAAGATGCCCACGTCCGGCTCCCCCCACGAGAGCGATAGCACGTCCACGGCCTGATGGGCCACGAGCCAGTCCACCGCGGCGTACAGGCCGGCCCCCGAGTTCGGGGCGAACGTCATGTCGATGGTCGCCGCCGGGGCCATGGCGCGGGCCCACTCCAGATCGAGCGCGTCCTCGGTCCCCCAATCGTTCGACGTCGCGTTCAGATCCTGGGTGGTGGGCACCGGGTAGAGGTACCGCACCGTCCCCACGGGGACGCCGAACGACCGGCCGAACTGCGCGAGGTCCGTCGAAAGGGTGGATTGGGGCTCGGAGCCGTCATAGGTATCGACCACCCCGATCTGGACGCCGCTCCCGTTCGTGCCGTTCGCGAGCAGGAGGCTCTCGTTGTACTCCGACCGCACCTGGCAGGGCGTGAGGAAGCTCGCGAGCGGGCACGACGTCCCGCTCGGGGCGAGCTCGACGGGCTGCAACGGCCCGATCGACGGGAGCGGAGCGGACTCGTTCCCGAGACCCACCACGCCGGCCCACGGGATCCCGGCCGGGAGGTGGGCCGCCGACGCGTGACTGAAGAACACCTGCCCCTCGTTCGAGTACAACGAGAACGAGGTGCCGAAGGCCGCGCCCATCGCCTCCGGGCGGCCGGTCACGGAGAGGAAGAACCGGTCGGGGCTGGGGTTCACCGTGAGGCCGTAGGATTGGAAATATGCGACCGCGGCCGCGTACTCGGTGGGGGAGGT
>JBARHO010000242.1:0-1773 GCA_049799275.1 Thermoplasmata archaeon
TTCACGGGGGTGGTCTTCTCCCTGGAGCTCACGCACGACCTCAACGCGCTGCTTCCCCTGCTCGTGGCCGCGCTGGTGGCCGATGCCTTTACGGTGCTCGTGATGAAACGGTCGATCCTCACCGAGAAGATCTCCCGACGGGGGGTCCATGTCTCCCGAGAGTACGGGATCGATCCTCTGGAACGGGTCCATGTGCGGGACGTCGCTCGAACGAACATCCGCTCGGTCCTGGCCGAACTCTCGGTCGAGGAGGTGCTGCGCGTTTCTACGGAACCCGGCATGATCGAGGTCGGACTGAGCCTTGTGGATGAGGGCGGGCGGTACGTCGGTTTTCTCGCTCGCTCCGACCTGGTCCGATACGTCGGGACCGGGGGGGACCCCACCGCAGTGGCCCGGGGGCTCGTCCTCAGTACGAGGACCGTGTGCTACCCGGACGAGCCCTTGAGGATCGCCGTGGAGCGGCTCGCGGGGCTCGACGGGGCCGCCCTCCCGGTGATGGACCCGGGCGAGCCCTCGCGCGTCGTGGGCTTCGTGACCCGCGAGGCGCCGTTCGAGGCTCGGATCCTCTGGTCCGACCTCGAAGAGAAACGGGAGCGGGTACTTGGGTTCCCGAGGGCGGACCGGATATGGAAGCGAAGGCGTGCGCCGTAGTACCCGGTCCGCCGGAGCGCGTCACCCGAACCGGGCCGAACCTCTTTGAGCCCAGGAGGCCCGGGCCCAGACGGACCGCGGAACCTGCCGAGAGATCCGGGATTCGATCAACGGGCTTTCGAATCCCCTCGGAGCGGACCGGGTCGTTCGTTCCGACCGGGTAGCGGGATCGTGGAAAGAGCCCCTTCGAGAGGTCGCCGCCCCGATCTCCACACCGACCGGCTGCCGATCCCTCGGGAATGGAACGGCCCCCGCACCGCATGGGGCCGAGGGTACCGGTGCGGAGATCACACGATGGTTGGTGAACCGAGCAGGGATATCCAGCCCCTTCGGAGGGATGGCCATCGGGGACCGTTCCAGTACGCGCTGCAACCGAGGGAGGATCAGGAGCCGCCGGCAACAGAAGTCCTACGAACGGCTCGCGGGTCTTGGGCCCCTTCGGGACCGATCGGAATCCCCGATGTGGTCCTCTGGTCTCTGCGATGGTCGATGAAAGGGACCACGAAGGGCGGATCTCCTACTTCTTTGCCGGGCTTTGGAGCGCCTGAAGCAATGGCAGGAATTCGTAAAGCCCCACGTGCAGGGTGCCGTTCACGAAGAACGTGGGAGTATCTCCCACACCGTCCTCGTCCGCCAGTTCAACGTCGTCCGCGACCTTCCGAGCGGCCTCGCCCGAAGCGAGATCCCTTTCGAAGACCCGCATGTCCACGGGAAGCCCGGCCGCGATGGACCGGATCTCGGGATCGCCGAGCTCTCCTTGATGGTCGAACAGTCGGTCGTGCATCAGCCAGAACTTGCCTTGGAGGCCGGCCGCCTCCGCCGCTTCCGCGGCCGCCTCGGAATGGGGGTGGATCTTCGGCTGGGGATAGTTCCGGAAGGCAAAACAGAGGTCGTCCCCGAGCTCGCGGATCAGCTCGCGGACCGTTCCGACCACATTGCGGCAGTGAGGCGACTCGTAGTCCCCGTACTCGACCAGGGTATGGCGGGCCGAAAGCGGGCCCACGACGTGGTCACGATCTTCCAGCGGTAGCACCAGTTCGGGCAGTTCCTCGTCCATGATCGGGACCCCCCAGGCGTCGGGGCGGTCTTGTTCCTTTCGCTCCCCTCGGCCTAACGGGTCGG
>JBARHO010000243.1:0-3344 GCA_049799275.1 Thermoplasmata archaeon
GGGCCGCGCCCGTCGAACGTCTGCGGGAGCTCAGGTCCGTCGAGCACGCGTACGAAGCGCTCGCCGGACGGCCGGAGTGGATCTCGTTGGATGCCGAGCAGCCGGTGACCGTGCTCGCCCGGGAGGCCGAACGGCGACTGGCGCCGTGGCTGAACGAGCGGCTGCCGATCCGACGAACGCGGCGAAAAAAAGCAGAACAAGCTATCTTACCTGCTCCGTTTCGCGGAGGACAACCGTGAGCCGCATCCTGCTTCATGAAGAAACGCTCGACCCGGCGTTCATTCCCGCTCGACTCGTCCATCGGGAGGCCGAGCTCACCGCGCTCGGCCGGAGGTACCGGGACTCGCTCGGCAAGGGCGTAGCGTACCACCAGTTGCTGACAGGGGGCGTGGGCTCCGGAAAGACCGCGCTTGCGAACCGACTGGGGGACGACCTTGCCAAAGGGGGACGCCTCCATGATCTACCGGTCCTCAAACTGTACGTCAACTGCTGGCGTCGGTCGAACGACCGGGTGATCCTGCTGCAGCTCCTGCGTGGGGTCGGTGTCTCCCTACCGGATCGGGGCTACTCGCTCTCGGAGATGCTCGATGTCTTCGAGCAGGGGATCCGCCGGGCGCCACGTCACCTCTTCATCATCTTGGACGAGGTCACTTCGCTCGTACGTCAGGAGACGAAGCTGGTCTACCTCCTCTCGCGCGCCCCGGAGGTGGGATTGGGTTCGATCTCGCTCTTCCTGGTCGCGACCGAGGACATCCTCACCCTGCTGGACGCCCCGAGCCGCTCCAGCTTCGGGGTCACGCACCGTCTCGCCCTTTCCCCCTACGCCGCCAATGACCTCACTGACATCCTCGCGTTCCGAGCGGAGCTCGCGCTCCGGCCGGGGTCGTACGACCTCGATATCCTGCACCAGGTCGCTCGGGTCGCGGCCAACAGCGGGGACGCTCGCTTCGCGCGCGAGGTGCTCGTCGGGGCGGCCCGGGCCGCCGAGACCGAAGGAGGCTCCGAGATCCGACCCGACCATGTGCGGGCCGCCAAGGGATCCATCTATCCGACGCTCACCGAGGCGAAGTTGGACGGATTGAGCCGCAACGCGCTCTTCGTCCTCCTCGCCGTCGCCCGGAGCCTCGGGGGGAAACGCACCAGCACCACGTCCGAGAGCGCCCGTCAGACCTACCAGGCGATCGCTGAAGGTCACGGGGTCGCCCCGATGAGCCGGGTGTCGTTCTGGAGGGCCGTGAAGGAGCTCGAGCGCGAAGGTCTCCTTGAGGTCGAGATCACCGGGGCCGGCCAGTCGGCGCGCATCTCGACCGATGAGCTGCCCACCAGCTACCTCGAAACCCTCGTGGAGAGCCAGCTCGAGGACGCTCCTACGCGCAAAGTCTAAACCCTCGGGTCCGGTCGTAGGGCGCACGTGACGGCCATCGCGACCTCCGGCATCGTCGGCCCTCCGGAACGGATCCCCTCGTGGATCCGTACCCGGCCGCCGACCGGCTCCGCCTACCCGGAGGTGAAGGAGATCCTTTCGTCCTTGCGGCTCGGTACCGTCTGCCGGGAGGCCCGCTGCCCCAACCTCCCCGAGTGCTGGTCGGCAGGCACTGCGACCCTGATGTTGCTCGGGGTCGAGTGTACCCGACGTTGTGGCTTCTGTGCCGTGACGACCAAGTGGCCCAGGGGGGTCGTGGACCTCACCGAACCCGCTCGCGTCGCGGAGGGGATCGAGAGATGGGGGCTAAGGTACGTGGTCCTAACGCAGGTCTGCCGGGACGACCTGGCCGACGGGGGCGCGAGCGTACTGAGCGAGACCGTTCGGGCGATCCGGCAACGATCTCCCGGAACGCTCGTCGAGCTCCTCATCGGCGATCTCGGAGGGAACGAGGACGCCCTCCGTGCCCTCCTTGAGGAACCTCCTGATGTGCTCGCGCACAATCTCGAGACCGTCCGTCGCTTGTCCCCCGACGTCCGGGACCACCGCGCGACGTATGATCGGTCCCTTCGGATGTTGGCCCGCGGCCGGGAGCTCGGGTCGGCCGATCTCGTGACCAAGAGCTCGCTCATGCTCGGGCTGGGCGAGCGGCCGGAGGAGATCGAGGAAAGCTTCCGCGACCTGCGCACGTCCGGGACGGACCTCCTAACCCTAGGTCAGTACCTGCGGCCCACCGAGCAGCATGTGCCGGTCCGGGAGTATGTGACGCCCGACGCGTTCCAGCGTTGGCGCACCGTAGGGATCGTGCACGGCTTCGCCGGTGTCGAGGCCGGGCCCTTGGTCCGCAGCTCCTACCACGCGGAGGAGCTCTACCGGGGCGCGTACGCCCAACGAGGGGGTGGACCACCTGGCTAAGAAGGCGCGGCGAAAACCGGACGAGGACGAGGAGTTCCGCTCGTTCAAGTTCCCCGAGTTCGATGAGAAGCGGTTCCTGACCCACGAGATGGAACAGTCCCTGGTGGCCATCCTCGCGATGGCGATCGCGCTCCTCCTGGCGGCGGTGTCGCTGTTCCTCGACCACGCCGGTCTCTACTTCGTGGCGCCGATCGTGGGGATCGCGGTCATCGCGTTCTCCCCGTACCTCATCCTCCGGGTCCGAACGCCCTCGGTCCCCTACACGAAGGGGGAATGGGCCGGGATGCTCGCGCTCGAGATCTTCGCCTGGCTAGGGCTTTGGTTCCTCTTGCTGAACGTCTTCCCCACCTGAGCCCGACGACCCCGTCCAAGGAAGCCGTTTATCCAGCAGGTCCCCCAGGGCAGCCTCGATCTCGGGGCCGGCCGTCACCTCGCCCAGCGGGCGAAGGATCGCGCTCTCATCGACCATGGCCTTGAGGTCGCGACCGAGAGGCAGCTGCGGCAAGAGCGGGTTGAGGAGCGACTCGAACCGTCGCTCGCCCTGTTCCACCTCTACGGAGAGACGACCCTCGGAGGTCACGTACGGACCCTGCAGGACGGCGAGGTCCTTCCGCGTCCACTTCGCCAGGAAGTCGCCCACCCGGTCGATGCCCGCGGGCGGCCCCTGGTGGACCTTCACCGCGGGAAGCTCCTGGTGGGCGATCTCCAACACCACGGCCACCATCGTGGGGCCCGAGGCGCTGGCCGAACCAAGGACTTCGAACCCCAGCCGCTCCGACTCCTGGGCGAGCGCGCGCTCCGCCTTCCGAAGTTGGGGATAGAGGATGTCCTCGACCACGTTCGGTCGTGCCATCAGCAGGACGCTCACATGCGTCGTCCGCCGCGCCACGCGGGAACGGGCCTCTGCGAGCGAGAGGGACAACGGCGCCGGGACCGTGAACGCCGAGCGGCCCGGTCGATCGAGATAGTGGCCCGCCGCCAGGATGAAGAGGCCCAGGTTCCGGCG
>JBARHO010000244.1:0-11901 GCA_049799275.1 Thermoplasmata archaeon
CTGTTGACCGCTCCGACCGCCGTCGTGCCCGACTCGGAACCCGGTCTCGCGCTTTCCGGTTCGCTCGACGTCGGTCCGGCCCCGGCCACGCCGGAAACCGTCCTCGTGACCCTGGCGTACTCGAACCAAGGCCAGCTCGACCAGTTCCTCCAGGCGGTCCAAGATCCTTCTTCTCCCTTATACCATCACTACCTCACAGCCTCCGAGTTCGACTCCGAGTACGGAGGCTCACCGGCCGTCTATTCCTCGGCGGTCTCGTACTTCGGATCCTTCGGCGTGACGCACCTCACCACGTACCCAACGGGTGCGACGATCACGTTCGACGCCACGCCGACCCAAGTGGCGAGCATCTTCCATACGAGCGAGCGATCGTTCACGGACGCCCGGGGGCGACCGTACTACGCGGCCGTGGGCGCGCCAAGGCTTCCGACCCCGCTCGTCCCGTATGTCCTGGGTGTCGAAGGGCTGAGCGACTACTCCGTGTACACGAACACATTCGACGCGAAGCTGGCATTACCGCATCTCGAAGGGCAGTTCGGTCACATGACCCAGGGGTCGGCCCACTTGGTCCCTTCGACGGGCTCGAGCGGCCGCTCTCTTCCTCCTTCGTATTGCGGGTCGAGCTGTTACGGGACCCCCTGTACTGCCAGTAACCCGTTCACCTGCACGGACGCGGGGATCGGACCCGAAGGTTCTCAGCTCGGCTACGACGAACCGATCGACCACGGGCAGTTCCTGCCGATGGCCACCGAACAGGTCTCCTACAACGAGACGGGTGAGGGGACCGATCCGGCCAACGGCGCATCCTACAGTCCGCTGTTCGAGCAGTACGGCTATCCGATCGGGGCGGACATCGCAACGATCCTCTGGTCCGATCCCGTGTGCGATTCGGACCCGACGTGCCTGAGCACCATGGGGAGCCCCGGCGGATCGTACTGTGACTCGCTCTCGTCGAGCGACTTCGCGTCGGACATCTACCTGCCGGATGTCCTCGACACCTGGAACTACACCTTGCCCGCCGGGGAGCCGCACCCGAACGCGTATCCCGCCCTCACGACGGCGGGCTCGAACTACTCGGCCGTGGTCACCGCGAAAGGGGGCCTTTCGGCCTCCTGCGACTCGAGAGGGGCGGATCTCGAGAACGAGCTCGATCTGGACGCGGAAGGCTCGCTGGCCCCGGGCGCCAACATCTTCCAGGTCTTCAGCCCCGGGGGCGGCAATAACGCGGAGCTCGACACCGATTTCGCCGATATCCTGAGCCCGTCCACCTCGGTCTTTCCCGCCTCGTGGACCAATGGAACGTACGGGGACCAGTCCGAGATCCTGGCCGGCCTCCAGAACGTCTCGGTCATCGCGAACTCCTACGGTACCCCCGGCGACTACAACACGACCGACCCCTCCTGGGAGAGCGACCTGACCGCGGCGGCCGCGCGCGGCATCACGGTCACGGTCGGAACGGGCGATAGCGGGGACAACGAGGTCGCGACCCCGAGCACCTACGGCACGAGCTCGACGGGAGATCTGGCGACGGGAGGGACCACGCTCGTGGTCAACGCCACCTCCCTGCTCCGCGAGGTTCCCGCCCTCGCCACGCGGGGGTCGACCTGCGGGGCGACCTCCGTGCCCAAGTCCCCGGGCGTCGGGTGCGGAGAGATCGTTTGGTACGATGGAACGTACGGCGGCGGAACGGTCTCGGGCGTCGTCCCAGCCTCGGACCAAGCTCGTCCGGCCTACCAGAATGGTTCGTCCGACGCGAACACGATCCTCAACACGATCAACACCGGCCGCGGAGTGGCCGACGTCTCGGCGATCGCCAATGACTCCTGGCTCGACTTCACCCAGGGCAACTACGGAGTCAATGTCACGTGCGGGGTGGTCCCTGCCGATTGTACCCAGGTCGATCCGACAGGCCCGAACAGCGATCCCGGGGTCGCCCATGTGGGCTTTTCGGACGAGGGGGGAACGAGCCTCTCGAGCCAGGTGGTCGGCGGGGAGATCGCGACGATCGACCACGCGCTCTGGTCGAACGACCAGGCGCACCATCTTTCCGACGGCCTCGCCTGCGGGACGACGGGAAGTTGCTCGGCCTGGGTCGGGTTCGACAATCCTCAGGTCTACAAATGGGGACAGCAGGAGTACCAGCATCAGCTCTCGCTGCTCGCGTTCTACACGATCACGACGTTCCACAACTCCGAACCGCAAGGTAGCCTGTGCGGCGGCTCCGGTTCGACGGACTACGGGGCGTGTCCCGGATACAGCCCGGATGCGGGATGGGGAGTGATCGATGCGGGGAACTACACGCAGAACGCGGCGCTGTACAACGTGAGCTTCACAGAGGCAGGGCTCGCTCCGGGAGCGAACTGGAGCGTAACGCTGACGCCCCAGGTCGGGGACGGGGCGTGCACCGCGCCGCCCTCGACCAGCAGCCCGATCGGGACGGCCTGCCCGGGCAACGCCCAGACGATCACGAGCTCGGTCACCGCGACCTCGGGGAGCGTCATCACGTTCTTCGAGGCGTACGGGACGTACGCGTTCACGGTGGCCCCGGTGGACGGGCATGCCGGGCCCAGCCCGGCGTCGGGGAGCGAGCGCGTGAACGGGGCCGACGTGGACCGGCTCATCTCGCTCGTGAGCCCCAAGCTCACGCTGAAGTCGCTCCAGGGCCCGGTGGGGTCCCCCTACCAGGTGAAGGGGGCCGGGTTCACCATCTCCTCGGGCGCGACCGTCACCTTCAAAGCGTTCCTTCAGACGCCCAACGCCTGCTCCCAGGGGACTTTCAACGGGTCGACCATCACGACGAACGGAACGGGCGGGTTCCTGTGCACCTTCCCGGTCCCGAGCGAGAGCGCGGGGTCGTACCGGGTGGTGGCCGAGGATCTGGAGACGTTCGCCCAAAGTCCCCCCCGAACCTTCCAGGTGACGGTCCCTAAGATCACGCTGGTCCCGGGCCAGGGCCCCGCGGGCGGTAGGTACATCGTCACGGGCGCCGGGTTCGATCCGGCGTCGGAAGCGACGGTCTCCTTCAACGGGACGCTCCAGACGCCCACCGCGTGCTCGATCGGTACGTTCAGCGGGGCCACGATCACGACCGCGAGCGGGTCGGGGGCGTTCCGATGCACGTTCACGGTGCCGAGCGAGACCAAGGGACACTACTCGGTGGTGGGAAAGGATCTCGCGACCAGCACGCTCACGGCGACGAGGTCGTTCAAGGTGACGGTACCGACGATCACCTTGACCCCGAACCACGGGACGCCGAGCGGGTCGTTCACGGTGACGGGGACGGGGTTCAGCGTGTCCTCGAGCGCGACCGTATCGTTCAACGGGGTCCTCCAGACGCCGATCTCCTGCTCGAACGGAACGTTCGGCGGAACAAGTATCACGACGACGGGCGGCGGCGCGTTCGTTTGCACGTTCACGGTCCCGAGCCTGAGCGCGGGGCACTACCCGGTGGTGGGGACCGACACGGCGACCGGTCTCGCCAGCACCAAGTCGTTCTCGGTCACCTAGGCCTCGGTCCGACCCAGTTGCTGGTCCCAGTTGGGTCCACGTACGACCTCCATCACGCTGGGGGGAGATCCCTCCCGAAGGGACAGGGGCCCGGGCGCGACCCCCGCCCGCCGGATTCAGCCGGGTTGAACGCCGGTCTATTCCCTCGGCGGTGTCACCCGGGTCGCCGACACCTTCCGAACGACGACCCACCGACGCATGGCGATCTTGCGCGTCTTCTTGAATCCCGTCTTCTCGAACATCCCTAGCGTCCCGCTGCAGAGGAACGAGTTCGAGGTCCTTTCATCCGTGTAGTCCTCGGGATAGGCCTCGACCACCCCACCCCCTGTCCGCGCGATGTATCGGACCGCCTCACGGAGGGCGAGAGAGGCGATGCCCTCGCCTCTACGATCGCGATCGATGAAGAAGCAGGTGATGCGCCAGTCGGGGAGCTCCCGAAGCCCTTTCTCGTACTCCTTCTTGCTTCGGATGTTGGGAAGCTCAGAAGTGGGTCCGAACTGGCACCAGCCGACGACCTCTATGCCGTCGAACACCAAGGCGGCGTGAGCACGCCCCTCCCGGACCCGGGCCTCCTTCAGTTCGCGATACCTCCCGGCCATTCGCTTGTTCTCGCCCGGTTCGAGATGGAAAGAGATGCACCAGCACCCTCCGAAGATCCCGTTATGTTTCTCCACGAGACGGGCGAAGGCAGGCCAGGTGGTCGGGGAGAGCGGTTTGGAGATGAGGGACATACTGGGCACCCGGGGTACTCATGGGAGCGGCGCTAGGAATACATATCTCAGTGGGGAGCTCGGGCTCACTTGAGGCGGTGTCCCGAGAGAACTCTGGCCGCGGCCCCTCCGCTGCTGCCCCGGATCTCCATCGGGGGAATGTGTATAAGTAGGGAATTCGTGCGCGCGTCCATGTCCTTCCTCGGATCTCGGTTGGTCGCCGTGTTAGCCGTAGTCGCGACGCTCTTTGTAGTGATCTCGAGCTGCGGAGTCTCCGGCGTTGGCGGCACAAGGTCCGAGCACGGTCTGGGACCCGCGACGACACCTGAATCCGCGGCCCCGATCGCGCCGACCGAACGCCTACCGGTTCCCGCTTCGATGTCTGCTCCGATGCCCCAAACCGTGTGGAAGGTTGGCCCAACCGGGCACGATCGGGCGGTCGCGGCGGTCCCGGTCGGATCCGATCCAAAGGTCTTGGTGGTCGATGCCGCGAACGGGGACGTCTACGTGGGGAACTATGGTTCCAACAACGTGAGCGTGGTCAGCGGGTCGACAAACAAGGTGGTCGCGACGGTGCCCGTCGGGACCCAACCGTTTGCCTTGGCGGTCGATGGGGCGAACCACGACGTCTACGTGGCCAACATTAATTCCAACAACGTGAGCGTGATCGACGGGGCGACGAACCTGGTGGTCGCGACGGTCGCCGTTGGGACCAGCCCGGAGGCCTTGGGCGTCGATACCGCGAACGACGACGTTTACGTGGCGGACGCTTCCACCCGCACCGTAAGCGTGATCGATGGTACGACCAACGATGTGGTCGCGACGGTCCCCGTTGGGCTCTTCCCGGAATCCGTGGCCGTTGATGCCGCGAACGGGGACGTCTACGTGGGGAACTATGGTTCCAACAACGTGAGCGTGATCAGCGGGTCGACAAACAAGGTGGTCGCGACGGTCCCCGTCGGGTCCGGTCCGGTTCGCTTTGCGGTCGATGGGGGGAACGGCGACCTCTACGTAGTGAACGATAATTCTTACAACGTGAGCGTGATCAGCGGGTCGACGAACAAGGTGGTCGCGACGGTCCCCGTTGGGACCGAACCGGGTACCTTGGCCCTCGATGCGGCGAACCACGACCTATACGTGGCGAACGAGGGGTCGGGCAACGTCAGCGTGATCAGTGGGACGACGAACCTGGTGGTGACGACGCTCGCCGTCGGGAGCCAACCGGAAGCCGTGAGGGTCGATGCTGCGGACCACGATGTCTACGTGGCCAACGAGGGCTCTAACAACGTGAGCGTGATCGCCGGCACCACGAACCATGTGGTCACGACGGTCCCCGTCGGGTCCGAACCGTTTGATGTGGCGGTCGATGCAGCGAATTATGACGTCTACGTGGCGAACATTGGTTCCGGCAATCTGAGTGTGATCACGCCGGCGACCTATTCGCTCAGCTTCGTCGAGACAGGGCTACCCAGCGGGCATGAATGGAACGTGACCCTGATCCATGTCGGAAAGATAGCGACCACGACGAACACGATCGGGTTCACGGTCCCGAACGGGACGTATGCGTATCGGATCGCGAAAGGGCATCCCGGCCTGGGGTACCACACGACCTACAGCGGGACCGTGACGGTGAACGGAGCGGCCGTGACGGTCAACGTGGTGTTCACGAAAACCTGATCCGAGATGAGCCCCGCCCCGTCGCGGTCCGCGTCGACCTCGGACCCAGCCAGCAGTCTTCAGCCAGTACGAGGGTGAACGGGTTCGGTATATGTACGGCCCTTCGGATCCGGACCCTCGGTGCCGGACCGGCGCCCTTCGAGGTCCGTGATGTCGAGTAGGATCAATCGGCGATGGCTGTTCGAGAGGCGGCCGGAGGGCCCGGTCGGCGCCCAGAATTTTCGATGGACCGAAGCGGAGATCCCCTCGCCCGGGGAGGGTCAGATGTTGGTGAGGAATCTCTGGCTTGATGTCGCCCCCACCCAGGTCTTGAGCCTCCTCGCCCCTCCGGAAGAGGGCGGAAGGCCACCGGGGACCCTGATGGAGGGGTACGCGTCCTCGCAGGTCATCGAGTCGAGGATCCCCCAGTTCTCTGCGGGGGACATCATCTACACGGCGTCAGGCTGGGAAGATTATTCCGTGATCGATGGGAAGGGGTACTGGGACGCCATCAAGGTCCTCCCCGGGGTCTCCCCTGACCTGGCCGCGGGTACGCTCGGGATCACGGGGATCGTCGCTTACTTCGGAGTGACCGAGATCGCCCAGCCGCGCCCCGGCGAGACCTTCGTCGTCTCCGCCGCGGCGGGGGGTGTCGGGTCGGTCGCCGCGCAGATCGCGAAGATCCTAGGGTTGAGCGTGATCGGGATCGCGGGTGGGAAGGAGAAGCGCGAGTGGCTGCTCGGCGAGGCCAAGATAGACTTCGCCATCGACCATCAGAGCGAGAATGTCGCCTCTCGACTCGATGCGGTCTGCCCCGAAGGGATCGACATCTACTTCGACAATGTCGGCGGGCCGATCCTGGACCTGGCACTGGAGCGCCTTCGCCCCCACGGACGGATCGTGCTCTGTGGGACCACCGCCCGATACCGACAGCCGCCGCGTGGTCCGGGACCCTTGAACTACACGCAGCTGATCATGGTGAACGGGCGCATGGAGGGGCTTCTCGGTAGGGATTACTTCGACCGTTTCCCTGAGGCCATCGCCGCGCTCAAGGGGTGGTTGGACTCCGGACAGCTCAGGCCCAAGGAGGACGTCGTGGTGGGGTTGGAGAACGCCCCCGCGGCCCTTGCCCGCCTCTTTTCCGGGGAGAACGTCGGGAAGCAGCTCGTAAAGATCGCGGACCCTCGGTTGGACCTCGATGGCACCAACGTTCGGAAGGGAGGGCCTTCCCAAAGACCGGACCATCGACCGGCCAGATGATCGAGGCTCTAACCGAGCCCGATCTGCTTCAGGAGCCCTACCAGGTCGTACATCAACCTCTCTTCGGTGATCTCCCCTCGGTCGTTCCAGGTCGCCACGGTGCAGAACTCGACCTTGAAGCTCCGGTTGGTCGGCGGGATCGTCCTGCCGCCCATCTTCATCGGCCCCTCCATTGTTCCTGTGAAGTCCGCCACGGAACACGTGTGATCGCCCGCGGCAAAGAAGATCTTGTACGGACGATTGGTCAGGCGGTTGTCCGGGAAGGTCTTGAAGAACTCGACCGACTCCAGGTCATGGTCGTGCCGCCCCCTCGTGGGTTCCGGCTGGCCCGGCCAGTAGACCGCGACATCCTCCGTGTGCCGCTTCCGGAACGTTTCCCAGAGCGTGCTGTTGGGTCCTGCGTTCCACGCGTCGTCGAGGGTCTGCATGAGCTCGGCGAGCTCTTCCGGTTCCATTCTCGGTTCCGGTATCGTATCCCGTGGCAGGGCATAACAGTGCCCTAAACGGAGCCGCCCAGCTTTGGACGTTAGCATTCCGGTAGCTTGATCAGCACCTCCTCGCCGATAAGCCGTCGGCGAGCCATCCCACGATCCACCCCCAGCCCTCCTCGTGGCCGCGGGCACTTTCCCTATTCGGGAGGCCTGTGTGGCGAAGAGAAAAAAGCGTCCCCTCCCCCTTGGCCCTCAACGTGATCCGGACCAGGGTCTCAGCGCCGAGGGTTCCCTCTGAGGCCCATGTGTGCTCGATCAGCTTCGGCCTGTCGAGCCGCAGGAAGCGACCGAAGTGGATCGCGAGCGGCATCGGCGGGCCCATGTTGATGTAGAACAGTCCGCCAACGAATGGGTTCACGATGGCGCGCCGGATCCCGTGGCGCTTGGACCAAGGGGTCCCCGGGTGCTTAGGGTCGATCCACGCCGCGAAGACCTCGCGAGGCTTGGCTTCGATCTCTCGGGTCACGGTCGCGACGATCCGCTTCATGGTCATCTTTTTTCCCTCCGTTCCAAGAACTCTTAGTGATGATAGAGCCGCCTGCTCCAGAATTTCTCGATCTGATCAGCCAGCCACGCCCCGGAGTGGCTCCGCCATCAGGTACATGGAGTGCTCTCTGCCGTGCGGGCCCGTGTGACGCGGCCCGCCGGCTCGAGGACCTTCCGGTGCTTCGAGACAGTAGGGAAGGACAAGGGGGCTTCCGCGAGATCGGCCACGGGCTCCGAGCACCGCAGGAGCCTTCCGAGAATCTCGCGCCAGGTCGGGTCGGAGATCGCCCAGAGGACCCTGCTGGGCTCGTGCCTCCCGAATAATTTGCCGAAGGTTTTCTCGGACTGCGGGCTCTCCACGGTACGACGGAGAGATCAAGTCCGTTCACTGCCCCTTGTCGTCAGTTCCGGGGGGCTGTTTACGCTGGGCAGGGCGCTTCGACCGAACATTACTCCTTGGCGTTAGGGGCGCCCTTACCCTTAGAAATCAAACTCCGGAGGCTCCCTCGAATGTACGAGCCCCAAGCGTCGGAGCAGGCCCCATAACACTCTTGGTCGGGGACTAAGCCCACGTGCGTGAAGCGGACCTCGGTGTTGTCACCCTTTCTTGCAATGTCAAAAGTGATCCTTGTGCCGTTCCATTCCTTCTTGTTCTTGATGAAACTGAGGGAGCTGTCCAAGACGAGCCAGACGACCCTCTTGCCCGGAACCAATTCCGTGATCCTTTGCTTGCTGTAATGGAGGTCTTCGTACCGATAGGTCCACTCAGCACCGAGTTTATCGGTATCACCTTCGATGTTTCCGGACCACCAGCCACGTACGTTATTGATGGCAGCGAACGCCTTCTCCGGTGATGGGTCGACGGTAAACGCGTAGCTGAGATCTTCACCTTTCGGCGTCACTCTTCTTCTCCGAGAGTATTCCGCTCCTGGGCTTGATATTCAACTGTACTGGCCAGTTTCCACTGCGAGGGCGCTCCCCTCGGGTCGTCTCGTATGGCGATCATCACCGACCTGATACGCCGAACCTGTTTGAGGTATTCGAACCCGTCGGTTGAGTAAGCGCAGCAATCCATTAGGTCCTCGATCGGCTATGAAAAGATCCGACCGGTCGAGAAACGCCGACGCGTTGGGGCTCTCTTGCACCCTTGCATCACAGAAACGGTGAAGACTCGTGTTTCGGTTGACGGGTCAGATGCCCGGCCCCAACCGCGACGTCGACGCCATCATCGATGCCACCCCGGACGGGCGCAGGGTCATCCTCGCCAGGCTCCGTGAGATCATCCACGCGGGCGACCCCGAGATCGTAGAGGCCGTCAAGTGGAGGAAGCCGAGCAGTCCGCTCGGCGCGGCCGTGTTCGAGCATGACGGCATCGTTTGCATCCTCATCCCCCTGAAGGGGCGGGTCCGACCCAGCTTCGTCGAGGGCTCGAGCCTTCCCGACCCCCAGAAGCTCTTCAATGCGCAGCTCAACGGCAGGTCAAGGGCCATCGACTTCCCAGTGGGGGTTGAGATCGACGCGGCCAGCGTGAAGGCGCTCGTTCGCGCCGGCGTGGAGCGACGCAGGCGTGGGGGGTCCCACCCTATTCGGGCGCCCAAGCCGAGTGCGAAGAATAGAGCCCCGCACTGACGAGATTCGCACGCCTTGCTATTCGGGTGCGTTACCGAGGGGGGGCCGGCCTTGCTTCGAGGTGGGCCATCGGCCGCGCCGGCCCCGGAACTTGGGGTCGCCGTCGAGAGACCGATCCATGTTCGCTGGTGTGTGGGGAGGATCGGGGGGGTCTCGCCTCGTTAGGGTCATGTACGAGCAGGCTCGTCCTCGCGCCGGTGTCCAGCGACAAGGTCTTGGATTGGTTGCTCGACCCCGAGCAGCCGTCGATCCGCTACCTCGCGTTGACCCAGCTCCTCGGGAAGAAGGAGAACGACGCGGAGGTTCGCAAGGTCAAGGCGCGCATTCCGACCCGGGGATGGGTGGCCGACACGCTCGCCCGGCGAAATGCCGCCGGATGGTGGGAGCGGGACAAAGGCTGGATGGAGCCCCGGTTCACCGCGACCCACTGGACCATGCTCGCGTTGGCCGATCTGGGGGCGACGCGTGCCATCCCGGAGGTGGCAGCGTCGGCGGAGTATTGGATGGCCAAGTCGCCGCTCGAGGGAGGGGGGGTTGGAGGGTTCGGGAAGGGGAAGGGGCACCACTGCTACACGGCCAACATGGCGCGCGGCCTCCTTCGCCTGGGCTACGAGGACGACCCCCGGGTCCGCAAGACCCTCGAATGGCTTGTCCGGACCGCCCATCCGAAGGGGGGCTGGTCCTGCCGTTACGTCAAGAACGGGCCGGCCACGAGCCGATCGCTCGACGCGTGGGAGGGATTAGGGGCCTTCGCGGCGTACCCTCGTTCCAAGTGGAGTCCGGCGATGAAGGGCGTCGTGGAGCGGACCGCCGAGTACTACCTCGAGCGCGAGCTCCACAGTCAGGGCGACCGGTACGAGCCATGGTACCGCTTCCACTGGCCCGTGCACTACTACTACGACCTGTTGGTGGGACTGGATTGTCTGACCGCTCTCGGCTACGGCAAGGACCCACGACTGGGATACGCGGTCGACCTCCTCCGCGAGAAGCAGCGGCCCGATGGAAAGTGGGACCTCGACGCCTTCCAACCGGATCCCTATCAGGAGTTCGTCGACTGGTTCGCGAAGCACCCCGGTAAATGTCCGGTGCCGCTGACGTTCGAGGCCGAAGGAGAACCGAGCAAGATGATCACGCTCCGCGCGCTGACCGTGCTATCGCGCGTGGAGTAGGCGCCGGCCGCTCCCCGTTCATCGCGTTCGTGCCATCGAACGCGAGCGTCCCGCATCGAGCCCGCGATCGCCCTTGGCGCCGCTTGCTATTCGCTCCGGAAAGGGGCGCTTGTTCCTGAAGCACCACAGAGTCGCCCTCAACTTCCAGTCGATGAGAATCCTTCTGCAAGAGTAGGAGCACATCGATAGGAAGCTGGTCAGCAACGAAGCGGGACGGGGACCCAGGACACCGATACACGAACGGGCACATTGCGAGAAGGCTTGGTTCGGATCTCCTGGATCCTAAAGAAAACCCGTCCATAGAGTGATATCGGGGAAGGAAATGTCATGAGCGGGGACAGCTGGCGTCGGCATGGCTGGCTCGGACGGGCCCGTTCAAACCTCGATGCACATTCGCCCCTTTGAACCGAAGGACGAGGATCCGGTCGTCGCGTTATGGCATCAATGCGGCTTGGTCCGGCCGCAGAATGACCCTCGCGACGACATTCGACGCAAGCTGGCGGTCCGGCCCGACCTGTTCTTGGTCGGCGTGGTCGACGGGCGGATCGTTGCGACCGTGATGGCAGGGTACGAGGGACATCGGGGGTGGCTCAACTATCTGGCGGTAGATACTCCGCACCGACGGAAGGGGCTCGCACGAGCCATGGTTGTGGCGGCAGAGGGTCTGCTACGCGACTCGGGGTGCCCGAAGATCAACCTGCAGATCCGCACCTCCAATCAGGGCGTAGTGGAGTTCTACCGTCGGATCGGCTACACCACCGATGACGTGGTCAGCATGGGCAAGCGCTTGGTGCATGACCACCAACCGAGCTAACAGGGAGCGAACGCACACGGACCGTGAGGTCCAGGCGCACTGCCGATCGGGGATAGCTGATCCGGAGACCTAGGGCCCGACGGCGTTCTCGTGCGCCGTTCCGACCGCCAGGAACCTCCGTGCAAGGCGGCCAGTTCATCACAGTTCGCGCTCGTCCAATAACGGTGTTCTACTCTCAT
>JBARHO010000245.1:0-1552 GCA_049799275.1 Thermoplasmata archaeon
ATTGCTCAGGCCGCCGAACAGGACGGTGTAGCCGTCCCGTGCGTCATAGACCATGGCCCCTCCGAATCGGATCGGGGGGGAGACATTGATCGGCACGGAGCTCGTCAGATTGGTCCAACTGCCGCTCAGGAACTGCCACGTGGTATTGATCGATCGGTCACCGCCGTTGATCCCTCCGAACTGCAGGACGTAATCGTCGGCGGTGGCGTTGTCGAAGGTCATCATGGTGTAATCGCGGGCCTTGGTGAAGCCCGCGGTCGCCGCGATGTCCGTCCACGTTCCATTGGCAAAGGTCCACGTGTCGCTCAGGGAGGTCTTGTTCGCCGCTCCCCCACCGTACAGCACGGCATAGCCGTCCCGGGCATCGTAGGTCATGCTCGCGGTCGCGCGTGCCGAGGGCGCGGCCGTGACGTTACAATTGTGCTGCGAGAAGCCTCCGCAGTCGATCCCACCGGTGGGCACCTGTGTCCAGGTCCCGTTGCTCGCGTTGGTGAATTCCCAGGTGTCACCTAGATAGCCCGCATTATGACTGAACTCAGAATTGTTCCCTCCGAACAGAAGGATGCCCCCGGCCGCAGGATCGTACGTGAAGGCCGCGTAGGCGCGAGCGGACGGGGCAACAGGCGGGGTGAGCTCGGTCCATTGGTCGCCCGCGAACTTCCAGGTATCGCCGAGGTAGTTGTTGGCCCCGTTGTGGCCCCCGAACAGGACGACGTACCCAGCGAGCGGATCGTAGGCCATCGCGGCGTAGGTGCGCTGCGGAGGCTCGATTGCAGGGCTGAGCTCGGCCCAGACCCCATTCGAGAAGGTCCAAGTGTCGTCGCTCGCGCCCGAACCGCTGAACAGGAGCACATAGTTGTCGGACGTGTTGGCGTCGTAGACCATGCTCGCGCCCCAACGCGGAGATGGGGAGGGACGACCCGTCGAAGGCACCTGGCTTGCGGAAGCGGCCGACGGGGACGACTCGCAGGTCGCCGAGGCGGTATCCGCAGCCAGCTCGCAGGCGCCCGGCACCCCGGCGTTCGGCCCGTCGCCCTGATCGATGGAAAGGGCAGCCGCCGAGAGCGCCTTCTCGGCGGTGGGAGCGAGTCCCGAAGCAGAGGCTGGGCCTTGCACCAGCCTATGAAGGTCGTTCAGAGGCTGGGAGACCGCGGGGGCCAATGAAGGGATCGAGAGCGTCGCGATGACGAGGACAAGGACGCCAAGAAGGAGCTGTCGAGCGAGCATTTCGGTCCCGCTCCGATCCTTGTTCAACTGAGGCCGTCGGACGAGTGGATACGGCGACGGGCTCCTGAGGTCCAGATCGATGTCAGATACATAAGGCTACACATCCAGAACGAGAGGATCGGATGCCGATAGGGGTGGTTGTCCCACCCCGCTTCCGGGGTTGAGAATTGCTCTCTTCCCGTTCAAAGCCTATTCTCGAGCCTCCCCAGTACCCTACCCAGACAGTTCGCAGGGCCGTCGCACGTGCCGCGGGAAAGGTCACCCACGTCCGGGCCTCTGCGCTCTCGAAGAGGTCCCTCACGGAAAAGAGAGTATGACCCTGTCA
>JBARHO010000246.1:0-2455 GCA_049799275.1 Thermoplasmata archaeon
GCGATGGCGCGATCAACTTCATCGACGAGCACGACGAGGTCCTCGTGGAGGGCATCGGGGGCCGTATGGGACGGTCGTACGGCGATATCCCGGGGGTCCGCTACAAGGTGATCCAGGTGAACGGGACATCCCTCGATGAGCTCGTTCGCGGGCGCAAGGAGAAGCCGCAAAGATGAGCGCGACCTCGGACCGGTCCTATGCACCGGAGACCTCCGAAGAGACGGCCGGCCCCGTTATCGTGCGCCCAACGCCGCCGCCGCCCCCTCCGTTCCCGCTCCCACCGCTGTTCGGGCGGTTCTCGTTCGAAGGGCTCGAGGTCCACGACCCCGGTCTCGCCCCGTACCTCTACCTGCACCCGGTCTATGCTCCGCATACCGAGGGCCGGCTCTCGGGGCGGCCGTTCATGAAGACCCACATGCACCTCGTCGAGCGGCTCGCGAACAACCTCATGAAGGGCGGGAAGTTCACGGGGAAGAAGTCGAAGGCGATCAATACGGTCCGCCGGGCCTTCGAAGAGATCGCGAAGACCGAGAAGGAGAACCCGCTCCAGATCCTCGTCAACGCGGTCGAGAACGCGGCCCCGCGGGAAGAGGTCACCCGGCTCCAGTTCGGCGGGATCTCGGTGCCGCGGGCGGTCGACGCCTCCCCGGCCCGTCGGGTCGCCGTGGCCATCCGGAACATCGCCCAGGGGGCGATCACGGCCTCGCACAAATCCTCCAAGTCGATCCAGGCCTGCCTCGCGACGGAGATCATCCTCGCCGGCAAGGGCGACCTCACGAGCTACGCCGTCGGGCGTAAGGAAGAGGTCGAGCGGGTCGCTCAATCAGCTCGGTGATCCGACCGAGGGGACGTTCATGACGCACATTCGAGCAGAGCTCGCGAAAGCCATACCGGACATGATGCGGAACCTGGACCGCATCCGCAACATCGGGATCGTCGCCCACATCCACCACGGCAAGACGACGCTCTCCGACAATCTGCTCGCGGCCGCGGGCATGATCTCGAACGAGCTCGCTGGAAAGCAGCTCTACCTCAATTTCGACGAGCAGGAGCAGGCCCGTCTTCTCACGATCAACAACGCCGACGTGACGATCATCCACGAGTACGAGAACCAGCAGCACCTGATCAACCTGATCGACACCCCGGGCCACGTCGACTTCGGCGGGGACGTGACGCGGGCCATGCGCGCGGTCGACGGGGCCGTCGTCGTGGTCTGCGCGGTCGAGGGTGTGATGGCCCAGACCGAGACCGTGCTCCGTCAGGCCCTCCGCGAGAAGGTGAAGCCGGTCCTGTTCATCAACAAGGTCGACCGGGCGATCAAGGAGCTCCAGCTCACTCCCGAATCCCTCCAAAAGCGCTTCACGAACATCATCACCGAGGTCAACGAGCTCATCCGCCGGATGGCCCCGGACGAGTTCATCGACGAGTGGTCGGTCGACCCGCGGGACGGTTCGGTCGCCTTCGGCTCCGGCTACGAGAACTGGGCGATCAGTGTCCCGTACATGATCAAGACCGGGGTGAAGTTCACGGACATCATCGACTACGTTTCCACCGGCCGCTCGAAGGAGATCGCGCAGAAGGCCAAGATCAACGATGTCGTGTTCGATATGGTGGTGAAGCACCTTCCCTCCCCGCTCACCGCGCAGCGGTACCGCATCCCGAACATCTGGAAGGGTGACATCGCCTCCCCGGTCGGGGTGGCGATGATGTCGACGGACAGCTCGGGCCCCACCGGGTTCATGGTCACCGACATCACGATGGACCCCAACGCGGGGGAGATCGCGACCGGCCGGGTCTTCTCGGGACGCCTGCAGAAAGGCATGGAGCTCAACATCGTGGGGACGAAGCTCAAGAACCGGGTCCAACACGTCTCCTTGTTCATGGGTCCCGAACGGTTGATGGTCGAAGAGGTCACCGCCGGCAATATCGCCGCGGTCATCGGACTGACCGATGCGTTCGCGGGCACGACGATGTCCGACGACCCGGCGATGGTCCCGTTCGAAGAGATCCGGCACGTCTCGGAGCCGGTCGTCACCGTGGCGATCGAGCCGAAACATATGGGGGATCTGCCGAAGCTCATCGAGACGATGCGGAAGGTCGCCAAGGAGGATGCCAGTCTCCGCGTCGAGATCAACCAGGAGACCGGCGAGCACCTCCTCTCCGGCATGGGCGAGCTCCATCTCGAGATCACGCAGTACCGCATCGTCAACGATTACAAGGTCGAGATCAACGCCTCGAAGCCGATCGTCGTCTACCGGGAAACGGTCCGAAGCCCGGGCGGTCCCTTCGAGGGAAAGTCCCCGAACAAGCACAACAAGTTCTACTTCGAGGTGGAGCGGCTCCCCGAGCCGATCATCAAGGCGATCCGCGAGGGCGAGATCCCGCAAGGGAAGTCCTTCAAGGACCTCAAGACCCTCGTCGGCCGGATGGATCAGCTCGGGCTCACCCGGGAGGA
>JBARHO010000247.1:0-47223 GCA_049799275.1 Thermoplasmata archaeon
ATCGACGACGTCCTGGACCACGGTGCGAAGGGACCGATGACGGTCCCGGCGGAGGAGCGGGAGGATCTGCCCCCGGAGGAACCGGATCGCCTCCCGAACGGTGGGGTCCGCGCGGGAGGAAGGCGCAGAGCCCTCCGAGGCCCGGGGCTCCATCGCGGAATCATCCGAGGAAGGGATCTCCATCGTTCGCTAGCCCCGCGGTGAAGGGGGACGTTCGGTGGAACGGGAACGGCCTCTTGAGGTCCGCGGGTCGGCGGGGCCCGCCCTCCCGTTCTCCCGGACCCGCTGGGCGGCGATCGCGAGATACCCCGCATCGATGTCGAAGCCCGTGAACGGGACATCCACGGCCAGGGCGGCGATCGCGGAGCTCCCGATCCCGACGAACGGATCCACGCTCTGACGGATGCGAGCGCGCCCGTGGAGCCGTAAGCATCGCTCGGCGAGCTCCGGAGGGAAGCTCGCGGGATGGGGGCGCTGCTCGGCGCGGGAGCGGATCGTGGGGTACGGAAGGAACCAAGTGTTCCCCCGGCAACGGACCCCTTGGGCCCCGCCGCGCCATCGGTCCACATTACTGGTGTCCTGATAGGGGACCCCGATCGCCAGGCGGTCCAGAGGGACCTCCCCGCTCTTCGTGAAGTGGAAGATGTACTCCTGGGCCCCGTGAAGGTACCGGGCCGATCGGAGGGGCTTGTAGTGCCCCACGGCGAGGTCCCGGTCGAGCCCGGTCGCCTGACCCACCGTCCCATGGTCGATCGCGATCGATTTCACCCAGTGGATGACGTTCTGGAGGACGAAGTGGTTCCCGATCTCCCTCGCGACATCCCATGGGAGCCACGGGTCCTTGGGGCCCCCTCCGATGTTCAAGAAGAACGACCCCGCCTCCGACATCAGGGGTTCGAGGGCTCCGGCGAGATCCCCCATCCAGCGAAGGTACGAGGCCCGCGGACGCCGGTCGTGGTAGACCCCGTACTTCATCCCCCGGTTGTACGGGGGCGAGGTCACCACCACGTCCACCGAGGCGGGCGGAAGATGTCGCACGAGACCGGTCAACGCGTCCTCTTCCCAGAGGACCACGCGCGGCGAGCCGGTGCTCGGCCACGCGAAGAACGGCGCTTGATGGCGATCCACGCCGGACCCGAGGCCGGTGAAGGGAATAATGCGGCGGGCCCGATCTAGCCCGCGGGTGCGGTCTTCGGGGCCGCTCCCTTCTGCATCTCGGCGCGGGCTTCCGCCAGGGCCTCGGCGGGTTCCTTGTAATAGTACGAGACCAGCCGGCCGACGTCGCGGTGGGTGAACGGCTTCTGGCGGGTCGCCCGGGTATCGAGGAAGCGGAGGTACTCGAGCATCTCGACCCGGTTACGGACCTCGCGCTCCATCTCCTTCATCGACCAGTTCTTCATGATCGCGACGCGCTCGTAGATGTACGAGTGGCCGCTGAAGAGGAACGTGTCGTCGGCCGGGTTCCACGAGTAGACCGAGTTGGTGATGAGCTCGTTCGTCTCGGGGTCGAGACCGACGATCTCGGTGAGCGACGAGACGCGTCGGGTCATCTTGTTGCCGACCTTGACCTGCCGCTGCAGGAGGACGAGATTGAGCGCGCTCACGAGCGACCGGGGGAGCGAGATGGGAGGGTTCTCCATCCGGTGGACCATCGCCGACACGCTCTCCGCGTGGAACGTCGTATAGCAGGTCTTCCCCGTGGCCATCGCCTGGAACACGATGAACGCCTCCGCCCCTCGAACCTCCCCGACCATCAGGTACTGGGGGCGCTGGCGGAGCGAGGTCGCGAGCAGGTCGAACATGTCGATCTCCCCTGGGGCCTTGCCGCTCGTGACGTTCTTCGCGCCGAAGCCGGCGCGCGTGAGCGAGGGCACCCAGTTCTCGTGGGGCAGGTTGAGCTCCCGGGTATCCTCGATCGAGACGATCTTCATCTGGGGCGGGATGAAGAGCAGCGTCGCGTTGAGCGTCGTGGTCTTCCCGCTCGCCGTACCCCCGCAGACCATCATCGACTGACCGTGCTCGATGGCGATCCAGAGGTACGACATCATCTCGGGGCTCATCGTCTTGAATTTCATCAGGTCGACCGGGGTGAACGGATTGTCCCGGAACCGTCGGATGGTGAACGAGCTCCCCCGCTTCGTGACATGCATCCCGAGCGTGGCCTGGAGCCGCGAGCCGTCCGGTACCGTCGCATCCAGCATCGGGTTCGCGACCGAGATGTGCTTACCGGACCGCTGGGCGATCCAGACGACGAACGAGTCCACCTGTTCTGAGGACTCGAACCGGAGGTTCGATCGGATCGATCCGAACTTCCGGTGGTAGATGAAGATCGGGATGCGGACGCCGTCGCACGAGATATCCTCGACCTCGCTGTCCGTCATCGGGACGTCGACGACGCCGTAGCCGATGAAGTCCCGTTCGAGGTAGTACAGGATCCGTCCCTTGGTGACGGGGCTCGGAGAGAGCTCCCACTCGTGGAACTGATCGTCCACCATCTTGCGGAGCACGCGCCGCTTGGTCTCGGGGTCGATCTCCGGGAGGGGCTCGAACTGATCCAGCAGCGTCTCCTTGAAACGGTTGAGCAGGCCCTTCTCGATCGCGGAGAGCGGCGGCTCGATGACCTCGTACAGGTACTCGTTCCGCACGTTGTGGAAGGTGATGCGGACGTAAGAGAACCCCTCGCGGATCGGGGCGAGGTCGAGCTCTTTCAGGTCGGGGTCGGTGAGCGGGGGGACCGGACAGACCTCTCCGTCGCTGCCCTGTCCCGAGAGACCGAGGCGGGCGAGCTTGACCGGCCGGGAATCGCTCGAGCCTTTCCGCATCGCGGCGCCGAACCGGAGCCACGAGGGGAAGGACGACTTGGGTCGCTGGGAACGCGGGATCAGGTCGCTGTCGCCGGCCGCGTCCTCGTCGACCGGTGCGGGTTCGATCGCTTCTCCTGCCATCGTTCTCCTCCTCCTTAGTTCAGCACCGGGACCATGAACCGCATGATGGCCCAGCCGACCACGAGCATGATCGTCGCGTGCTGCATCCCGTCCGAGATGCGGCCGTTGAGCAGGACGCCCGCCATGATGCCGTCCCCGACCGCGTGGACGATGACGGCCACCAGGAAGGCGATGAACAGGACGGGGACGTAGTTGAACGATAGATTGACGGCCGTGGAGCCGAGGGAGCTCGCCGAGATCCCCTCGCCGGCGAGGACCATCTGCGGCAGGAAGACCGCCGCCATGATGTAGATCGTGACGAGGAACACGAAGAACGAGATGTAGATGACCGTCACGTAGGTGAGCATCGAGATCTGGCGCTCCTGCAGGGAGAGCTGGACCTCGCGGGTGTCGTGCGCCACCATCGAGAGCACATCGGCGACATTGCCCCCGGCCTCGTTGGCGCGGGTCACGATCGAGACGACGCGCTGGACCAACGGGGTCGGAACGCGCTCCTCGAACAGGCGAAGGGCCGTCATCACCGGGACCCCCCACTCGAGCTGGCTCGCCATCCGCTTGATCTCCTCGGTCAGGAGCCCATAGCGGCCCCGGCTGGCGACGATGATCGCATCCGGCAGGGTCATCCCGAACCGGCCCGCCTCGGCAACGTCCCGGAGGAAGTCCGGCAGGCGGTCCTCGATCTTCTTGACCCGTCGGGTCTCCGCGCTCGCGATGAAGCCGTACGGGGCGAGGATGGCGATCAGCCCGAAGACCATGAAGTCGAGAGCCGGATTGATCCCGGCGCCCTCTCCCGCGCGTACCTCGATGTTCATGACGCCTACGGCGTTCAGGAACCCGACGACCCAGAGCACGGCGGCGACGGCGGTGCCGGCGACCAGGAGGATCTGGTCCTTCGTGAGCAGCGCGCGATGGTCGACCTTCGCCATCGCCCCGGCGAAGGCCTTCGATCGAACGATCTTCGCGGTCGCGTTCGAGTCAGCGGTCGCCATCTAGGCCTCCTGCGTGAGAACGTACATGAAGAAAATGAACCCGAACTGGGAGACCGGGATCATGCAGAGGATGATCCCCCAGAGGACGTCGATCATGAACTGGCCGCCCCCGCCGATGATCGCGAAGATCGCGATGATGATGACCAGGAAGAGGGGGAACGCCACGACGACCGTGACGAACGTCTCGGCGAGGAGACCCATCGTCTCGACCCGGCGGAGCGCGTCGAGCTTGCTCTCGCGCTGGAACTGCTCGGCCTTGAGCAGGAAGTACGGTTTGAGCTGTCCACCGGACGTCGCCGTCGTGACGACCCCCTGGAGGAAGTCCTGGAAGCGCTTGGACGGGCTGCGCGCCGCCCCGTTACGGACCGCGGTGAGGATGTCGACCCCGAGCAGCTCGGTGTCGCGGGTGATCCACGCGGCCTCCTCGGCGACCTCTCCGTAGATCTTCTGCCGGGCGAGCTCCTTGAAGATCGCGTCGACGTTGACATCGGCGCTCGCCATCGCACTGACGAAGCTCATCGCCGCGCTGATCTTCATGTCGATCTTCTTCCCGCGGCTCCGGGCGGCGGAGGCGGGGGCCCCCTTGAGGACCGCGAACGTGCCCAGCGTTCCGAAGACCGGGAGGCCGATCGCGAGCAGAAGTCCGATCAGGAAGTCATTGAGGAGGAAGATGAAGAATATCCCGAGCCCGAGGCCGATCACGGTCGTGGCGATCCCGGTCACCACCGTGGACGCGTAGACCGTCGCGAGGTACTCGTCGCCCCGGATGCGCATGTGGGCCTTGAAGAGGTTCTCCTCCAGGATGGGGTCGGGGGGCTTGGCCGTCACGCGCGCGCGGAACGTGCGCCAGGCCCACTGCTGGAAGCCCGTGATGGGCGAGTGGGTCGGCTGGGCGCCCTTCTTGACGCGGATGGTGGGGAAGACCGTCTCGGTCCGGGTCGGGACCGCGGCCGCCGGGGCGTCGGCCGAGCTCATGCGGGAGCCTCCGGGGTGACCCCGATCCGCGCGAGGACCTCCTTGGGGTCCCGGTAGTAGGAGCTCACGAGGCTCCAAAGCTGGCGATAGTCGTTGATCTTGTGCGCGACGAGATACCGGATGACCGCGACGCGGCGCTGGAACTCCTGGTCCATCTCGTCGGTCGTGTAGTTCTTGAGATCCATGATCTTGTCGAACAGGAACGAGTGTCCCTTGAACACGAACTTGTCGCCGGACGGCTCCCATTCGTAGACGGTGTTCGTGATGAGCTCGTTCGTTTCGGGCTCGAACCCCACGATCTCGAGGACCTGCTTCAGGCGCCGAACGACGCCCTTCTCGGTCCGGGCCTGGATCTGGATGATGACGTTGTTGAGCGCCGAGAGGAGGATCCTCGGGGTGTTGATCGGAGGGTTCTCGAGACGGTTGACCATCGACTTCACGCTGTCCGCGTGCATCGTCGAGTAGGTCGTGTGGCCCGTGGCCATCGCCTGGAACATCGTGTACGTCTCTTTGCCCCGGACCTCTCCCACGATGATGTAGTTCGGCCGCTGGCGAAGGGCCGCGCGCACCAGGTCGAACATGTCGACCTCGCCGGCCGCCTTCCCGTCGGGCCCGCGGTCGCCGGTCCCGCTGCGGGTCGCCCCCGGGATCCAGTTCTCGTGCGGAAGGTTGACCTCGCGCGTGTCCTCGATCGAGACGATCTTCGAGGTGGGTGGGATGAACAGGGCGATGGCGTTGAGCGTGCTCGTCTTGCCCGCGGCGGGGCCGCCGCAGATGATGAGCGATTCCCCCTGCTCGGCCGCGAGCCAGAAGTAGGCGATCATCTCCTCGTTGGCGCTTCCCGTGAGGACGAGGTCGACCGGGGTGAACGGGCGTTCCTTGAACCGCCGGATGGTGAAGCTGCCGCCCCGGGTCGTGATCTCCTTCGAGTAGGTGGCCTGGACCCGGTGACCTTCGGGTGTCGTCCCGTCCAGGATCGGGTTCGAGACGGAGACCGCCTTGCCGCACCGTTGCCCGAGCTGGACGACGAAGGAGTTGAGGGTGTCCTCGTCCGGGAAGACCACCGAGGTCTTCATGGACTCGAACTTGGAGTGGAAGACGAAGAGGGGGACGTCGACCCCATCGCAGGAGATGTCCTCGACCTGGATGTCCTGGATCAGGGTGTCGATGGGACCGTACCCGACGAAGTCGCGCTGGATGTAGTAGACGACGCGTTCGGTCGAGAGCGGGCTCAAGGTGATCTGCCGGGTCTTGAGATAGTTCTCGACCTCTCCCCGAAGGTACGTCCGCTTCTCGGTCATCGAGAGCGTCGCGACCTCGGAACCCATGATCTTCGTGAGCGTGGTCTTGAGGTGGAGGATGAGCTCGCGTTCGTGGCGCGTGAGCTGCGGTTCGATGACCTCGTAGAGGTACTCCTTGGTCCGGTCGTTGTAGCTGATCCGGGCGTAACAGTAGGGAGGGTTGATCGCCGTGACCTCGAGCTCCTTCATGTCGGGGTCGCCGAGGGGCGGCATCGCGGTGATGAACGTCCCGGGGACGTCGGTACGACGCTCCCCGGTCGCGGTGGCCGGAACGACGTCGTCGGAAGAGGAATTGCGCGGGATCCGAACTCGGAACTGTGAACTACTCATCGTTCTCCTTTACGAGGCCCCGACCCCGGTGGTCAACCGGACCTCTCCTCGAATGTACGAAAAGCTCGTGACGTCGGTCAGGGTCAGCGAGACCGGCACCATCGCCGAGGTCTGTGAAACGCAGCCCGAGTTGGCGATCGTCGCGACGACCGGGCTCGTAAGGCCGGCGCGTGCCACCGTCTGATTGAACAGTCCCCACCAGGCGCACGGGAAGTGCGTGTAGACGCCCATGGTGATGGTGAGGCCGCCCGTGAAGCCCGCCACCGCGCTCGAATTGTTGAACGTGACCGGCGCGGCGCCGATCAGATGCGAGTACATGTCCTGGGTGCCGGCGTAGGAGCTGGAGGTCGAGTTCCCCGTCAGCTGCGTGACCTCCATCGCGACGCTGAAGTTGCCCGAGGTCTGGGTGAGACTGATGAAGGGCGGATAGGCGATGTACTGGTTCGTTGCGGTCTGGCTCACGATCACGGCATCGTCCTCGAGCTGGATCGTCTGGGCCGAGTAGTATCGGTTGGGAAGGTTCATCGAGACGAACCCGGTCGAGTAGTTCGCCCAGAGGGGTTTGGCCACTCCGGGATAGGCGATCTTGAGGAAGACGAACGGGGTCTCTTGGTATCCCGGATGCGTCGAGAGATTGAGCGTCGAGTAGTACGCGGCCCCCAGGAACGTGAGGCTTCCCTGGGTCCCTTGGGCGAAGAGCGGGATGCCTTGGGATTGCAGATTGAAGGTGGTCGCGAACGTGGGCGGGGACCCGAAGGCGATCTGCTGCTCAAGGCTCGACTGCAGTTGGGCCATCGAGGTCTGCGCCGCGGTGGACCATTGGGACTCGTTCTCGGTCATCCACACCGGCACGTACTCCGTGAGGAAGATCCCGAAGAGCGCGAAGAACACGAGGAGGGACAGCAGGGTCCCGACGACCGAGACGACGCCGCGCGAATCTCGTTGAAGGTGGCGACGGCGGCGATACCGTCGTCGATCGTTCCGCACGCTTGAGTCCCCCCTGACCGTCGGGTCCTGGACCCGTCGGTGCTGGGTACTCGAATTTAGTCTATCTCGTGGTATAAAAACACTCGCGGGAAAGCGACACGTACCACTCTCGTCAAGCGCAGGTCTTTAGCTATCCCCGGCCTCAATCCTCCACGTCATGGTCCTCAAGGAGATCTCGCTCAAGCTGCCGAACCGGGCGGGAAGTCTGGTGGGGGTCGCACGGATCCTCGCCGAGCATCGGATCAATCTTGCCGCGATCTCGGTCGACTCCAACTCCCGTGTCGGGAACGTTCGGCTGGTCGTGAGCAACCCCGAGCGGGCCGTTCGCCTGCTCGAGAAGGCGCAGTACCGACCCGAGGTGCACGACCTATTGGCCGTCCACCTCGAGGACCGCGCCGGAACGTTCCTCCGGGTCCTCGATCTCCTGGCCCGAGAACGGCTCAACGTGCGAGGCGTGGTCATTCTCGTGGTGCGTCAAGGAACGCGCACCCTGGTCGGACTCGAGCTGGACGAGATCGAGCGGGCGCGGCAGGTACTGGTCCAGGCCGGGTTCTTCTCCGAGGAGGTCGAGCGTCTCATCAGCAACGCGGACCTCGTCGCCGCCGCGCCCGTGATCCCCGCGGAGTCGGTCGGGATGCTCCTCTGAACCGGCCCGCAAAAACCTGATGAGCCGTACGCGTTGCCGGGGAACGCGCGGTTGTGGTCTAGTGGTTAGGACGGCAGCTTCCCAAGCTACCTACCCGGGTTCAAATCCCGGCAACCGCATCCTTCGAGCTGGGCGAACGGAACGCTTCGCGCCCGGATAGAGGCCGGTACCGCGGGCCCCAGCGTCTGAGGGCAGATCCCCGTAGGCCGGTCGCCGGGCCTCAGCGCGCTCGGGAACGCTTGGACCGTCCCTTGCCGCGGGAGCCTTCGGCCGCGACCTGGCTCTGCGCGAAAAGAAAGAGCGCGGGGACGAACCGGGCCCGGCCAATATGCGCATGAGAAGGGATCCCGCTCGAGAGCGGGCTCGCTCCCGTGGACTGCGGGCCGGAGTTCGGGATCGGCGGGGCGACGCGGAGAGAACGGCCGTCCGGATGGTGGGATGGACGCCGGTTCAGCGTAGTAGCAGCCAACTTGGGAAATCGTCGCGCGACCCGCCGAACCCTCGCGAGCTGTCGCCCCATTTTGGTGGTCTTGAGAAAACCGCGTGCGAATTATATAGTCCGGACCTATTGGCCAGATTAGTTCATAACCGGAAGGATAGTCAGTGACTGCTTGGTTACGGAGTATGCACGGGTGGTCTCGTCCCCCCTCGTCTGGGACCGAGCGATGCGTGAGGTCCTCGTGATGCGGAAACCGGTCTCGGATCTGGATCGACGTTTCCGCGAGTTCACCGTGATGGCCGAGACGTTCTCCCGAGAGTTCGTGGCCCATTCCGGTCCCATCCTATCTCGCGACCCCGTTCGTTCGGCCGCGCTCAATCTCGACCTCGCCAAGACGGTGTTCGGAAAGTGGTCGATCGAGATCTTGACGGTCCTCTACACGGCGAAGACCGTGGGCTTTGAGGATCTGCGCCGGAGCCTCCGCGGGATCAGCGCGCGGGTGCTCTCCCAAAAGCTTCGGGTCCTGGAGGATCGGGGTCTCGTGCACCGGAACGTCCTCCCTACCCGACCGACCCGCGTCCAATACTCCCTGACACCGGATGGTCTCACCGTGGCAAAGCTCGGTGAGCCGGTCTTCCTGTACCTGCGGTACCGGGGGGACGGCGGCCAGGGCGGAGGGGGCCACGACCAGAACGTGGACTGGACCTCCATGCCGACCGGGACCTCCGGTGTGGCCCGAACCTGATCCGTTGGACCATTCTCGGGCGACGGGACGCTCGATCCCCCGCTTGGATGGAACGAAGATCCCCTGGGCCCTTTTTCATTCTGTGCCGGTCCTCTAGGTCACCTACTCCCGTCGGGAGACTGCCAGCGCCTCGGGTGCACGGTGCCCAGCAAGGTCTTACTCATCCGGGTCTCGTATCGCCCCTCCTCCAGTGATGCAGATCCTTCTTGTCCGCCACGGACCGGCCGCCACCCGGGACCCCGCCCGCTGGCCTGGGGACGAGGGACGACCCCTCACCCGCGAAGGGCGGGAACAGACCCGTCTGGTCGCTAGAGGTCTGGCCCGTCTGGGACTCCCGCGACCGCTGCTCGTGAGCAGCCCGCTCACCCGGGCCCGGTCGACGGCCGAGATCGTTCGCAAGGATCTCTCTTCGATCCTGCCTCTCCAGCTGTGGGAGGAGCTCCGACCCGGCGGTTCGGCCGTCGATACCCTGAAGCACGTCGGCCGGGCGAAGCGGAGGACACCGCTCGTCCTTCTCGTCGGGCACGAGCCCGAGCTGAGCAAGATCATCGGGCTGGCCCTGACCGGGGAATCGATCGGACTGACCCGTCTCAAGAAGGCCGGTGCGGCGCTGCTCTCGTTCTCGGGCGGCGTGGTCCCGAGCGGTGGAGAGCTCGAATGGCTCCTTACCCGGAGACAGCTCATCGCCCTGGGACGGGCGAAAGGCAAGCGGCGGATCTAGTCCAGCTCGGCCTGCACCGGCGAGGAGAGCGTTCGCACGCGCGCTTCCTCCTTGGAGCGGGCCTCGGCCTCGACGCGCACCTGCGAGCCGTAGACGGACGCGAGGATCGTCTTCACGTCCCGGTGGACCTGGAGCGGGGGCCGATTGGCATCGACCCGCGAGAAACCGTACTCCTTGGCCATCCACTCGAACTCGTCGCTCAGGAGCTTCTGGTAGAGGAAGAAGCTCTCGAACCGGTCGCGCGACAGGGAGAGGTCCATCCCGCTCTCCCAGTAATCGAGGGAGCCGTACTTCGAGATGGCGCGATGCAAGAGGATGTCGCTGCTCGCGTCCAGGAAGATGGTGAGATCGGGGACGAGCGCGAAGCCATAGAGCTTCCGGGCCCAGTCGCGGGAGGCGCCCCGGACCGTCGCGCGCGCCATCAGGGTGTAGATGTAGCGGTCGGCGAGAACGGTGCTGCCGGCCGACATCGCCGGGATGATCTTGTTCTCGAGCTGGTCCGCGAAATCGGCGGCGTACATCAGGGCCAGCGTGGTCGCTCCGAGCGTATGGCCCTGCTTCGCCTCATCGATCTGCTTCATGACCAGCGTCGATCGACGAAGCCCCGTATCGACGACCGGCCGGCCCTGGATCTCGAGCCATTCGCGGAGGAGCTCGACCTCGGTCGTCCGTCCCGAGCCGTCGGCCCCTTCGAGGACGATGAGCTTGCCGCGCAACGGCTCCTTCGGCATCCCGGGGATCGGCGTTCCGAACGTCTTACGCATGGGTCAGCATCTCCGTCTTCGGGAAGTGGTTCAGGAGCGGTCGGATCTCCTTGCGGACCGTCGAGAGCACGTTCTCGACGGGTCGGTCCGCCTCGATGATCGCCAAGCGGTCCGTGCTCGCGAGGTGGTCGTACCCCCGCTTGAGGCGGGTCTGGAACTTCTCGTAGCTGTCGACGACGTCGTCGGAGAGATGGAGGTCCATCCCGGCCTCGTAGTAGGAGATCGGCTGGCGCGAGGCCAGCTTGCGCCGGAGCGACGTCTGGACCGGGACGCGAAAGTAGAACGTGATGTCCGGTCGGGGAGCGAAGTCGTAGATGTTCCGGACCCAGTCCGGGTCGCACCCCCGCGCCGTGTCCCGGACGAACGCGGTGTAGACGTACCGGTCGCAGACAACGATGTAGCCCGCCCGCAGGGGAGGAAGGATGTGGCGCTCGAACCGGTCCGCGAAATCGGTGGCGTGGAGGAGCGAGAACGTCGTCGGGGTCAGGAGGCCCTTCTTCTTGCCCCGGCGGATGATCCGCGAGACGAGCTCGGAGGAGTTCCACTCCGTGAAGAAGACCCGGTAGCCCCGGGAGGCCAGCCACTTCATCAGGAGACGGGCCTGGGTGGACTTTCCGCTCCCGTCGAGCCCCTCGAACACGAGGAGCCGGCCCGCATAGGGACGGGTCATCTCGGCGACGGGCTTAGTTGGCGTCGGTCATCACCTCGAGGCCCAGCACGCGTCGGAACGGTTTACGTAGACGCTCGGTCGTCCGGTCCGACGGGGCGAGCCATTTGGGCCCCGCGGGGCGGATGATGAGCGCCCGCGGCGAGCGACGCAACCGGAAGCGGACCGCGGAACCGTCCAGCGTCTCTGCGGTGAACAACAAGAGGCCTAGCCCGCGCGCGATCGTGTCGTCCCGGGGGCGAAGAGGGGGTCGCCACTGATGCACCCAGTCCCCGGGAGGCTCATCGCCCTCATGCATCGCGGCCGCGAGGGAGGCCAGCAGCGTCTGGCGATGGGAGAGCCCGAAGACCGCCGCGTGGCGCAAGAGGTAGGCCGAGTGGACGGGGTGTCGCCAGATCTCGATCACGCTGCCGACATCGTGCATCCAGGCCGCGACCATGAGCGCCAATCGCTCCTCGCGCTGCCATCCGTACCGACCGGCGAGGAGGTCGAACAGCTCGACCGCGGTGCGGCAGACCTGATCGCCGTGCGGGAGGGAGAAGCCGAACGCCCGGGCCGCCGCGGTCACGGACCGGTGGGCGAGGATCTCGGACGGGCCCGGTAGCGGGACCTGGAGCCGGTCGTAGACGATCCCCTCGCGGATACCGGTCCCGCTGACGGTGATGCCGGGAAGGTCGAACCGGTCCAAGAGCTCCTCGGCGACGAGGCAGCCGGCGATGATGACGTCGGCCCGGTGCCCGCTCAACCCTTCGATGTCCCGGCGCCGGTCGGTCTTGAGATGAACGAACCGCTCGCACAGCTCCTCGATCTCGACCCGGGAGAGGGCATACCCATGTACCTGGGGGAGCGGATAGTGACGGTGGGAGATCGACACGCGCGCGACGCTCCGCATGGTGCCCCCGACCGCGAAGAGCTTGGAGTCCTTCCGGGGCTGGAAGCGGGGGACGTGCCGGAGCTCGGCCTCGACGTGGGAACGGAGATCGTCGATCTCGTGGCGCTTGGGGGGATCGTGGCGGAGGAACCGGTCGGTCAGTCGAAGGGCGCCGAGCCGCACGCTCTCGACGTGGTCGATCTTTCCCTCCTGGGTCGTGATGGCCTGAAGGGACCCTCCTCCGAGGTCGAAGATCGCGTCCCGGTCGAGCTCCCAGGCCCCGGCGACCCCGAGGTACGCCAGCCGGGCCTCCTCCTCTGGAGGGATGATACGGAGCGCGATGTTCGCGTCCCGACGGACCCGGCGCACGAACTCGGGACCGTTCGGCGCATCCCGGACCGCGCTCGTCGCGACCGCGATGACCGGGGGTTCGCCCATCATCTCGAGCTGTCGAGCGAACCGTCGCATCGCCCGGTACCCGCGCTCGATCGCCGCGGGCGCCAGGGAGTGATCGGGACCGAGGTCCTGTCCGAGACGCGGGATCTCCTTCGTCTCGTAGACGGAGCGTAGGCCACCCGCCGGTGTGGTCTCGAACAGCACCAGCCGGGTCGTGTTGGAGCCCACATCGATCACCGCGATGTCCGCGGTGGGGTTCACTCCGTGCGCGAGATCGCTGCGGACCAGCTCGACCTCCGACATCCGCCGGTGGAATCACGTCCCTTCAGATACGTAAACCCGCCGGGCCGATCGAAGTCCCGACGGCCCGTGTATGTGCTGGTGTATAGAGAGGCCGGCGATCCCTGCGAAAGGGCCTGGCTCACCGGGGCGCCGGCGGGAACCGTGCGACGGCCTTCCGGACCTTCTTCTTGGAAAGGGTGCGATGGATCCGTCGGGCCCATTTCCTCCGAGAACGGACCGCGTGGCGTTCGAGGCAATCGGCCGTGATCCTCGGCGGCGCGTGGGCGATCGTCCGCTGGAGGACATCGAAGTCGTGGAGGCGCCCGATGCGATGCTGGAGCCGGACGAGAGGGACCACCGGCGAGCCCCCGGCCGGCCCAGGGCCCGATCCGACCTCGCTCAGGAGGTCCCGGGAGTTGCGGATCTCCTTGCGGAGCTGGTGCAGGCGGCGGGACGAGGGCCTTCCGTGGGCCTTCCGCAACGCCCGCTTGAGACGACGGTGGCGTCGCGCCAGTTCGTCCCCGAGCGCCGAGCTGAACTTGTCCTCGGTCGCGGAGGGAGGGCGCTCGATCATCTGGGTGACCTGCTCGAGGGCCTTCCGGGTCCCCGCGCCGCGCAGGAGCCGACCCAGGGCGGCCCGACGTTGTTCCCTCAGGGCCCGGACGTGGTCCAGTACGGCGTCCACCTCGTCGGCGGAGACCTCCGAGGCCCGGCCATCCAGCCCGTTGAGCATCTCTTCCATCACGTCCGAGTCCCGGACCGCCCCGAGCGCGCGAGCGATGGAGCGCAGCCGAGCATCCACGGACCTCAGAGCGGGATCGATCGGGTCGCCCGCGATCCGCTCCACCACGGCGAGGTCGAGGCGGAGCCGGCGTACCTGACGGTGGAGCTCATGGACCCCCTCGGGGGCCATGGCGGTCCCGCCGCCGTGCCCATCGAACCCTTGTTCCACCGAGGCGATCTGACGTCGCAGGTGGGCAAAGAACGATCGAGCGCCCGGAGCCGGGAACGTGGGACGAGAGGACATGGTACGAAGATAGAGAGCCCCCGATCGCACTTGAAGGTCCCCTTGAGCGCGCGGGGACATGCGCATCGGCCATGCAACCCCCCGGTGCTAGAGAGCGCTCAGGTCCCGGCTGCCTGACTCGAACAGGCGACCTGAGGATGTCCACGGGGGCCGCCGGTGACCGGCGGTCGCTACTACAGTCCCCCGCTCTACCACTGAGCTAAGCCGGGTACCGGTCGGGAGCGGGGGGGGTCCTATAAGCCTTCGTTCGAACGACCGAGGGCCTCGAGGATCCGGCGGCTCACCTCGGCCAGTGTTCCCGTGGCATCGATCGTGCGCAGCGATCCCGACTTCTGGTAGTGGGCGAGGAGCGGCGCGGTCTTCTCCCGGTACACCGAGAGACGCGTCCGGACCGCCGACTCGGTATCGTCCGAGCGCTGTACCAGCGGGGTCCCGTCGTTATCGCAGATCCCCGGCCGCTGGGGTGGTCGGGTCTTGAGGTTGTACGCCGTGCCGCACTTCGGGCACGTCCACCGCTGGGTCAATCGCTCCACCAGATCGGCCTCGGGGATCTCGAAGGCCAGGACGACATCGATCGGGGTGATCTTGGCCAGCTCCTCCGCCTGCGCGATGTTGCGCGGGTACCCATCGAGGAGGAACCCGTTCTGGGCATCGGGTTCCGCCAAGCGTTCCTTGAGGATCCGGAGCACGAGATCGTCCGGGACGAGCTGTCCCTGGGTCATGAACCGGTCCGCCTCGAGCCCCAGCGGCGTCCGTCGCGACACGGCCGCGCGCAGAAGGTCCCCCGTCGAAAGGTGGGGGATCCCCAGCCGCCGAGAGAGCTCGGCGGCCTGGGTCCCCTTTCCGGCACCGGGCGGTCCCACCAGGACGATCCGGGGCATGGGCGCACCGACCCCATCGAGAGTATAGCGATTTGCGGTCAGCCGACCCGGGTCCCGTGGAACGCGAGCCCGCGCAGGGCCGCTTCGAGGTTGTCGAGGTCGCGCCCGTTCACGATCCGCAGCGGGATCCCGGCGCGCGCGAGGAGGTCGGCCCCGAGCCGGTCGAAGACGTACTCCTGGCCCGCCTCTTGCACTCCCGTGGCCTGCTGGACCATGTGCCGGAACTTGGACCAGGTCAGTCGGGGGAGCAAGCGGGCGCCCGGGACCTTCCGGGGATCGGCGTCGTAGACCCCATCGACCCGGGTGGCGTTGACCAATCGGCTCGCCCGGAGCCGGGCCGCCAGGAGCGCCGCGACCCCATCGGTCGTGTGGCCCGGTTCGGTGCCTCCCAGGACCACCAGCGAACCCCGGTGGGCCTCATGGACGGCGGCCGCGATGGAGGTCGGTGGATGGGCGGGGGCCGGTGGCCCGATACGGGCCGCGAGGATCCGGGCATGGAGCCGCGTCACCTCGATCCCGATCTCGTCGAGCTCCACCTCGGTCAGTCCGAGCGCTCGCCCCAATCGGATGTACTCGCGCGCCGTTCGACCACCGCCCGTCGTGACGACGAGCGGGAACTCGCGTTCCAGCGTGCGCAGGAGCTGGGAGAGCTTGTCGATGTACACGGCGTCCCCGTCCCCGGTCGCGAGCACCGAGCCGCCGACCGACAGCACGACCGGGGCCCTCCGCGGACGGCGAGAACGGATCGGGGCCATCGGGCGCCGGACGAGGGGAGGGGACATCTTACTTCCGCTCGAACGACCGGGCGAACGGTTATCAGGTTCGCCGTCACCGACGACCGATAGCGATGGCCGCGATGACCGAGGTGGAGGCCGAGAAGCAGCGGGCCGCGGTCGTCGCGGTGGACCGCGTCCGGCCCGGGATGGTCCTCGCGCTCGGTACCGGCTCGACCGCCGCCTACGCGGTCCGGGCGCTCGCCGCGCGACTTCCTGAGCTCGCCTCGCTCGTGACCGTGGCCAGTTCGAGGGCCACGGAGGATCTGGCGCGGAACCTCGGGCTCCGGGTGCGGGACCTCGAGGCCGACGAAGAGTTCGACCTGATGATCGACGGGGCGGATGAGGTCGGGCCGCATCTCGAGCTGACCAAGGGCGGCGGAGGGGCGATGTTCCGGGAGAAGTTCCTGGCCCGCCTTTCCAAGGAGATCGTGATCGTGGTGGACCACACGAAGCTGGTGGACCATCTCGGGAGCCGGGTCCCCATCCCGATCGAGGTCGTCCCGTTCGCCCGTCCGGTGATCATCCGCCAGCTGGCCCGCCGCGGGTTGGCGGCCCGATCGCGCATGGGGGGCACCGAGGTGGTGCGGACCGACAACGGCAACGAGATCCTCGACCTCTTCCCGTTCCCTCCGCTCACGGACCCGAAGGCGCTGGACCGGGAGCTCCGGGACATTCCGGGCGTCGTCGAGACGGGGATCTTCATCGATCTGGCCGACCGCGTCCTCGTCGGTCTCACGGACGGGTCCGTTCGTGAGATATTGCCCAGCTCCCCTCGAACGCGGAGCGGGTAGCGGCCCGCGACGATCCGCCTCCCCTGCCGTCAGCTTTAATGCGCGCGCCCGGTTCGCCGGCCCCCCGCTCGCACGAGGTAGTACATGGAAGGAAAGTACGTCAAGACCCGGGTCGACGACCACATCGGTTTCATCGAGATCTCCAAGGGAAAGGCCAACACCTACGATCTCGACATGATGCGCGACCTCGATGCGGCCATCGAGGAGCTCCGCTTCGACGACCAGGCGCGGGCGATCGTCCTCACGAGCGCGCTCAGCGGCTTCTTCAGCGCGGGCGCGGACATCGAGATGCTCCGCAAGAGCCAGCCGGACTTCAAGGCGATGTTCTGCCTGCACTGCCAGGAGACGCTCAACAAGTTCGCCTCGACGCCGAAGATCGTGATCGCCGCGATCAACGGCCACTGCGTCGGAGGCGGCCTCGAGATCGCCCTCTCCTGCGATCTGCGGATGATGGCCCAGGGTTCGGGCAAGATCGGTCTACCGGAAGTGACCCTCGGGGTCCTTCCCGGGACCGGCGGCACCCAGCGGTTGCCGCGCCTCGTCGGGACCTCCCGGGCGCTCGACATGATGATCACGGGGAAGCTCCTGACACCGGACGAGGCGCTCGCGATCGGGCTCGTCAATTACGTGTACCCGAAGGAGTCGTTCCAGCAGGACGTCCTCGCGTACGCGAGCGCGTTGACCCACGGACCCTCTCGCGCCGTGAACCTCATCAAACGCTCCGTGATGGAAGGGGTCGAGATGCCGCTCACCGCGGGCCTGGCGCTCGAACGGGAGCTCCAGAACCGGCTCTTCATCACCGAGGACGCGAAAGAAGGGCTCAGTGCCTTCGCAGAAAAGAGAAAGCCCGCCTTCCAGGGGCGTTGAGACTTTAAGGGGCCCGGGCCTCCGTAAGAACACCGAGGGTACCATGTCCACTCCCCCCACCGCGCCCAGCTCCCCATCGGCCCCCGCCCCCCGACCATCGGGGCCCGGAGCGAAGAGCCTCAAAGAGGGAGGCACGATCGAACCCATCCGTGAGATCCTTTGGGGCGATCAGGCCGGTACCCGAAAGTACGAGACCTCCCAGGAGCTCCCCGAGGACCTGAGGAAGTTGATCATCAAGCTGATGGTCGTCCAGGCCGACACTGAGTTCGCTTCCATCCAACAGCACCGTCCCTGGTTGGACAACGCCCCGACGCTGGAGGACCGCTGGATCGAGGCCCGGATCGTCGCCGACGAGGCCCGGCATGGTCTCCAGGCCTGTCGTATCCTGCGGGACTTCGGTGAGGAAGGGCAGCGCTACATCGACGAGCTCCTGACCAAGCGCGAGGGCGAGCACAAGCTCGATGCGTTCAACATGAAGTTCGACCGCTGGAGCGATGTCGGCGCGTTCACCTGCTTCGTCGACCGGGTGGGCGTCTATCAGCTCCGGGCCTTCCAGGAATGCTCGTACGGTCCCCTTGCGCGGGCGATGCCGCTCATGCTCTCCGAGGAGCAGCTCCACCTGAACTTCGGGTCCAGCGTCCTGAAACGGATGGCCAAGGACGGCGCCAAGTACTACGGGAGCAAGGAAGAGGCCCAGGCATCGATCGGCAAGTGGTATCCCCGTGCCCTCGACATGTTCGGACATTCCAATTCGGAGACCAGCCGCAAGGCGATCGCCTTCGGCCTCAAGCGATGGACCAACGAGGAAGCTCGCCAACGGTTCATCGACGAGGTGACCCCGCTCGTGGGATCGATGGGTCTCGAGCTCCCGTCGCCCGAGCTCGACCGTCACATCCTGTAGGGCCGGGACCGGGCGGACGCGTTCCCCGGGCCATCGAAGAGGATCCGGATGTCGGGCTCGGTCGTTCCCGGTGCGGGCGGGGTACCGGCGCGGCTCGGGCATCTCTCCTTCGAGGTCGCGGACCTTGCGCGGACGACGTGGTTCTACGACCGTTTCCTGCGCCGGTTGGGGTTCGAGCGGTTCGTGGCCGAGGCCTCGTACGCCGGGTACCGGACGAGCGATCTGACCATCTGGTTCCTTCACGAGACCCCCGAGCGGGTCCGTCGAAGGGCCATCACCGGGGAGGAGAACGTCGTGGCCGAGCACCTCGCGTTCTTCGTGCGCTCGGCCGGCGAGGTCGAACGGGTCCAGGCGGACCTCGAGAAGGTCGAGGTCTATCCGACCTTCCGGGCGGCCGAGCATCCCGAGTTCCACGCGGGATACTTCTCGGCGACCTGGATCGACCCCGACCAGATCGCGCTCGAGGTCTATACGATCCCGGAAGGGACCGCTCGCTCCCGGCCCTCGGCCCGTACCTCGACCCAGAAGGTCCGACCGAAGCTCAGGGCGCGACCCCGTTCGCCGCCGAAGAAGAAAAAGAAGGTCCCGCGCGCCCGGTGATCAGGTGCCCTCCGGGCCCCGGGCGAAGGGTCCGGAGCTCGGCGACCCCGGGCACACGGCCCAGGATGCGGTGGACCCGAGCATGGTCCGGTTCCAACGTGAACACATGGACGTGGGCGCCGGCGTCGTGGGTGTACGCCGCGACGTAGTGGCCCGCCTCCTCGTTGATCTCCCGCACGGCCGTGAGGACGCGTCGCGACGTGTCGGTCAGGTAATCGAACGCGGGACGTGTCGTTTCGCAGATCTCACGGAACTCATCGCATTCCTCCATGATCAGCGGAAAGAGCCGCTCGGGATCCTTCCGGCGAAGGGCGCGCCGCAGTTCGGCCAGCCGGCGCGGGACCGCTTCGATGCGCGCGGCATATCCCGGGGCCGTTCGGATGCTGAACTGCATGGCCCGGGCGGAGCGTCGTTTCTTCGGGACCGCATCGGCCACGAGGACCGCGACGTCCCGGAACTCGGGCCAATGGGACTCGGGCAGCACGGCCCGGGCGTAGCAATCGCCCCCGTCCTCGCGCGTCCCGGCCCGCCATTCGACGAACCCACCAAAGAGCGAGCGACACGCGCTCCCGGACCCGAACCGGGCCAGCTGCGACAGTCGCTGCGGGGAGAGCCTGAGACCGGCCGCGTACGCGCCGGCCCCGGCCAGTGCGGCGAACCCGCTGGCGCTGCTCGCCATCCCGCTCGCCGTCGGGATATTGTTCGACGAGGTGACGCGCGCGTGATCCGATCGCCCCGCTTCGGTCCGGATCCGGTCGAGCAGGGCCGAGACCGCCTTCCGGGGCGAGCCGTGATCCACGACCCCGTTCATGACGAGCTCGTCCTCCCTCACCTTGGGATCGAAGACGACCCGGGTGCGGCTGCGGACGCGGTCGAGGGTCACCGAGAGCGACGGATTGTACGGAAGGACCAGGGCCTCGTCCCGGAGCCCCCAGTACTTGATCAGGGCGATGTTCGCGGGTGCCTCGTACGTGGCTTCGTTCATCGTCCTCGAGGTCATTTGTCCCGCCGGACGGCAGAGACTACTTATGCCCGCCGGAAGGTGGCGGCCCGATGCCGCCGACCGAGCCCGTGAGCGGACCTCGACCGGCCCGCCCGCCGGCGGACTGGTTGCGTACCCCAGGGCTCGGCGGCTTCCACGCGTCGGTCGGCTTCTCGGTCGATCCCGAGGCCACCGGGAACGGCGCCTGCGTGGTCCGCGGGACGGTCGAGGAACGGCACCTCAACATCAACCGCGTCGTTCATGGGGGCGTCTACGCGACGATCCTCGACACGGCCATGGGCGGTTCGGTCGTCACCCTGCTCAAGAAGGAAGAGGTCACGGCGACGACGTCCCTGTACATCGAGTTCCTCCGGCCGGCCGAGCTCGGGGAGACGCTCTGGGCCAAGGGGGAAGTCGTCCGACGCGGCCGCCACCTGGCGTTCGTCGAGGGCAACCTGTTCGATCGCTCCGGGCGACGGCTCAGTCAGGCCCACGGGACCTGGTACATCTGGTCCGCGGGGGACGGTACGTGGCAGAAGAAGCCCGGGGGCCCGTCGGCCCGCCCGACCAAGGTTAAATAGCGCTTCCCAGATGGCCCGAGCGGCTGACGGCCAAAGCGGTGGGGAAACACCCGGTCTCATTCCGAACCCGGCAGTTAAGCCCACTGGCGTTCCGCGCGGTACTGAAGTGCGCGAGCCTACGGGAACCGTGGAAAGCTGTCAGCCTCCTCCCTGTTCGCGCGGAGGCGCGGTCCGGGTTGGCACCTTTTAAGAGCCGCGACCGGGTCGTGGGGCCATGCGCCTGGGTGCCCACATCGGTATAACCGACGGGTTCGATTCCGCCGCTCACACGGCGAAGAAGATCGGATGCGAGAGCATGCAGATCTTCTCGAAGAGCCCGCAGATGTGGAAAGGGGCCGCGATCTCGGACGAGTCCGCCGCCCGGTTCCGAGCGGCCGTCGAGGAGGACGCCGTCACCCCCATCGCGATCCACCACGGATACCTGCTCAACCTGGCGAGCCCGAAGGCGTTCATGTTGAAGCGCTCCCGCGGGGCCTTCGTCGATGAGCTCGAGCGGGCGGTGAAGCTGGGGGTCGACCAGCTGATCTTCCACCCGGGGGCACACCTGGGGAGCGGACCCGAGGAGGGGCTCCGGACGATCGTCGAGAGCCTCAACTGGGCCTTCTCCGAGACCCCCGATCTCCAGGTCCGGGCGCTCTTGGAGAACTGTGCGGGGCAGGGGACCGGCCTCTGCAGCAGTTTCGAGGAGCTCCAGGGGATCTTGGACCGGCTCGATCAGCCGGAGCGCGCGGCGGTCGTGCTCGACACCTGTCATCTCTTCGCTGCTGGGAACGACTTCCGGACCGACGAGCAGTACGGCGAGATGGTCGATCGCATCCGGGACTCGATCGGCGCGGAGCGCGTTCAGGCGTTCCACCTCAACGATGCTAAGGCCCCATTGGGTTCGCACCTCGATCGCCATGAGAACATCGGGAACGGGCAGATCGGGGTGGAAGGGTTCCGTCATCTCGTGAACGATCCCACCTGGCGGACGACCCCGGGGTATCTCGAGACCCCCATCGACGACGAGGAGTACACCCGGTACATCGAGGACCTGAAGACGCTCCGCCGTCTCGTGACCTCCCTGCCGAAGAGATTGGATCGGCCCACGGTCGAGCATCGCCCTCCGCGCAAGCGATCCCCCCGGGCCGGGGCGAAGGGAGCCGCGGATTCGTGAGCACCCTCGTCGAGGTACTTCGGACCGAGCTTCCCCATCGACTGACGACCCATCCCGAGATCCGGGTACGGATCCCCCGCGGCGAGCCGCTCGCGAGCCGCTCGACCGGGGAGCTTCCGGCCGAACGCGTCACCGAGATCGACGGCCCGGCGACCGCCTTGCTGTCGGCCGCGACCCCGTCCTCGGAAGAGGGATCGCACTCCCTGGTGATCGCGCCCGCCTCGTACCTACTCCCGGATGGATACCCGACGCTCCGATCGCCCATCAGTCGCGACCGCCTCCCGATCACGGTCCTCGCGCTCGAATCGGGCCTCTTCGAGCCCCTGCCTCCGTCCGGCCCGGCGTCCCTCGAGGACCTCGGTGCGCTCCGGGCGTTCCCCCATCTGGCCCTCGTCGTGCCGCCCGACCCGGGTTCGCTCAAGGCCGTCCTCACCGAGGCGTCCTCGTGGGATGGACCCGTGTACCTGCGCCTGAACGGGGGGGATCTTCCCGAGCTCTCGGACCGTCCGTTCGCGATCGGCCGAGCGCGCGAGCTCCATCCGGGATCCGACCTCACGATCGCCTCGGCCGGGCCGCTGATCGGAATGGCCCTCGAAGCGGCCCAGGAGCTGGCCCGGGTCGGGATCGAAGCGCGGGTGCTCGATCTCAGCAGCGTGAAGCCGTTCGATGAGAAGGCGGTGCTCCGGGCCGCGCGCGACACCGGGGCCATCTTGACCGTGGAGGACCACTCCAGCCTGACCGGTCTCGGCGCCCTGGTGGCCGCGACCACGTCGGAGAACTATCCGGTCCCGGTCCGCCGGATCGGGGTCCCCGATCTCTTCCTGCGGCCGGAGGCCTCGGGAACGGTCCTCGCGCGGTACGGCCTCGGGCCCTCCAGCATCCTCGACGAGGCCTGGGAGCTCCTGCGACAGAGGGGCAAGGTTGACTAGGGGAGCGTTCTAGCCCCCTCGGAGAAGGACCGTCGATGAAGCTGTTCCTGGATACCGCGAGCGTGGACGAGATCAAAGAGATGTGGGACGTCGGGATCCTCGATGGCGTCACGACCAACCCGACCCTCGTCGCGAAGGAGGGCAAGAAGTTCGAGGACGTTCTGCACCAGATCACGGCGCTCGGGATCCCGTCGGTCTCCGCGGAGGTCGTCGGTACCGACGTGGACACGATGCTGAAGGAGGGCCGGCATCTGCGGGGCATCCATTCGTCCATCTACGTGAAATGCCCGATGACGCCCGCCGGTCTCAAAGCGACGAAGATCCTCGCCGGAGAAGGGACCCGGGTCAACATGACCCTCGTGTTCTCCGCGAACCAAGCGCTCCTGGCCGCCAAGGTCGGGGCGGCGTACGTGAGCCCCTTCATCGGCCGGCTCGACGATCAGAGCCAGAACGGTCTCGAGCTCGTCGACGACATCGTCCAGATCTACCGGAACTACCACTACAAGACCGAGGTCCTCGTCGCCAGCGTCCGGCACCCCGTGCACGTCCTCGAGGCGGCGAAGATCGGGGCCGACATCTGCACGATGCCCTTCGAGGTCATGAAGAAGCTACCGAACCACCCCTTGACCGATCTCGGGCTCGCTCGCTTCCTGAAGGATTGGGAAAAGGTGCCGAAGGGCTGAGCCCGGGCCCCCGCGTTCCCCGGGCCGGGACGACCCGGGGGCGCCGCTATATATCGGCGGTCGAGGTCCGCGATCCCACGGGAGAGACCATGGCCGAACCTCCGCTCCTGGAAAAGTACCTGACCCTGACCCGGGAGGCGCTGGACCGATTGCGGCCCGCGCCCCCGCCCCGATCCTTCCTGATCGGAGCGTCCGAGGATTTCCTGTCGATGGCCCGGAACTACCTCGCCGACGCCGAGCACTTCCAGACCGCCGGGGATCGCGACCGGGCCCTGGCCGCGGCGAGCTACGCCCACGGATGGCTCGATGCCGGGGTACGCCTCGGCCTGCTCGATGGAGGGGACGACGATGTCCGGTTCACCCTCTACCGCTAGGGCGCCCGATCCCTCGGGGATCCCGGAGGCCGTGCTGGCCGGTATCGAGGCCCATCTGCGGCAACGCGAGCTCCGCCGGGAGGAGATCTACCAGCGGGCCCGTCGCCTCCGGCGGCTCGCGCAGGGGACGATGGGCCGGCTCCATGAAGGCGGTACCGTGACCGCCGAGCTCGCGGAGATCAAACGGAGCACCTCCGAGCTGGCCGGTTGGCTCCTCCGGGAGGGACGGGGCGATGAGGCGATCGCCCACGACGCCTTCCAGGAGAGCGTGGAGGCCACGCTTCTCGGCGCGGTCGTGTCCCGGCAGGCCCTCCCCGGACCCCAAGAGCTAGGGGTGGAGCCCGAGTCGTATCTCCTCGGGGTCGGCGATCTGGTGGGGGAGATCCGTCGTCTCACGCTCGACCGCCTCGCCCATGGGGAGCTGGCCCAGGCGGATCGGTACCTCGCGCTCATGGACTCGATCTACCGGTCGCTCCTTCGGTTCGATACGACCCGTGCCATCGTTCAGCTGAAACCGAAACAGGACACCGCTCGGGCCCTGCTCGAGCGGACCCGCGGAGAGGTGACGATGGCCCGGCTATTGGCCCGCGCGAACCTGTCGCCAGCGGCCGGTCCGGGGGACCCACCGTGACCTCTCCGCGTCAGACCATCGGGGTCATCGGTGGCTCTGGGATCTCGGAGTTCTTCTCGACCCCGACCAAGAGCCACTCCCTCACCACCCCCTGGGGTGCCCCCTCCGCGCCGGTCTTCGAAGGGATGGTGGGGTCGGTGCGGGTCCTGTTCCTTCCTCGGCACGGCATCCGCCATACGATCCCTCCGCACCGGGTGAACTACCGGGCCAACATCGAGGCCCTGGTGACCCTCGGCGCCCAGGCGATCGTGACCGTGAGCTCGGTCGGCTCGCTCCAAGAGGAGCTCCAGCCCGGGACGCTCGTGCTGCCGGACCAGTTCATCGACCTGACCAAGCAGCGTCCGACGACGTTCTATGACGCGGACAAGGTCTACCATGTCTCGCTCGCGGATCCCTTTTGCCCCGATCTCTCGCGAAAGGCCGCGGCCGCCGGTCGAGCGGTCGGGATCCCGTTCGCGGAAGGGAAGACGTACGTCTGCGTGGAAGGTCCGCGGTTCTCGACGCGCGCCGAGTCGAGATATTTCCGGCAGTTCGCCGACATCATCGGGATGACCCTGGTCCCGGAGGTCACGCTCGCGCGGGAACGTGCGGTCTGCTACCTGTGCATGGCGATGGTGACGGATTTCGATGTGTGGGCGGATCATCCGGTGGACGCGCACGACATCGTGCGTGTCATGCGCGAGAACGTGAGCAAGGTCCGCAACGTCCTCGATCGACTGATCCCCGAGATCGCTGCCCCGCCGGAATGCGAGTGCGCGAACGCGCTCGCTTCAGCCGGTGTCTAGTTCGATCGTCCCGTGCCGCGGCGCACCGTCATGGGGATGACACCGCCGGCGAACTCGCGCTCGGCGATCTCGACCGGGTCGATGAGGTCGGCCGGTACATCGATCAGGATCGGAGCGCCCAAGGAGATCTGCAGCGCGCGGGCCCCCAGGATCCGCGCTCGCTCGAACCGGGTGTAGATTTCAGAGTTGGGCGATCCCGAAGGGTTCTGAGCCACTAGTACACCATTCAGGGCCGCCTCCAGCGCCGCGGCCGTCAAGGCAGCGGCCAGCTAGACTTTCCTATTTACGCTTTGCGTGGAGTCGGCCGCGGTCCAAGAACGGATCCGTGTGCGGCGGTCGCTCGCCGAGCGGATGTCGCTTTCAGCCGCGCTCGGGGAATGATCCGCGCCCCCCCGCGGGGCCCTGGATACGGCCGATCGCGGACCCGGTCCCGGTGATCTAGGACGGAGGACGCGGCCCCGCAGCGCCGGTAGAGGTGTCGCGCGGAGGGACCGGCCGTGTGGGTGCCCATCCGAAGGAGTGCCCGGTGATGCCCGCGGCCAAGCGGTCGATCCCAATGAAGAGCAACGCGAAACCAAGGAGGAAGACGAGCGTCAAGAGCGCGATCCCCGGAAAGACGAAGACCACGATCGCCGCGCCGAGCGAGATCAGTCCTACGACTATGGCCAAGGCCCTGGCCCAGATCGGGAGCGTTGCGACCGCGCTCGTCATGATCGTCCCTAGGACGGGGATCGGAGGTCCCACAATAAATGTGCCGATGCGAGCAGGCGGTTCTGGATCAGGATCTGCACGCTCTCGATCCGACGCACGGTCCGTCCTGGGTCCGAACGACCCATCGATCCCTCCGTGGCGGACCCGAACGATCGGGGATCGACGCGACGGGGCCCGTCGCCGCTGGTCCGGATCCTGACCGAGGAGAATTCCGGTGTTGGTGTTTTATAGACCCCACCGCGGTGCCGCACGAAATCTCATGGTCGAGCTGAGCACCCTCGCCTACTACGCTCTCCTCGAGATCTTCATCCTTCTGGCGCTGGCCGAGGTGGTCCATACCCTCGGTAACCGTATCGGACTGCCGCAGATCGTTGCGGACCTCCTCGTCGGTCTGGTCGTCGGCGGCTATGCGGTAGGCGGCGTGATCAATCGGCTCATCGGGTTCTCCCTGTTCGATGTCACGAACGACTACGTCCAGGTCTTCGCGTTGTTCTCGGTCGTCCTGCTCCTGTTCGCCGCCGGCCTCAGCGCCGGCTTCTCCAGCCTTCGGGCCGCGGGCCCCTACGCGGTGATCGCGGCCATCGCGGGAGATCTCCTCGCGTTCTCGTTCAGCTTCCTCGTCTTCTCCCGGTTCTACCCGCTTGCGGCGGCCCTGTACATCGGTGTGGCCTGCGCGGCGACCAGCACCGCCGTGGTCGCGTCGCTCATCCGGTCCGAGGGGATCGGCGATACCCAGGGCGCCCAGTTCCTGATCACGGTCGCGGCGATGGACGACGTCGTCGCGTTGATCCTCCTCTCCGTCGTGCTGACGATCGTGGGCGGGAAGCTCGACATCCTCGTCGTCACGGGGACCGCCGTCGAGGCCCTGGTCGCCTGGGTGGTGCTTCTTTTCGCCTCGGTCCTCGTGATCCCGCGGCTGCTCCGGCTGCGCGGGATCCGAGAGATCCAGGATATGCCCCTCGTCATCCTGTTCGCTCTCGTCGCCATCGTCGTGTCCCTGGGCTTCTCGGCCGTCGTCGGGGCGTTCATCGCCGGATTGGCGGTCGCGGAGAGCCTGGTCGCTCCACGCACCCGCCAGATCACCGAGGTCTTGCTCGCCATCTTCGGTTCGCTGTTCTTCGTCGTGGTGGGCGCGGAGTTCGACGTAGGGCTCCTGCGGAACCCCTCCCTCGTCGTGCTCGCGCTCCTGCTATCGGCCCTCGCCATCGGAGGCAAGGCGCTCGGGGTCTATCCGTTCGCCCGATTGCGGCTCGAGAGCGCCGCCGATGCCCGCGCCGTCACGCTGGGGATGATCCCCCGCGGGGAGATCGCCCTCATCATCGGGGCGATCGGGCTTACGGCCGGCGTCCTGGACCAGCAGATGCTGGGGGAGATCCTCCTGATGGCCATCCTCACGACCCTGATCGGGGCGGTCCTGTTCCGCCGGGACGTCACGCTCATCCGGCAGCGTCGGGCGATCGGGGCCTCCTGGGATACGGGCGAAGGGACCCCCGACGAGACGAAGGTAGGACCCGGCGAGACGCCTAGTCCCCCGTGACGTCCAGCAGGAACTCCCGGATGGTTCCGATGAACTCGCGCGATTGCTCGTGGATCGCGAAGTGGCTGCTGTGGGGGAGCACCCGCAGATGCGCGGGCACGATCCGATCCGCCATCTCCCGCGAGGCGTCCAGGAAATAGTCGTACCGACCGACGAGCACCAACGTCGGGACCTCGATCTGGGAGTAGTACCGTCGACCGTCCCACCGGGCGATCGTCCCATCGATCTTGGACGCATCCCCCGTCCGGCTCATCATCGCCCGGTAGACCTCCGGGTTGAACTTGGTCGCCTTCCAGTCCTTGGGTGGCGATGTGAGGAACCGCATCGAGAACGGTCGCTCGACCTCGTCGTTCAGAGCTTGGTACTCGGGCGAGTCGAACGCCTTCTCCCGCTCCAGCGCCCGGAGCCGGCGCCGCTGTTCGGGGGTCGCGGCCGAACGGACCCATCGGATCGATTGGCGTACCTCTTCGGCGCTCCCCGCGGTCGCGCACAGTAGGAGCGAGGTCAGCCGCGAGGGGTGACGGTGGGCGTACTCGAGGGCGGCAAAGCCGCCCGCCGAGTACCCGAGCAGGTGGAGCTCCTTGATGTCCAAACGGGCCCGGATCGCTTCGATGTCCTCGGCCTCCTGGGTCAAGGTGTAGGCGCTGGCCCGTCGGGGCTTCCACGAGTGGCCGACGCCGCGCGGATTGAACAGGATCACTCGGAGATGGGAGCTGGCCAGCTTCAGGAGCGGTCGAAGGTAATGGTAGGTCAGACCCGGACCGCCGGAGTGCACCAGCAGGGTGGCCGGTCCCTTCCCCTGCGCGACGTACTCGAAGGCCCGATTGCCGCGGACCGTCACCCATCGAGATCGGGCCATCCCCCGGGCAACCGGGTCCGGGCCATAAAGGTCGTGCAAAGCACGAGCCGTCGGTCACGCGAGCTCCCCACCGTCACGCCGGGTCGGGCCGATCCGGACCCCCGGATCCCATGGCCCGGGCCCGCCCGGCACTCGCATCCGGAGGGCCACGGCCGCGCCGCTCGGTCTACGGCGTACCGGATATGTCGGGCTCAGGCCCTCGTCCGGTTTGGGACAATAGCACGAACGAGCATATCTCTAAATACGCTATCCCACCGATTCTACAGGCGAGGTCGTACGCCGGGCGAGCTCGCATGCTGATTCGGTTCCGTTTGCCCGGCACCCGCCCCCGATCCCGCCGAGCGGTCAGTCCGGTCATCGCGACCGTGCTCTTGGTCGCGATCACGATGGTCCTCGTGGCGGTGCTCTATGGGTACATCCAACCGAACTACCCTTCCCAGCAGCCCCAGTTGAACTTCGTCGCGGAAGGGGACCAGAGCCAGCAGACGTGGGGGGATCCCACGGACTGCTCGAACACCACGAACGACGCGCAATGCAACAGCATCCCGGCCATCTTCGTGGTCTTCACGTCCTTCACGCCGGCGGTCATCCCGCTCCAGGACCTGCAGCTCTACCTGTACTGCAACGGAACGAGCCTCATCAACGGGACCTTCGCGTCGCTCGAGCTCATCCCCGGGACCGGTCAGAACCCCCCGTCGGGCTCGCCGACGCTCGGCGCCTGCGGAGGATGGTCCCCCAACCCGGTCGGTACCCACGCCACCTGGTTCAACCGGCTCCTCTACTTCCAGCAGGTGCAGACGAACCGCACCGTGCTCGCGGTCGGGGACATGTTCGTCGTCTACGCGCACCCTCCGCTGGGGTTCAAGGACTGGGGATGCACGCACGGGCTCTACCCCCCCGACTCGACCGAGTGCAGCGGGGAGGATGACGACTTCCACGGCGCTCCTCCCTGGTGCTACCAGGAGCCCGGTCTGTGCTCGGTCGTCTTCTACGACACGGCCGGCTCCGGCGCGGTCGTGGGCCAGGTACCGCTCTACGGCCTCGCTCCGCCCTAGACCGCTCTCGCGTTCGAGCTCTCCGAGCCCTCCCCGTTCGGGACCGGTGTCGTTCGTCCGATCGCCCTTCCACGCGCGGATCGAGATCGCCGTACGCACTGTGGGCCTAGGTCCCGCTCACGAGGTGGAACGTACCGGCCAGCAGTAGGATGGTCAACCCTCCGAGAACGGTCAGCCGGAGGATCGCGGCGAAGGCGATCCGAAGGCGGTCGGGCGCGACGTCGGAGGTACCATCGTCGGTGGGGCGATCGGCCCGGACCACGTGCCCGGAGCTCGCACCGTCAGTTCCCCGCAACGCAAGCGGGAGACCGGCGAGAAGGAACCCTACGATGAACCCGATGACGGCGAGGGCACCGAACCCGAGGCCCAGCACGAGCACCCCGACCGTGAGGAGGGCCAGCGGTACGAGGGTCCGCGTGGACCGCCAGGCGATCGCCTCCCCCTGCCCGGAGGAGCGAGCGATCTCGACCTTCCGAACGTCCGTAAAGAGGATCCAATCGAGAACGATGGCCCCGAGCGCCCCGATCATCAGGCCGAAGAACACGAACGGATCGTTCACCGCCAACTGGGTCGCCAGAGAGACGACGGTGATGCTCTCCGCATTCGCGAGGACCACCACATAGGACGCCAGGAGACCCAACGCGGTGATCGCGGCGATCACCGGGGCGAGCCCGGCCGCGGCCGTCCGGGCCGCGACGGCGGAACGATGGAAGAAATCCCCGAGCTCGGACGAGATGGTCGAACTGGTGGCGGCCCCGGCGACCGCGGCGGTGGACCCACAGGTCATGGCGACCCCGCCGAGCATCAGGGCCGGGCCGGCGAAACCGACCATCGCGGCCCCCGCGATGACCAATCCGAACAGGTTGAAGTCGAGGCCGACCCCGGCGAGATCCGTGGGTCCGCCTCCCCAACCGACCGCGGCATACGCGCCGACCGAACCCAGCGTCACTGCGCCGAAGGCGAGCGCGGCCGACGCGCGTCCCGACCACCGGGCCGCGGTGGCGACCTCGGGCACCCGCTCCCCCGTCGGGCCCAGGTCACCGGAGGACCCCTCAGAACGGGACGACCAGGGGAGCAGGAACGCTGCCATCGCCACGAACCCGGCCGCCGTCCCCGAGAGCCCGGCCAAGAAGACCCCGAAGTTGGAGCTCATCACGAGAATGACCAGCATGGCCTGACCCAGGACCGTCACGAAGACCGCGACGAGCAATCCGAGATAGAGCGCCCCCGGCGTCGGCCCCGGTCTCGAGTTCGAGGCGATCGCCGTCCCCACGATCGCGGCGACGACGCCCCACGCGCCGATCAAGAGCGGAAAGAGGATGCCGTTCGAGAAGAGATCGCGAGGTACCGAGTCCCGGTACGCGAAGAGCGCCGCCGCACCCGCGCCGACCAACAGGGACGCGAGGAGGTCGCTCGAGAGCAGAGCTCCCTCAGAGAGCGCCGCCGAGAACGATCCTACCGGGTCCCGCGTCGGTCGAGCGGAGGGGACGGGACCGGTCGGACGGAGGCTGCGCAGGGTGAGCGCGCTCAGGCTGATCAGCGAGGCGCCGACGGCCACCCCGACCAGATCGGCCACGTTCCCGTTCGAGGCGAGATAGACCGCCAAGAGCATCCCGAACACGCCGGCCAGGATCGCGCATCCGAACGCCGAGGCCGCGACGACCGGCTCGGAACGGGCGCGTATGGGACGCTCCCCCTCGAGATCGTGCGTGAGGCTAAGGAACGTACCGACGCAGGCCACGACGGCCAGCAGCATCAGGAGGAACGCGCCGACCGCGCCGACCAGGAGGCTGAGGGCGATCCCGGAAGAAAGGTGCGACGGAACGGAAACGATGAGGATCGCCAGGACGGCGGCGAGGCCAAGTCCCGGTCCGTACTCCTTTCCGATGGATCGGGCCCCGGCCCGACGCAAGGCCTGGCCCTGCTTACGGACCTGCTCGGTCGGGCGATGACGCCCCCGAAGGAAGACGAACTGCATCGCGGAGTACGCGATCGCGGCGGCCGTCAGCAGCATGATCGCCGCTTCGACATCGAGCTGCGACCACGTCATCGATCATGTGGCGTTCGGTCGCGTTGGCTCCGACCGGAACGGTCGAGGAATTTACCTCTGGACCGGCATTTATAACCTTGGACCGATCATAAAACCGCGCGTGGGGCGATGCGGTCGCTGCGGACGCTCGCGCGCGATGGGGCGGGGGGCGCTGCTCACGATCTCCGTGATCGTGCTCCTGGGCTCTGCTCTGGATCTGGGGGCCGTTCGCACGGAGGCCCGAGGGATCGGCCCGGACCCGGGGTCGCGATCCTTCTCGACGGGGGCGGACGCGACCGCACCCGGGGCGTACATTCCTGGTTGGTCGAACATCACCGGGCCGGGGGACGTCCAAGTGCTTCCCGGGTCCCGACAGGGCGCGGCGTGGGCCTACGATCCGGCTCTGGGCCGTGTGGTCCTGTACGGCGGAACGGGGCCGGGGAACGTCGTCCTGAACGACACCTGGACCCTCGTGCCTCGGAACATCACGTGGGTGCCGGCCGACCCGGCCGAGGTGAGCGCGGACCCCTCCCACCTTCCGGAGCCCTTGCCGCCATTGACCAATGCTTCGATGGCCTACGATGCGGTCGACGGATACCTGCTCCTCTTTGGCGGAGAGCTCCCGAACGGGAGCGCGTACAACGGCACCTGGTCCCTCTCGGGATCGGTGTCGGCCGGCCTTGAGTGGACGGATCTCACGCCCACGCTCGCGAGCGGACCCGGACCTTGTGCGTCTCCCAAGATGGTCTACGACAACGAGTCCGGTTCGATCTTCCTCTATACGGGGGAGGCCCGCAACAGCACCTGGCAGTATCATGACGGCAGTTGGGGACGGCTTCCCAGCGTGTCGATCCCCCCGCCGAGGCGAGGAGGAGCGCTCGCGTACCTGCCGGGCGACGAGGGGGTCCTCCTGTTCGGGGGGGAGTCGATCGCTACCGTCTTCCGACCGTCGGTGGCCCTCAACGATACCTGGCTCTATGAGGACGGCGGGTGGTCGACCCGCCCGCTCAACGGCTCTCCCCCGGCCCTTCCCTACGTAGGGATGGATTACGACGGCGTCCTGGACAAGGTCTTCGTGGTCGCGGGCGGACCGACCCTGCAGACCTGGACGCTCTCCCCCGAGAGCTGGACGTCGGACTGGACGAACGTGACGGCGGCCGGACCGACGACACCCTCGGGTCGGACCGGCTACGGGGTGCTCTACGACCCGGTCGATGGCTGGACGATGCTCTTCGGGGGCCAGACGTGGGGCTCGTCCTCCGCGGAGCTCAATGACCTCTGGGTCTGGGACCATCCGGCCTCTTCCCAGGACCCGGCCACGGCGGCGGCCCCCATCCCGTGGATCCTCTGGGTCGGTGCGGCCCTGGGCGGCTCGGTCGCGATCGCCCTCGCGGTCGTATGGGTCCGGTGGCCCCGCCAGCGAAGTTCCGCCCCGGTCCCGAACGGTCCCCCTTCCGCGCCGGCCGAACGATGAGACCCGGCCTGAAGGTACGTCTAAAAAATCCGCGGGTCGGACCGCCGGCGCCGCCGGATCGGCCGTCAGATCAATCGGGTCAGTGAGTACGGCGCGGGCGACCGAAGGTCCTGTTCCAGCACATACTCCGGGGTGTAGGGACGCTCCCCGCGGACGACGATGCGGCCGCGACGATTGCTGATCCGAAGGTGCACGGCCGCGACCGTCGTGGACTCGCGGAAGTCGGGATCGTCGCTCCGTCCGATGCCCACGAGGTACGTGTTCCGGGGACCGAACATCATTCGGGCGAGCCGAGGGAACATCTCGCGGACGCGGATGTCCGCCGAGGGAGGGACCAATGCCTCGATCCCCGACAGGTACGAGATGAGCAGGTTCGGGCCCGGCCGCCTTCTCGCCGCCCTCGTGAAGGCAGCGTCCGGAACGCCGGGGATCGAGAGCTCCTTCCGGGTCCACGTGATCCGCTGGGGCGAGAGGAAGAGCGATGGGGCCTCTCGGGCCATCGTGGCGTTCGGGAACAGGCTCAGGATGCGGAGCCGGTTCTGAAGTTCGTTGGCGGGGATCTGGTCGCGGATCCCTACAAAGAAATCCTGGGTATCGAGCGTCGGAGGTGGTACGAGCAGGACCCGGCCCTTGCACCGCATGGCGACGGTCATGATCGGAAAGAGCAGGATGCGGTGGACCGACCGCGGTACCTGAGGTTCGAGCTCGATGAGCGTCAGGGCGTTCGGTTGCAGCCGACCAAAGGCCCTCTCGAGGTCGCGGCTGCCCGGGAACATGGAAGAGATGTTCTCGGAGCGATCGGGCTCCGGGGGACGCGGCGTTGCGCCCGACGGGGGGAACCGCGGGAACACTCGGAACCGGGCACCGTCGAGGGTGAAGGGATAGTTCGCGGTCTCGATGCGAACGCTACGCAACTTCTCGAAGGAGAGCCACCGCTCGATGTGCTCACCGGAGGCCTCGGAGGCGATCACGCAGATCCCGTCCACCAGGTAGTCCAGGTGGGTGCGCTCGGCGGACTCGTTGATCAGGACCGTCTTGAGGTTCTCGCTTTGCAGCAGGGAGAGGAGGAACCGCTCCATGTCCTCCCGGGCGGGGACCCCGTCCACCAAGGGCTCGGAGCGCCCCAGGTACTGCTCGATGAACGCGTCCCAGCTATCGAGGACGACCATGCACGGGGTCGAGCGGTCAAGTCGCGCCCAGGCCTCCTGGACCGCGCCCGGGAGCCACAGTCGCTCGTTCCGGGTGCGGTCCTCATGGTCCTGTCGCACCCGGTTCACCAGGACGGAGAGCCGGGCGGCCTCCTCCGCGGAGCTCGGGCTCGCGCTCAGGTCCAGGACCTTCCACGGGTCCTTCACGCGCGCGAGCGGGAGCCACGGGAACGACCGGGCGAGGTCGCTCGGGCGTACCCGACCCGAGATGTAGAAGCGCTGGCCCGCGAAGAGCTCGAGGAGCGAGAGCGCGAGCGTTGTCTTTCCAGAACCGGGAGCTCCTCGGACGAGCAGGGTCTGTGGTCCCGGTCCGCTGAAGAACTGGCGCAGCTCGTGGGGGAGTACGATCCGGCTCGAGCTGGCGGATGGCTTCAATCCGAGGGCTGCTACGGGCGGAGCGCACAAAACGCTTCGCGCGATGGGCGTGGTCCGACCGACGGTCCCTTCTGCGTCGGTCGCCCCGATCCCATCTTATGGACGCGGGACGGGCGGCCCGTTCTCCCCGTTCGGACGGTCGGGTCACCGGGGTCCGGGGACCCGCACTCTTCCGGCTCGTTCCGGCGTGTCGGGGACGATCCCGGGAGCGTTCCGACGGAGCCCGTACGACCCCTGTCCTACAAGTGAGGTCATTTCTGAGAAAGTGAACCCTTAAGGTCCCGACCAGGGTCCCGGTCACAACGTGCCGGGAACGTCGAGGGCCGAGCGGGCATGACGCGGAACCACTGGGGCTCCCCGGTCTCGTTCCCCTGCCCGGTGCCGAAGTGCACGGATTTCTACCATAGTAGCAGCGGGCTCGAGAGCCACTTGAGGACGGAGCACTCGTTCCTGAGCCAACGGGAGCGGTCGCTGTTGAGCGAACAGGTCCGGCGACAGCTGGGATGGCCGAGCCGTAGCTCGCACCGACGCGAGGAGGAAGAGCAGGCCTGGAAGGACGCGGTGGTCCCCCAGATCTATCGAAGGCTGGGGGTCACGATGCTCGACTCGAACGCGCCCGACGCCAAAGAGAGCGAGATCCTGCCCGGCGCGGTCGCCCCGGCTCCCAAACCGGTTCCAAGGGCCCGATCCGCGCGAAAACGTCGTCGACCGTCCTGAAGCGAGGTCACGATCGGCCGCCGTCCCCGCGGGATCCGGATCGGCCGAGCTGGTTGACCGAGGGAGCACCAGCGCGGGAACGTCCGAGGGAGCTCGCGACCCTTAGGCCGTCAGCTTCAGAACGCCGAGGTTGAGGTTCGACCCCGAGACCGTCACGAGCTTGGTCAAGTAGGTGTACCCGGGAGCGACCACGGTGAACCCGTAGGTCTCCCCTCCGGGAACATAGAACGTGGCCACTCCGTGGCTCCCGATCGAGGTCGATTCGGTCTCCCCCGCCACGATGAAGTTCACCGTGCCGGAGGTCACGGGGGACCCCGAGGAGGATTCGATCGTGACCGTGACCGAACGGAGCACGGCCGTCGCGAAGTAGGGCAGGATCTCCAGCCAGCCATTGTCCACGGTCCCGGTCATGACCTCCCAGATCAGGCCGGACCGTTGCATCGTCCAGACGTACTCTCCGTTCGGCAGCCACTCCAAGAGGTACCCATTGGGGTTCGAGACCATCTGGGTCACGCCGGTCTGGTTGAAGGTAGATACCGTGGCGCCCGCGAGCGACGTACCGTTCGAATAGTCCGTTCGGCCGGTGACACGGAAATTGGTCGTGGGCGAGAGGGTCGCGAGCTTGAACGTCGCGACCGACTCGGCCGCCCCGGAGACGACGAGCGCGATCAGGGCCGGTTCATACCCCTTCGCGTTCGCCTGAAGGAAATAGGTCCCGTTCGGGATCTGGGCGGTGAACTGGCCCTTCGAGCTGGTGGAGCTCGTCATGAGGGAACCGTTCTGGATCCAGTCTATCATCGCCTTTCCGATCGGCACGGAGGATGAGGTCTCGACGGTCCCCGTGATCGCATACTTCGTGAAGTAGATGGGGTTCGGGGCGAGGACCAGATCGAAGTTCGAGATCGACGCTCCATTGACGGTGAGGGTCTGTTCGTCCGGGAAGTATCCCGCAGCGGTGCCGGTCACGTTGTAGGTCCCGTTCGCCGGGGAGAGCGTGAACGTCCCTGCGGATCTGGAGGTGGTCCACGTGTAGACGGGGTCCGTGATGTTCGCGCCGGCCAGCACGGTGCCGGACGAGGAGGTGACCGTCCCGGTCACGGAATAGATAGGGTCGAAGGTGAAGAGGTCGGTCATCGGGGGCGATCGCGTCCACGAATCATTGTGGCCGGTGCGTCCCAGGTCGAGCAGCCATTCCGTGGTCGTGAGCAGGCTCACGGTGTCGTAGGGGATCACGGAGGCGAGACCATGGCGGGCGTACGGGCTGACCGCGATCGTGAGGATCTGCCCCCCCCCGGTCCCGTACGGGAGGTTCCCGTAGCCCTCATCGAACGTGATGAAGAAGACCGTGTTCGAGAAGATCGAGGAGTCGTTGACGAGCGGGGAAAGGAAGGACTTCAGCCAGTCGTTGGCCGCCGTCAGGTTCCCCGGACCCGGGGCTCCGTGCCCGTCGTCGATCTGGTTGGGGCTGATCCAGGAGTAGGCGGGGAGAGCGCTGGCGTTCACGTCGGCACTGAAGTTCGTGAGCGGGAGCACCTTGGCCTTGCAGACCGACGGGTTCGACGCGATGTCCTGGTAATGGATGAACGGGTCGTGGCCGGGGTTGTACAGCGTGGTATTGGTGACATCGCACGGGTAGGGGATGGATTGCATGAAGCTCCCCCAGGAAAGGCCCGCGGTGTCCAGGAGGTCGCCGATGTTCGTCTCGGTCTGGTTGAAGGCCAAGCTCGTGACCCCGGACGTGGCCGCGATGTAGTCATTGAGCGAATTGTGGTGGACCGCGAAGAAATTGTCCGAGTAGGCGTAGGTGTGCGCGAGATAGCTGAAGAAGGGCTGGGCTAGCGCAGCGGCGATCGCAGCGTTCTCGTCCATGATGACGACGACGTGTCGGATCGGGGTGGGGAACGATCCGCTCGAGGATCTGGATAGGGACATCGTCGTCGTCGAACTGGCGCCGTTGATCGTGACATTGGTATAGGTAGCCGAAAATCCGGCGGCCGTGGCCCGGAGCTCGTAGGTACCGTCCGCGAAATTACCGGAGGTGTACCCGGCAGCGGTGGTGGGATCCCCGATCTGGACCCAGGTCGATCCGGAGCGGTACGAGACGATGGCCCCGGAGACCGGAGAGCCGCTGGACAGGACCCGGATCGTTAGCTTGTAGGTGGTCGATGCGGAAGTAAGGGGTGCGGACAGCAGCAGAGCTGCGAGGACCGCGATCGATATCGCGAGGGCTCTTTGGAGCGTCCTGCTCCTTCTCCCGGATCTCCGGTAACCTTCGGTCATGGCTGGTCGCTCTACGGCGTCCCCCCGAGGGCGTCGACCGCCAGAGGCGGATATAGACTCGTCCCACCCAACTCGCCAGCTCTGGCTGGGCCGGGAGCGGAAGTGGGTCGTCGAGCTCTCCGTCGGCTGCCGGCTGGCTTCGCCGCAGCGCTGTGCGTGAACGGTGGGGAAACGCGAGCCTGGGGCCCGTGCGGGCACCGGGATTTGAACCCGGGTTATAGGCTTGGCAAGCCTATGTGATAACCAGACTACACTATGCCCGCGCTGGCGGGCGCACTACTTCTAGGGATATTTGACCGCGACGGCCCGAACGGCGTTCGGAAAGGTTCGAGGTCCATCGACCTCGAACCGAGCACGGCCGCCCGGGGCCCTCGCTAGGATCGGGGCCGTTTGGCCATGGTCCCACAGTGAACGAGGGCGGGCCTTCGAGGACGTTACCGAGCGGGTTCGCTCGATCGCAGGACGGTCTCGATCCGCTCGTTCAACCAAGGCCGGATCGGCAAGATGGATCGGCCGTACCAGAGGAACACGTGGCGTACGCCTGGGATATGGGCCACGTGCGCGGTCAGTTCATCGAGCTCTGCGGTCGTTGGCGCAGAGACCCAAAGGGACAGGGTCGCCGTCTCCCCGTTCGGATCGGGCGGCGTCGGGCCCCAACAGGGGATGGCTTGCGGAGACAGTCCTCGGATCTGACGGGTGATCCTCTCACTGGTCTCGGGGGGTCCGACGGTAGCGACCAGGACCGCGAGCGTCTGGTAGAAACGGGAGAACTCGAAGATCGGATCGAACATCAGCGCTCCTTCATCGAGCAGGGAATCGAACCTGCGGGACGTCGCCCTCGCGGATCGACCGACCTCCGCCGCGAGTTCCGCCATGCTCGCCTCAGGATCCTGCCGAAGCGCGAGCACGAGCCGCCAGTCCGGACGTGACATTCGGCGCGAGCACGGAGGGAACTCGAAGGACATCTCGGGCCCGATCTCTTTCGTCCCCCCGGCGATCTGAAGTTGCCTCGATCGCCGTTCGGCCCCCGGCTCCGAGTCGACGAAGTAGATCGCCAATAGCGTGGTCCGGGCCGGAACGATCTGGATCATCCCGTCCATGAGGCTCAGGGGATCGATGGCCCTCTCTTGGGCGACCGGATCCGGAAAATCGATCATTCGGGCGGCCAAGCGGCCCCCCAGCAGCCCGGGATGGGGAAGGACGTCGTACCCGAGGAGGAAACCCCGAGTGCGCCACACAGACAGGTGGCGACGTACCGTCGCCGGACCAACTCCGAGTCGCTTGGCGATGAGTTCCGGCGACCGCCTCGGATCGAACCCCAGTCCGGCGGGCCCCTCGCCCGAGCACTCTCGCAGGATAGCGAGATCCAAGGAACCGAGCGCGCTGCCCCGTTCGCTGGTTGACCGAGGACGGGCACGCCCGCTGCCAGCGAGCTGCGTTCGGGGGGCGCTGTCCAGCGCTCGCCCAACGCTCGGAAGCGACGGGGCGGCCGATCCCACTCTCGACATTCCCTGACGGCGCTATCGTTCGCACTGCTCTTCAACATTTGATCCCGGTCACGCGGTGATCGAAATCTGCCGTTTCCGCCGCCGACCGTCGGATCCCGGTCATCCGCTAAGCGCCAGCATTGAGCCTCCGATCGCGATCGCACCAGCCATGGGGCTGTGGCGTCCGGGAGCTCGAGCGGGTTCGGCTGGGATCTTCCGCCGGGGATCGACCCTCATCGCGTCCGTTGGTATCGCGGTGCTGGTGCTGTGTAGCTCGGCAGGCTTCGTGGCGCTCGCTGGGGACATCCTCCCCGCAGCCTCTCACGGCCCCGGCTCCAAGACGGCTCTCGACCTGCAGACCGTGTATCTGGGAAGGACGGTCGCGTCGGACCAGCCGAGCCCGTACTGTAACTTCGGGAACGCAAGTAGCCCTTTGATCCTCCTGTGCTACACCCCCGCGGATCTGAAGGTCGCCTACAACTTCCCGTCCGACCTGGATGGTTCCGGTCAGACGGTCGTCATCGTGGACGCCTTCGGGTACCCCGAGGTACAGGCGGACCTGAACACCTTCGATGCCATGTTCGGACTACCCTACACGAAGATCCAGATCGTCTGCCAGGCCGGCGTCTGCCCGGTCTTCGACCCGAACGACCCGGACCAGGTCGGATGGAGCAACGAGATCGCCGAGGATGTCCAGTCGGTCCACTCGCTGGCACCGGGCGCGCACATCGTTCTGTTCGTCGCCGCCAACGACGAGGATCTTACGCTGGAGGAGGCCGTACTGTCGGCCGTCCAGATCTTCCCGCACAGCATCCTGTCGCAGAGCTGGGGCGACCCGGAGCTCGACATGCTCCATGGCACGTGCTTCGACGACACCGACCACCCGTCCGGCGACTGTAGCCCGGCCTATGTCCAGGAGACGCTCGCTGTCGGCGAGCAGGCCTACCGTCTCGCCGCCGCGGGGGGCACCACCGTCTTCGCGGCCGCCGGTGACTGGGGAGCCGACAACTCCGGGCTCTGCGATGCGTTCCCGAGCCCCTGTGGCTTCACCTCGGCGAACCCGATCTACCCGTCGTCCTCGCCGTGGGTCACGGCGGTCGGGGGCACCCAAGGGGACCCGTACTATGAGGGGACCACGATCCCGCATTGCGGGACAGCGACCGTGTGCAGCCTGGGATTGGTCACGTTCCTGAACACGCCCTCCTGCCAGCTGAACGTCCTGATCCCTCGGTCACCGGCGGCATGCACGGCGGCCGGGTACGGAGGCGAACAGGTCTGGAACGAGCCCGAGTTCGACCTCGCCTCGGGAGGCGCGCCCAGCCTGATCTTCCCCACGCCGTGGTACCAGAGCGGGCTCGGCCTTCCATCGCGGGCGACCCCGGACGTCTCGGCCGACGCCGCGGCGTCGGGGGCGGGCTACATGTACTCGAGCGCGGTCGCCTCGCAAGCCGGGTGGAGCCTCGCGGTCGGAACGAGCTTCGGGTCGCCAGAGTGGTCGTCGATCGCCGCCCTCGCGGACCAATACGCCGCCGAGCACCACCGGGGCTCGATCGGGTTCATCAATCCCACCCTGTATCTGATCGGTGAGATACCCCTGCTCTACCACCTGGCCTTCCACGACATCACGGCCGGCAACAATGCCGTGTATGGGAGCGCGGTCGGGTTCAACGCGAGATCCGGATGGGACGACGCCTCAGGCTGGGGCACGCCGAACGTGGCGAACCTCGTGCCGCTGCTCGTGGCCTTCTCGTAGGCGGCGACGCGCGCCCGTTCCTCACTCGAGCGGGGACATGCCTAGGCGATCGCGACCAGGTCGGTACGAGCTCCGGGACGGCGAGCCTAGGCCTGAGCTCCTCCGCCCGGCTCCGGTTGGGATCCGGGAGGACCCCCTATCTCGGATCTGATCGAGCGCCCGGTTCTCGGAGCGAGGTGAACCACCACTCGTTCCCCCAAGCGTCCCGGACGCCGCCTCGCTTGTCCCCATTCGGTGCGATGGTGGGGTCTTGTACCTTCGATGCCCCCGCCTTCAGAGCTCGTGCATAGGCGGCATCCGCATCGGGGACGTACAGATGGAGCATCGCAGGGAACAGCGGCCGCTCGGAGGGAACGTCCGCGATCATGAGGAGCCCGTCCGCTACGCGGACCTCTGCGTGTCCGAGGGTGCCGTCCGGTCGTTTCTCTTGGAACCCGGCGATGCCGCCCATAGCCTCTTCGATGAAGCGGACCAGTCCCCCCGCGTTCTTCACCGCGAGATACGGGGCCAGTCGCGGCGTCAGGTTCGGTTGCATGGGGATCTGGAAAGGACGGGTGGATTTACGGTCGCCGGAGGTCGTCACCCGCGATCTTCGGTCCCCCCCCCGTCCCGTTCCCCTCCCGGTCGGGGTGGACCCATGGATATCGGCGTGAGATGTTCCCCGTCCCTAGGTGAGCTTCAATCGGCGTAGGAGCCTCGAAAATCGGGGATCGGACCTGAGACGATCGAACCGGGGCTCGACCTTGATCCAGGCCAGCCAGGCGGACCGCTCCTTGTCCGCTCGCTCCAGCCATTCGAAGGCATGGTCCGCGTCGCCGAGACCGACGTACACCATGGCGATCCAGTACGAGGGCACGTACGCGGACCGCGCCCGGTCGCGCAGTACGCCCAGGATCCGGTTCGCCTGGCGTCGCTGCCCGGCCGAAGCGTAGGCGTGCCCGAGTACCGCGAGGCTCATCGTGCTCTTGTGGGACAGTCGGACCGCCGCACGGACCTCCGTGATCGCCTCCGTGAACATTCCCTTCTCCAGGAACGGTCGACCGAACCACAGTCGGGCCTGAGCGAAGTTGGGATCCAAGCGGAGCGCCTTCCGATACTGCTCGATCGCCGCGTCGTACTGTCGGCTGAGGTAGAGGACATGTCCGAGGGCCGTGTTGATCGCCAAGGACAACGGGTCGAGCTCGAGGGCCCGGCGCACCTCCAATTGGGCCTCGTCGAGACGTCCGACGGCCTTCAGCAGATCCGAATAGAACTGGTGGGCGACGGGATAGTTCGGATTGAGCGAGATGGCGCGACGGAACTCCCGTTCCGCCTCCAACCAGGACCGGTCGTAGAGGAACTGCACGAATCCCAGCGAGGTGTGCGCTTCCGCGAGAGAGGGATCGAGCTCGATCGCCCTCAGCGCGGCCTTCTTGGCCTGAGGAAAGGCCTCTCGGGGGCGGAGGAACTCGAGCCAGGCGAGGAGGCTGTATGCGTCCGCCAGGCCCGCCTGGGCCTCGGCGAGATGAGGATCCAATCTAAGTGCGGTCCGGAAGCTCTCCAACGAGCTGAACAGTGGCTCCCGGCTGCGCTGGTTGAGAAGATAGCGCCCCTTCAGGTACGCCGAGTGGGCGGCAGAGTCCGAGGTGATGGGCCGACGCAACACGTTCTGCTCGCGACCCACCATCTCGACCCTCAGTGCGCTCGCCACGCGCTCGGCGATCTCCGTTTGGACCCGGAACACGTCGCCGATCTCCCGGTCGTAGGTCTCGGACCAGAGGGACTCCTCGCTGCGGCCATCCAAGAGCCGGACCGTCACCCGGAGGCGATTCCCCGCGGTCCGGATCGATCCTTCGACGATCGCGTTGGCCCCGAGCTCTCGCGCGATCTCCGAGGGTGGGCGCGTGCTACCTTTGAACCGCATGGTGGAGCTTCGGCCGATCGTCCGGAGGCCCACGATCCCGGACATCGTCTGGATCAGTTCCTCGGTGATCCCGTCCGCGAAGTACTCGTCCTCGGTCCGGCCGCCGATGTTGAGGAGAGGCAGAACGCCGACACGGGGCTGGCCCTGGCTGGGGGCGGAAGGGGTCGCCGGTCGAGCGGAAGGAAGATCGATCCGGAACACCGCGATCGGCAAGCGAATGTTCTTGAGCTCGGGGGTGCCGATCGACTCGAATCGGGCACCGACCTTGTTCCGAACCTGATCATAGACCTGCTGCGTCACGCACACGCCCCCCGGCTCCGCGATCGGTTCGATCCGGGCGACGATGTTCACCGCGTCGCCGAACACGTCCTTTCCCCGTCGAACGATATCTCCCAGGTGAACCCCGATCCGGAGCTCGATGCGCTCCGCGGCGGAGGGGGGGAACGCGCGTGAGACCGCCCTCTGAACGCGGATCGCGCAGTTCACGGCCGATAGGGCGCTCGGGAACTCCACGAGGAACCCGTCGCCGAGGCTCTTGACCACGCGACCTCGAAAGCTACGAAAGACCGGACGGACGCACCGCTCTTGGGCCCGAAGGAGCTGGAGCGCCCGTCGCTCGTCCCGCTGGGTCAGGGACGAGTACCCGACGATGTCGGTGAGCAGCATCGCGGCGAGCTGGCGCGTGGGGGGCACTTCCCTGTCATGGGCTCCCGGAATTTACAGCCTCGCCCCGGCGCAGCAAGCGGGCTGGCCCATCGGGTCCCGGTCCGCCGAAGGCGCCGGGGATCTGCCCCGGGCAGGAGGACGCGCGCTGTGATCGCTGGTGGGGGCTTTCCGTGCGGCCGTGAAAGCCGGGAGCGCGCGAAGGCACGCTACGGATGGAGACCCAGGGCGATCGCGAGCGAGATCACCCCTGCTCCAGCGAGGAGTCCCGAGATCGGTCCCACCGCCCACCCGACGAGGATCCCGCGGAGGACGGGCCAGTGGATGGTCCGTTCTCCCCGGGCGAGGCCGGCCCCGGCCATTCCCCCGACCAGCGCCTGGTTCATCGAGGTGAAGGCGCCGAGCAGCACCACGCTGGTCAAGATGACGGCCGCCTGGGCCGATTGGGCGGCGATGGCCATGGGCCGGTCCACCGTTACAATGTCCGTTGCGACGGTCGACAGGAGGCGCCCGCCCCACGTGAGGACGCCGACGGCGAGCGCGATACCTCCGATGACCCCCGCTAGGAGGACACCGGTGAGCCCGGTGGAAACGAAGACCGCCGTTGCGTTCGCAACGTCGTTCGCCCCCATCGCGAACGAAGCGGCGAGGGCCATGACCACCAGAAGTTGGGCCGACGAGGTCCCGCCCCAGCGGACCACGTTCCCGGTCCCTCCCTTGGAAGGCCGATCCCGGGGCAACGCGCGAGTGACGAGGTAGCCGATCGCAAGGGCGGCAATGGGGGCGCCCACCCAGACGGCGACGAGCCCACCGATGTTCTCCCAGTGTACCGGGACGTGGTCCCCCAGCGCGACGCCGATCAACGAGAAAACGAAGATCTGGATGGTCGACGTGGGGATCTTGTAGTAGTTGTAGGCGGTCGTCAGCGCGAACGCCGTGAGGACCACGGCGGCCGCGGCGACGACGGAGAGCTCGGATGCCGCAACGAGGTCGAGACCGATGTTCCCGACGACCTTACCGCTCGCGATCGCCGCTCCCGCGACCGTCAGGAGGGCCATTCCGATCAGTGCGCGATCCCGTCCGATCGCACCGGAACCGTAGGCCATCCCCATGCACGCTCCCGTGTAGTGGGCCCCGATGCTCCACGCGAACGCGAGCGCGGCGACGACGAGGACGACGACCGGGAGACTCAGCGCGAGCATCGGACCACCCGTCCCGCGTTGTCCGAGCGTTCCCTACGGGCAGCGGAACGCCGAAAGTCCCAGACGCTCTCGGCGTATGGGTGCGGCGGCCCGGCGCACCGCCCAGCGCCGGAGACTGGGGCAGATCTCCTGCGTCCCACCATGGTCCACCAGCGCGACGGATCCCGAATGAAAGCGCCGATCGATGAACGAGAACTCCCGGAACGCCCGCGGGTCCGAGTGCGGCACATCGTACAGGAACAGGTCGATCTCCCCCAGCTCCTCGGCCAGCAAGGGAAGGACCTCTTTCTTGTCCCCGATCCGCAGGTCCCATCGTTTCCGCAGACGGAACGGGACCGCCCAGCCGGATGAACGGCCGGGCGGGATGCTCCAGGACGGGTTCCGACGCGACGCAGCCGACCGAGTGTCGGGTTTGGGCAGATCGACGGAGTGCAAGGTTCCCCGCTCGTTCCGCTCGAGCGCACGCAGGAAGTACGCCGACGAGACGCCCGAGGAGACCCCCACCTCCACGACGTGTCGAGGGCGGAGGAGACGGACCAGGGCATAGAGCTCGATCGGGGCGTCGATCTCGATGTACGAGCCCCGCCCTTCCTCACGATGCATCTGGTCGAGCTGTCGGAAGAGCCCCTTCTCTGCCTGGCCGTCCCGGATCGCTCCGATCGACCGCGCGGCGCTGACCGCAGCGAGTTCGGAGACCCAGGGGGCATCCGGGTCCGATTCAGGTTGCATGGGGAGGTCCTCGCGGGGCCTACGGCTCGAGCTCCTTCCAGTTCCCGATCCACTCGCGTGCGGTCTCCACCTTCGGGCGGACCGCGCGGATCCGCGAGTAGGCCTCCTCTAGGGAGAGCTTCTCGTTGCGATGGAGGTACCACGCGGCGGCGAGCGGGGACCGACGCACCCCGTGTCCGCAGAACACGAGCACGGGCTCGTGTGCCCGGTGAGCGGCGGCCATCTCGGTCGCGACCCGATCCAGGTTCGGGAGGATCGGGGCGTCCGTCCCCGCGTCGTAGATCGGAACGTGCGTGGCCGGGGGCATGTCCTTCGGAGCCTCGTCGAGCACACAGAACCGTTTTCCCGAAAAGTGGAGCGCGTCGTTCCAGCCTCCAAGGAAGATCCCCGGCGCGATCTCTTGAGGGCTCGGGGGCGTCCCCTTCGCCGAGGTAGCTCGCTTGGTGCGTTTCGTTGTCGCCATGGTAGGCTCGATCCCGTCACAGATTATCAAGCAACTGGCTACTGGAACAGTTAGTGTGAAACTTATCATTTGTCCCACTTCCCGATGGGGCTAAGAGCCCATTCCCCCTCACTTCCGGCGTGCGCGTCGCGCCGCCCGTCGACCTGAGCCCGGAGGAACGGGCGCTCCTGCTACGTTGGTCCCGCGGCAATCCATCACGCGACGTGAGGGCCCTGCGGGCTCGGATCGTTCTCCGAGCCGCGGCCGGCCTGGAGGACATCGAGATCGGCCGACAGCTCGGGGTGAGCCGACTCACCGCGGCGCGCTGGAGACGGCGATTCCTGACCGCGCGGCTTCGAGGGATCCAGCGGTCGAGCGTCCGGGTCCCGAGGGGAGGGGGGATACCGGATCCCCGGGTCCAGGAGATCCTGCGGGCCTCGACCCTGGGCGCCCGGCTCGGCCCCCGGCGGGTGAGCACGCGGACCCTCGCCCGGCGGTTCGATGTCAGCCACACGACCGTACGCCGGCTCTGGACGGAGTTCGGGGTGCGACCGGCGAGCATCGAGGCATTGCCCCTTCGCCCGGATCCCGTCCTGCCCCTCGAACCATGCGATGTGGTCGGCCTCTATCTCCGCTCGCCGGATCTCGCGTTCGCTCTTCTGTTGGGACCCCGTGCGCCGGGACCGTTGGATCGCCAGGGAAGTGGACCGGACCGTCCTGTGCAAGATCTCTCCCGCCGGTGGGCGCGGGAAGTACTCCCCCTCCCCTCGGGCGTCGGGTCCGTTCTTCTTCCCGCGACCCCATCCCCTGCCCCTCGCCTTCGAGAGTTCCTCCGGTTCCTCGGAGAGGTCGAACAGGCGACGGGGCGGGGCCGACCTGTAAGCATCGTCGCCACGCTACCGGGCCTCTCGGCCGAGAGAGAGCTCGGTTCGTGGCAGGCTCGGCGCCCCAACTTTCGTCTGGACCGGTTGGAGACCCGAGAGGCGTGGAGGAGCCGGGTAGAACGAGATCTCGACCGGACCGGTCGTCGCGGGGTCTCTCGACGAGGATCGCACGGTCGTAGCGAAACGACCCGGGCCATCCGATTGTTCCTTTCCACGTACTCGGACGCGAGCGGTCCGTTCTCGTGGGTAGCGTCCCCCCATGAGGTAGGTACGAAGGACGCCGGATCCCGCTTACGCTACGACCTCAGCGTTACGGGCCACCACGGGTTCAAGAAGCCCGCCGCGGTTGTCGCGCCAATGCGGACCCCTCCACCTCCGGACCCGCGCGCTCGCGAGATGGCCCGAGTGGTGCTCGGAAAGTGTCTGCATGTTCGGTCGGGCGAACATGTCGTCGTGGAGAGCTGGTCCGAGACGCTGGACTACGCGAACGCGTTCATCCTCGAAACGCTCCGCTTGGGGGCCCGGCCCCTTCTCCTCTACCAGGACGAGCCGACCTACTGGGCGGCGGTCGCTGAGAACCGCCCGTCGAACCTGGGGCGAGTGGGCGACCACCTTCGGGCGGCGATCGCGAGGTCGGATGCGCTCGTCACCTTTTTCGGACCGAGCGATCGGGAGCGGTTCCATGCGCTCCCCACCTCGACGATCTTCCGCCTCAGCGAGTACCGGGATTCGCTCTACGCCGCGGCTGCGAAGGCGCGCACCCGGGCGGTGCAGATCGCCTTGGGCCGTGCCTCTCCCGCCTCCGCACAGATGTACGGGGTCGACCTCGCGGCGTGGAGGACCGAGCTCGTCGACGGGACCACGGTCGATCCGGAGGTGTTGCATCGGAGGGC
>JBARHO010000248.1:0-1741 GCA_049799275.1 Thermoplasmata archaeon
AGGCGACCTGGCTCGCTGCGATCCGGATCGGGGTGTCCGTGAACTTGCGGGCCCGTTCGAGGGGTCCCAACACGAGCGCCGCCGCGCCGTCCGAGAGCGGGGAGCAGTCGAACACGCCGAGCGGTTCGGCCACGGGCGAGGCGTTCAGCACAGCATCGAGCGTGAGCTTGTTGCGGAAATGCGCGTTCGGGTTCTTCGCGCCCATTGCGTGGGCCTGGACGGCCACCGAGGCGAGCTGCTCCCGCGTGGTCCCGAACTCGTACATGTGCCGGCGCGCGACGAGCGCCCAGAGCCCGGGAAGGGTGGCCCCAAAGACCACCTCCCATTCGTGATCGGCGGTACCGGCCGCGATCCAGTTGCCCGCCACATCCGGGACGTCGGTGAGCTTCTCCGCTCCGCCGACCACCACGAACTCGTGGGCCCCGCTCGCGACCGCGAGGTACCCCTGGTGCAGGGCCAGGGCGCCGGACGCCCCGCCGCCCTCCACCCGGATCGCCGGGAAGTGATGGGCGGCGAGGCCGGAGTAGTCCAAGATGAGCGGAGCGATGTGCTCCTGCTCGATGAGAGAACCGCTCGCCATATTGCCGAGATAGAGCGCCCCGAGGTCGGCCGACGAGAGCTTCGCGTCGACCAGCGCCTGGAAGCCCGCCTCGATGCCGATCTCTCGGAACGACCGGTCCCAGAGCTCGCCGAACTTCGTCATCCCGACGCCGAGGATCGCGACCTCGCGCATGCTCACGTCCCTCCCATGTGGATCTTGCCCCGGAACTTGGCATAGGTCGCGTACGGGATCTCGACCCCGTTCGCGAGGTACTCCTCCACCGGGACACCGAACGACCGGTCGTAGCCCGTGATCTCCTCCGTCGTCTCGATGTCGAACGCATCGGACCCGGCCCCGCTCCCGTAGCCGACCACGAGGATGCGCTCCCCGGGCTGGGCCACATCGAGCACGTTCGCGAGCCCGATCAGCGCCGCCCCGGAGTAGGTGTTGCCGATCCGCGGGGTGACGAGGCCGTACTTGAGCTGGGCATCGCTGAACCCGAGCTGCTTTCCGACGCGTTGGGGGAACTTGCCGTTGGGCTGGTGGAAGACCACGTGGGCGTAATCGGCCGGCTTCGTGCCCTCGGTCTCCATGATGTTGTGGGCGCACTCCGTCACATGCCGGAAATAGGCAGGTTCCCCGGTGAACCGGCCGCCGTGACTGGGGTACCGCTGGCCCTCCCGACGCCAGAAGTCCGGGGTATCGGTCGTGTAGGAGAGCGTGCGGCGGACGCGGGCGATCACCCGCTCCCGCCCGATGATGAACGCGGCCCCACCCGCGCTCGCCGAGTACTCGAGCGCGTCGCCGGGCGCCCCCTGCGACGTGTCCGAGCCGATCGCCACCCCATAGCGGATCATGCCCGATCCCACGAGGCCGAGGCAGACCTGGATCGCCGCGGTGCCGGCCTTGCAGGCGAACTCGAAGTCGGCCGCCGTCAGGTTCGGCGTCGCGCCCACGGCCTGAGCGACCACGGTCGCGGTCGGCTTGACCGCATACGGGTGCGACTCGCTCCCGACGTACATCGCTCCGATCTCCTGGGGATCGATCGCGCCGCGGATGAGCGCGACCCGGAGCGCCTCGGTGCTGATCGTGATGGTGTCCTCGTCCGGGGCGGGGACGCTCTTTCGTTGCACGTTGAGCCCGATCCCCATCGCGGTGCCGTCGATGCCCCAGACCTTTCCGATCTCCGCGGGCGTGATC
>JBARHO010000249.1:0-1632 GCA_049799275.1 Thermoplasmata archaeon
TGCCCATCGATAGGAATTCGTACGCCGGTGCCTTACCTGTTAGGGGGGCGGGTATAGAGGTCCCATGGGTGGCGTCTTCGGCTTTCAAGGGAGGAAGCCGAGCACGCGATTCGTTGATCCCCCTCAACCTCTCGACGAATTGTCGCTCCACCGCGTTCGTCGGGGCCAGCTTCCGCTGGAGAAAGTGTGTTCGGTCGACCTCCCTTGGAAGTCTAGAGTGGAGAATGCCCGCTGAACAAGGCACACGCCCGGTCCCCGCGATAGCACGGGTCCAACCTTGTTAATAGAGTGCGCATGGATACGCGATTGATGTCATTCCTTCGGTCCCACCCTCCTCCCGACCCTCTCGACCCGCACGTACGGGCCTCGTGGCCCGAGGGCGGACGATCCCCTCCCGAATCGTGGAGGATCTGAAGTGGTCTCGACCGCTGCCAGGGAGCCCGGGGCCGACCCGGACCTGCCGGGGCAGGGCCCGGCCGCGGCGGAGGCCGCCGACGCGTCGGGTCCCGTTCCGAACGCGCGTTCGATCTACACCTATCGATTGCGCATCCCGATGGTCCCCCCCTGGGCCGGGTACGATTTTGCCCGTCTCCACCCGGAACTGCGTCTCGCCGTGGTGGACGTGCTCCCGGTGGACGCGAAGAAGTACCTGACCCGGCTCCTGGTCTATGGAGAGAACGCGCATCGCATCGCGCGGGACATCCGACGGGAACGCGGGATCCATAAGGTCACCCTCCTCGGGCGCTCAGAGGGCGTGGCCGAGTACGAGATCCTCGAGGACGTCCCGTTCTACGTTCCCGTTCTGCAAAAGCTCCGGATCATGCGGCGGGTGCCGTACATGCACCAGGCCGGGATCTCGGAATGGGTGATCGTGGCCTCCGCGAGCAAGATGCGGGCCCTGATGGCCGGCCTCCGGAAGTACGGGCTCGAGCCGAAGCTCGTCTCCAAACGTCCGGGGACCTCCGAACTGGGCATCCCGGGCCTCACGCGACGGCAGTCCGAGATCTTCCACCGCGCCGTGGTCGAGGGCTACTATGACGTCCCCCGGCGCGTCACGCTCACCGCGCTCTCGAAGATGCTCAAGGTCTCCAAGGCCAGCCTTTCGGAGACCTTGGCCCGGGTCGAGATGCGTCTCCTCAAACCCCGGATCCTCGACCCCCACTTCCACCATCTCTACTGAGGTCGGCCGACCGGCCGAAAGAGTAAGGGCTAGCAGAGCTTCAACGCCCCCGGCGGTGTCCCACCAGGAGAGCCACGGACCGTGTCGGATCAGCTGACCGAGATCGAGCCGAGGATCGTCGACCATTTCTTCACGTTTCGCCCGCAGGCCGCCGTCGAGCTGGGGCTGCACCGGTACGATGGAAAGCTCCCGGACCTGTCCCGGGGAGCGACCGAACAGTGGACCACCTCCGCCGAGAGGTACCTGTCCCAGCTCGGGGAGATCGAGGTGGCCTCGCTCCCTCCGGCGCGCCAGCTCGACCATCTCCTCTTGCGGCTCCTGCTCGAGGGCGCGCTGTTCGACCTGAAGGAGCTCCGGGAGCTCGAGAGCAACCCGATGAGCTACGTGCTCATCCCGACCCTATTGACCTACCTCACCCGAGAGTATGCCCCGGCGGCCGACCGGGTGGCGGC
>JBARHO010000250.1:0-2563 GCA_049799275.1 Thermoplasmata archaeon
TTTATACATAATGTCGCCCTGCCGAACCCATCCGCCCGTGCGGCGACCGAGGAAGATGGCGGAGGGGCTCGAGGACCCGGCCGTCATGATCTGCGCCCCTGACGGGACGGTGTCCCGGCATCCGGGATCTGGGAGGCGGCCCTGACGATGGAGCGGTCCGACCTCTGCTGGCTGCTCGCGCTCTGCTTCTTCCTGGTCTTCCTGGTCCTCTCCCCGCTCCTCGGGTTCGCCCTCTTCGGTTCGGATACCGGGGAGTACTACCGCTTGACCGTGCTGCTCATCACGACGGGCCACGAGCCGGTCGGCGCCGCCTACGCCGGTTGGGGTTTCGGGTACCCGGACTTTCCCGGGATCTTCATCCTCGCCGGCGCAACGGCCCAGGGGATGGGCGTCGGCGCCCTGGCGGCGTTGATCTTCGTCGTCCCCGTGGTGGCCGTCCTCTCGGTCCTTCCGCTCTTCCTCCTCTTCCGCCGGTTGTTCCCGAACGACACGATCGCGATCCTCGGAGCCGGGTTCGCCTCGGTCGCGATGCCCCGGCTCTTCTCCCTCGCCCATCCCGCGCCGCTCGCGCTCGGGGACTTTCTCGTGGTCGCGGGGCTGTGGATGTTCGTCGAAGGCCGCACCGATCCGCGGTGGTACCTTCCTCTGGCGCTCACGTCAGGAGCGCTCATCGTGACCCACCATCTTTCGAGCTTCTTCTTCGCGCTCAGCGCGATCGGGACGCTCGCGCTCTTCGAGCTGATCCGACCGGGGGGCTGGAGCCGAAGGTTCCCGCTGCGCGAGCTCGTCTTCACGGGCGGCTTCCTCACGGTCCTGTGGGCGTACTGGGTGCTCTATGCGGTCGACTTCCGATCGATCGTCCTCCACGGGTTCGGTCCCTTCTACAGCACCGTCGCCGCGGATCCCGTCGCGACCTTCCTGGGGCTCACGGCGGCCTCGTTCTTCGTTCTCGCGCTCGCGGGTCTTCTCCTGCGATGGCGTCGGAGCTCGGGGACGGTCCGCCCGCTCCGGGTCAAGTTCCCGGGGGATCGCCAGTACTCCGTCGAGCTCTCGCTGTTCTTCGTCGGGATCGCCGGCGGGGTCGCCCTCCTGCTCGTCGTCCCACTCCCGGGTACGAGCCAGACCACCACGCCGCTGACGCTCCTCTACTTCGGTCCCCTCTTGATCCTGCTCGCGTTCGCCGCCGGGGGCCGTCGATTGTTGACGAGCGCGCGCCTCGGAGGGTTCATCCCGATCTGGATCGCGGCGTTGGCCCTCGGGGTGATCCTCTCGGGTCTCCTCATCGCGGTCGCTCCGTCGTTCTCCAGTTCCCAGGCCCTGAGCCCCGGACGCTTCGCGGAGTACCTGCTCATCCCGATGGGTCTCATGGTCGCGGTCGGGATCGGTCGGTTGGTCGGACGGACTCACGATGTCGCGGGCCGCCGGGCGGCGGTGGCCGCCGGACTCGCCGTGGTGGTCCTCTTCGCCGCGAACGCGGCCATCGTCTATCCCCCGCCCGCCATCTTCGGCGGGTTCCAAGAGGGGTTGACCGCTCAGGACGCGGCCGAATGGATGTGGATCGGGATCGCGCTCCCCCCGACCGCGGCCGTGGCGTCGGACCACCGATTGAGCTCGATGATCTTCGGCTTCGACGGGAATCCGGCGACGTGGGACTCGACGCCCGGCCTGTTCGTCGGATCGAACCGGACCCTGGCCTGGTCGGAACTAAATGACAGCCCCACGCCGAGCGTCGAACGGCCGATCAATGCCGTCGCGATCGATGGGGTGATGTACACCGGCGTCGCACTGGACCCCAGTCAGATCGCCCAGCCCCTGAGCGCGAGCGCGATCGCCTGGTTCCAGGCCCCGCCGTTCGTTCCGATCTACGAGGACCAGCGGTCCGTGGTCTACTGGGTCGCCTGGTCCGGTGGCTGAGCGGGGAAGGGCGCGATGGTACCGTCCGCGGACCAGAGCTGGAGACGGTCGGGATGGCGCAGGGCGAGCCAGCCCAGGAGCCGCTTCGCCCAGCGGAGCTTGGCCCGCTTGCGTTCCCGGGCCACCGGATCTGTCTCGGCCACCCGATCGAAGTCGAAGCCCCAGAGGAGGATGCTCCGCGCCTCCAGGTGATCCGCGAGGAACGCCGCTCGGTCCCCGTCCGTGAACCCTCCCACGTCGAGGAGGCCGGAGCGCGGCGGCCCGGCCCACGAACCGGCGAGCTCGCCGGAGAAATCCGGTACCCATCGTTCCACCGCCTCGCGATTGTCCCCGTGCGCATGGATCACGACGAACGCGCCTTTCGCGTTCGCCGACGTCTCGGAGGCGACGGGGCCGTCGAGATCGGTCGTGATGAGATCGGGGGTCAACCCCGCGTCGAGACAGACCGTGGTCGCTCCGTCCGCCGCGATCAGGGCCGGCCTGGGCCCGTGGGCCGCGAGCCTCCACACCGGAGGCGGTCCCCAACCCGGTGCCTGACCGACCACGACCACGTCGCGGCCGCGCACGCGACGCCCCAGACGCCCCAACGGGTCCTCGAGCGCAGGCCGGGGCAGGTGCCGGAGCAATGCATCCGCGGACGCCTCTTCCC
>JBARHO010000251.1:0-2160 GCA_049799275.1 Thermoplasmata archaeon
TCATCAAGCAGGGGGTCCCCGCCCTGTTCCCGGGGATCGGGTACTTTCCCGGATCACCCGAGGAAAAGATGGCGCATGAATGGACCCAGTTCCGATATCACAGCCCGGCGGACGACGCGAAGCAGCCGATCGACGCCGAAGCGGCTGCACGATTCAACGAGCTGCAACGGAAGCTGGTGCTGAAGGTCGCCAACTCAGACCCGACTTTGGCGGTATCCGTCATTTCACCTCGGAGATGTGTAGGGGACACTAGCCGACAAATGCCGGTCGTTCCGTTGTGTAACGGCAGTTGGAACATTACGTTCATATCGTAGGGTGCATTACTGTCACCGTGCACCTCTTCTTCCGCCGCCGTGGGAAGAGCACCTACGTCTACCTCCGTCAGAAGGGACGGGTCAATGGCCACGTCGTCAACACGGCCGAGATCTACCTCGGGACCCAGGCCGATGTCATCCGACGCCTCACGAACCCGGAGGCCGGGGTCGAGGGGTTCGAATTCCTTCCCTACCCCTTCGGCACCTCGGCGGCGTTCCTGGCCGCCAATGAGGAGCTCGGCTTCTCCCGTGTCGTCGAAGAGATCACGGGGAGCCCCGCCACCGCCCGGAGCCTCCTCGCCTTCATCGCCGGTCGTGCTCACGAGCCGGTCTCCAAGAACGGGATGACCGACTGGGCGAACCACTCCCTCTTCCGGTTCGTCCCGGGTCTCCCCTCGCTCTCCTGTCGCCGGTACCTCGAACGGATGGACCTCTTGACCGACGAGGTCGTCGAAGAGATCACCCTCCGTCTTGGACAGGAGCTGGTCCGTCGGGGCCACCGCCCCTCCCTGGTCTTCTTCGATCCGACCAACTTCTCCACCGAGCAGCAACCGGGCGAGGACGACCCCGAACGCAAGATCCCTCGTCCGGGCCATGCCAAGGACGGGGATCTCCAGGCGAAACTGGTCGGTCTCGCCTGCGCGGTGACCGACCAGCATCTGCCCGTCTACCACCGAGTCTACCCGGGGAACGAGAACGACGCGAAGCTCTTCCAGGAGGTGGTGGGGACCATGGTGGAGCAGCTGAGGAAGTTCGGGGCGGCGGCCGAGGAACTGACCTTCGTCTTCGACAAGGGAGTGAACTCAGAGGGCGGCCTCGAGGCGATCCGGACCGCCCAGGTCCACTTCCTCTCCTCGTTGAAGCGCAACCAGGTGCACGACCTGTTGGGGCGACCTCGAACCGCCCATCGGAAACTCTACACCACCGAGAGCGGGGAGGCGATCCACGCCTTCCGCTCCAAGCGTCGGGTGCTCGGAGTGGACGGGGTCGTGGTGGTGGCGTTCAACGAGAGCGCTCGAAAACGCCAGACCCGGGACTACGAGCGGGCGAAGGACCGGTTCCTATCGACCTGCCAGAGCGTGGGAGGCAAGATGTCGAAGCCACACCGGGGCCGTCGGTCCACGGTGCAGAGCGTGACAGAGCGTCTCGAGGACGCGCTACCGCCGAAGTGGCGCGGGGTGTTCAAGTATCGGGTGGGGGCGACGCTCGAGCAGGACCCGCCGAGGTTCACGGTGACCGGGTGGGTCGAGGCGAAGAAAGAGACCGAGCTTCGAGAGGGGTTCGGGAAGACGGTGATCTTCACTGACCGGGTCGACTGGAAGGACGAACAGATCGTCCGAACGTACTTCGCTCGCTCCGGGATGGAGGAGGAGTTCCACGTCCTGAAGGACGTGCTGCTGATGCCGGTGATGCCGATCTACCATCGACTGGACAAGCGGATCCGGGTGCACGCGTTCCTGTGCGTGGTGGGCCTGCTGTTCTATCGGTGGATCCAGCTTCGGGTCGAAGGGTCCACGAAGGTGCGAGTGCCCATCGGGCAGTTGGCCGATCGGCTCGACAAGATCCAGGTGGTGGCGCTGGCTCGGCCGGGGTCCAAGAAGGTCAAGGTCGTGCTCCAGAAGCTCGACACCGAGCAGCGCTCGATCGTCAAGTCGTTAGACCTGGCCCGATTCGTGCCCAATTAGCCGGTTGCACCCTACAGCGTTCTCGAGGTGAATTCGCGTCCGACCGCCAAACTCGGGTCAGATAGGGGTCCGGGCGTGGGGGGATCCGTAACCCCCGGGGTTTCGAATACACAAGTAAAAGACCGGCAGAGTTACGGTTCCGGTCTGGAGGCGGCGTCCCC
>JBARHO010000252.1:0-7884 GCA_049799275.1 Thermoplasmata archaeon
ATACCTACCTCATCGGAATCGTGCCGGGATACCGCACGACGGAGCAGGCCAATCTCACCGTTGATGGGGCGAACATCGCCGTGCTCGTAAACTTCGTCCCATTCCTCTATACAGTTACGTTCTCCGAGTCGGGACTTCCGGCCCACACGACGTGGAAAGTGACGTTGAAGAACGCGTCAACCAGCGTGTCGAACAGCTCGACGGCGAACTACGAGAACTTCAGCGAGCCCAACGGGACCTTTTCGTTCAGCATCGGTATCGTTCCCGGCTATTCCACCACGGACTCAGGTACCGTCGTGGTGAACGCGGCGAACACCTCTGTCTCGGTGACGTTCGGCGTCACCGAGTTCTCGATCACCTTTGTCGAGGAAGGCCTGCCGACCACCGATCAATGGTACGTCAATATCACGGGGGGCCCCGACCTCGTCGGGAGCGGATCGATCTCTCAGGTCTCTACCGCCCTCGCGAACGGGACGTACGCGTTCACGGTCGCGACGAACGACCCGACCCACGCGGTCGCCTATACCCCCAGCCTGAAGGTGAAGGGGGCGGCGCTATCGGTGGGTCTGAGCTTTGCTCCGTATACCTACCAGGTGACGTTCAAGGAGACCGGACTACCTTCGGGGACGAATTGGAGCGTAACGGCCAACTCGCTCACCGCCTTCTCCACCACGAACTCGATCCCGTTCAGAGAAACGAACGGCACGTACGACTATACCGCGGATGGAAGCGCGTCGCTCCCCTTCACGGTCCGCGGCGCACCCCTCACCGTGACCACGACATTCTACAAGATTACCTTCACGGAGTCGGGGTTGGCGAAGGGCACGACCTGGCAGGTCACCCTGGACGGGGCCGAGCAAAGTTTGCCCGCGGCATCGATCATCTTCTACCTCGCGAACGGGAACTACAGTTACCAGATCGGTTTGGTCTCAGGCTACCACACGACGGACATCGGAACCGTGATGGTCAAGAGCGCGCCGGTCACCGTCAGCCCCAGTTTCCTGAAGACAACCTACACGGTGAAGTTCGCCGAGACCGGTCTACCCTCGGGGGCGAACTGGTATGTCGTCTTCGACGGCAGCAATAAGAGCTCGACCGCGAGCTCAATATCATTCACAGGGATGTCTAACGGAACATTCGGTTATGCGATCGGGCCGGTGATTGGTTACGCGCTCAACGGACCGTACAACGGATCTGTCACGGTCTCGGGCGGCGGTCAGGGGACCACATCCAACACGGTGAGCGTCTCTTGGGCGGCCGCAACCTACACGGTTACGTTCGAAGAGACCGGGCTTCCGGTCGGGTGGAACTGGAACGTGACGGTGAAGAGCAGCACGGTTCCGTCGGATACGAACACGACGGTCTTCCAAGAGCCGAACGGATCCTACAGTTTTACCGTGGTGAGCGGAGGCAAGATCTATGCGCCGTCCTATAACCCCCACTTCGCGATCAACGGTGCGTCGGTCCTGGTGAACGTGACCTTCTCTCTCTACACGCGTTCAGTGACGTTCAAAGAGAGCGGGTTGCCCTCCGGGACGCCCTGGAATGTAACGGTGGGCGCTGTGACCCACGGGGCCAACACGAGCTCGGTCGCGTTCACAGATCCGAACGGGACCTACGCCTACACGGTGACATTGGCGACCTTCGGAAATGCGTCCGGACTGTTCACGGTCAAAGGCTCCTCGGTCACGGTGAACCTAGCGTACTACAAGGTCAGCTTCACCAAGACCGGACTGCCGTCCGGCTCGTCCTGGCAGGTCACGACGAATGCAGCGACCCAAACATCGACCGGGACCACAGTCTTCTACTTGGTGAACGGCGTCTATGGCTACCAGATCGGGATAGTACCGGGGTACACGGCGCGCGATAGCGGGAACATCACAGTGAACAGCGCCGCTTTGACCCAACCGACCCCGTTCACCCAACTGAAGTACACGGTCACCTTCAAAGAAACGGGTCTCTCCCAGGTGAACTGGAGCGTGACGATCGGGGCGACGACGATCGCGACGAACGCGAGCACGCACGTGTTCAAGCTCGCGAACGGGACTCAATTCTACAACATCACTCCCCCGATTGGCTACACGACCTCGGTGAATGGGAACGAGACCACGACCGGCTCCTTCGTCGTGGACGGGAGCAGTCTCACCATCTCGGTAATCTTCACGTGGCATCCGGCTTCCCGAGGCGTTCCCGCGCTCCCGAGCTCGACCGAGGGCCCGGAGCTCAAGCAACCGCTCCGGGTCCTCTGAACCGCATCCAGGAAATCGTCCGCCGGGGCGCCGAAGGGCTGTGATCGATCGGTCCTTCACCTGCTGAAGGGTTGCCGCCAATCGGGTACGCAACAACGAGTTAACGTGGTCCCGGACGGGGGTGACCGGTATGTGTGGGGCCCATGCCGGGTATAGTCCGGGTCGGAGGGTTCAGTCTAGGAATCGATACGCATATATCCGTGTTCCCGATGGCCAAAAAGAGGACTCGTGGCGGGTACCATCGTTCGCCTGGGGGCCCGAGGTACCCTTCCGGGTCTTGACCAGATTGCCATGGTGATCGGGATACTCACTGTCCTCGTGCTCTCCTCGTCCTTGCAAGGCGAGCTCGCTACCCTGCACGGGGCCGCGCCGGCCGCGGCCCCGGGGTCCGGCAACAATACGTCCTCCGCCGAGGCGGCGGATGCCCTCTCCTTGGCGGAAGAATCCTTGGCCGCCGGTTCGGGCCCCGCGGCGGGGACGTCGCTGCAGTGCACCTCCACCGATGCCGGGGCCTCAGAGTCGTGTTCACCCGCGGGAACCGAAAGTTCCAACTCCGCCCAACCGGGCCAGGTGTACGTCGAACCGCAGCCCGAGTGGGGCTACTATCTGGCCTTCGACCAAAAGGACGGCTACGTACTCATGTTCGGGACCACTGCCAAGACGTGGACCTTCGCCCACGGCATCTGGGACCAGCTCCATCCGTCGGTCTCTCCTCCGGCCCGTTCGCGAATGAGCATCGCATATGATCCCGTGGACCAGTATGTGGTCATGTTCGGCGGGCTCGGTCTGGCATCGCTCACCGACGCATTGAACGACACCTGGACCTTCTCCGGCGGGAATTGGACGAACATCACGTCGACGGCCGGCCCGGCCCCGTCGCCGCGGTACCATGCGGTGATGGCCTTCGACAACGCCAGCAACGAGATGGTCCTGTTCGGCGGGACCAACAATACGCTCGCCTACGGCGATACCTGGTATTTCATCGGGGGACGATGGACCCAGATCCCGACCGGCGGGGTCCTGTGTGGCGGGCCGGGTCAACCGGCGTGCTCGATCTCCTCGGCCCCGTCGGCCCGGTACGGTGCTTCGGTGGTCTACTACGCGGCCCCCAAGGAGGACTACCTGCTCCTCTTCGGGGGCGGGGCGCACGATCCGAACGCCACGGGCAACAAGACCTACTCCGATACGTGGCAGTTCGAGAATGGCGCCTGGACCAACATCACGCCCGCAAAGTCGTCGCCCTCGGCCCGTATCCTGGCCACGATGGCTTACGACGTCCCTGATCAGTACGTGGTGCTCTTCGGCGGCCTGGTCAGCGCGAAGATCCTGACCACGGGGAACGACACGTGGAAGTTCTCCAAAGGAAGCTGGGTGAAGCTGCACCCGATCGTTTCGCCCCCAGCACGCGTACAGGGCGGCATGGTCTACGACCCCCTGGACGGGTATGTGGTCCTCTTCGGCGGGCTCTCCTCCACGGCGTTCAACGCTCCCCTCCTGGGGGACACGTGGGCGTTCGAGAGCGGAACCTGGATCGAGCTCTCCCCGACGATCTCCCCGAGCCTCCGATCGGGGGAGGGCTTGGTCTACGATGCGACCGATCATTATGATATTCTGTTCGGCGGGGTCCTGGGGCCGTTCTACCTGGGGGACACCTGGCGGTTCGTCGACGGGACCTGGACCAGGCTCGGTACGGGCAGTCCGGGGCCTTCTCCCCGGTATAATGTCAGCATGGCCTTCGACGCCCAGGATGGGTATGTCGTCCTCTTCGGAGGCATTGGACCCTCCGGGGTCCTCGGCGATACCTGGACGTTCGCCAACGGGAGCTGGGACCAGATCTTCCCCACGGTCTCCCCCTCCGCTCGACAAGGAGCGGCCCTGACCTACGACGCGGGCGACGGGTATCTCGTCCTGTTCGGCGGTCGGAGCGCGACCACGGTCCTTCAGGACACCTGGACGTTCGTCGGGGGAGAGTGGACCGGACCCCTCTCGAGCAACCATCCGGGTCCCCGGTACGGGGCCAGCGAGACCTATGACCCGTCCGGTCCCTATGTCCTCCTCTTTGGGGGCATCAAGAGCAACGGGGCGATCCTGGGCGATACCTGGACCTTTCTCGCCGGGGCGTGGACGAACGTGACGAAGACCCTACCGTCCGCCCCATCCGCCCGGTTCGGAGCGAGCCTGACCTACGATGCCCGCGACCAGTACGACCTCCTCTTCGGTGGCTCGAACCACGCCACGGACCTCGATGACACGTGGGAGTTCGTTGCGGGCGCGTGGACCTCCGTCGCTCCCGTGCAAGGTCCCAGCGCCCGGTTCGGTGGGGCGATCACGTTCGACACGAGCGGCGACTACGCTCTCCTGTTCGGCGGGAACGGTTCCAGCGGAGCGCTCAACGATACGTGGTCGTTCGGCGGCGGGAACTGGACCCAGGTATCGGTCTCCCACTTCCCCGGGAGCCGCTCGTTCGCCTCGATGACGTACGACAGTAAGGACCTCACGGTCGTGCTCTTCGGAGGCATCGAAGGGAGCTCGATCCTGGGCGACACGTGGGAGTACGTGAACGGGGTGTGGTCCCCGGAGACCCAGAGCCAGATCGCGCCGACCGCCCGCTACGACGCGTCGATGGTCTACGACCAGGAGGACGGCTATGTGCTCCTGTTCGGCGGTGAGGGGAGCACCGGATCGTTCAACGATACTTGGGACTTCACGGCCGGCCAATGGTCGAACATCACGCCCGTGCGCGCACCCGCGGCCCGGTACGGGGCCACGATGGTCTACGACCCGAAGGATTCGTACGTGATGCTGTTCGGGGGCGAGGGAATGTCCGGCCCCCTCAACGACACCTGGGAATATCGGGCCGGGGTCTGGACCCAGCTCACGATCACCGGTCCGTCGCCCGCGGCGCGGTACAATGCGGCCGGGACCTATGATACCGCCGCCAGCTATGTGCTCCTGTTCGGCGGCTCCACGGGACCGATGAACCTGTCGGACACTTGGGAGTTCGTGAAAGGGAAATGGACGGAGCTCTCCCCCGCGGGATCGCCCGCCGCTCGAGAAGGGGCCGCGATGACGTACGATGCGCTCGATGGGTTCGTCGTCCTGTTCGGGGGCAGCGGTTCGGGATCCTACCTTTCGGACACCTGGGTGTTCTCGAAGGGCGCGTGGACCCAGCTCACCACAACGAACGCCCCATCGGCCCGGTCCGGGGCCGCCATCACGTTCGACTCCAAGGATTCGTATCTCCTGCTGTTCGGCGGGTCGGGGACCTCGGGCGCGCAGGGGGACGCGTGGACGTTCGCGCAGAAGCTCTGGGTGAACATCGATCCCATGTCGGCCCCCACCCTTCGGTACGATGCCTCGATGGTCTACTCGGACAAGTACGAGAGCGTGGTCCTGTTCGGAGGGTACGGGACCTCGGGCCCGCTCAACGACACGTGGGAGTTCACCGCCGGTATCTGGACCCAGTTGACCATCACCTCGAAGGCTCCCCCGGCCCGGTATGACGCCAGCATGACCTTCGACGAGCAGGACGAGTACGTGCTCCTCTTCGGGGGTCATAACGCGACGACGGTGTTCGGGGACACCTGGGAGTTCAAGCTCCTCAAGTGGACCGAACTGAGCCCCTCGACCGCTCCCTCCCCCCGCTACGGCGCGAGCATGGCCTTTGACGTGGCGGACAAGTACGTCGTCCTCTTCGGAGGGACCAACGGCCGCGGCACCGCGGATCACGATACGTGGAAGTTCGTCAAGGGGGTCTGGACCCAGCTGACCGAGACCACCTGGCCGAAGGCCCGCTATGATGCGACCCTGGTCTACGACGCGTTCACCCACTACCTCGTCATCTTCGGGGGGATCGTGACCTCGGGAGAGTACTTCGGTGATACCTGGAACTTCTCGCACGGGGTCTGGACGAAGATGGGGACGACCGTGGCGCCCTCCCCCCGCGCCGGGACCACCATGTTCTACTATTCCCACGGGCGGGACCTGGTGCTCTTCGGGGGCCGGAACGCCACCGCCGAGCTGAACGATACGTGGACCTTCTCCGCGAGCGGGTGGACCCACATCGTCACGACCAGCGCGCCTCCGGCCCGGTACGGGGCCACTTCGACGTACGACACGATCGATGGGTACGGGTTCCTGTCCGGTGGGTATGGCGTTGGGGGGGCCCTAGATGATACGTGGACCTACAACAACGGGAACTGGGCCGCTATCTAGATCGCGATCTCCACCCCCGACGACGGCGAGCCGACGGTAACGTTCTCCGGGTCCACATCGAGGGAGGCCGATCGAGGTCCTCGGCGAGCGAGCCCCACTGGACCCCCCTTGGCCCTTCTTCGTCCGAACCATATCGTTGGTTCGAACAACCCAGAAGTCCGCGGGGCGTTCTCGGGACGGCGGGCCGACGCTCCGCCCAGCGCTGCCGGGACATTGGTCCCGAGGCGAACCTCTCCGACGGACGGACCGTCGCTCCAGCGCTCGAGGCACTGGGTAAGGATCGAGCGCCGGTCCGAGTAATCTGCCAACGGGCCGCTCGAGACGGAAGTGCGTTTGGAACGCCGCGAGGACCAATGGACGGAGCGGTCCCACCGACCAGCTCTCACTCGGGGCTTGAAAAGAAAAGGGAGGAAGAGGTTGTGGTGGGCCGCGGGGAGCGACCCACCTTCCGGGGTCCGTCCGTGCGATCTTAGAGCACCCCTGAACCGTTGATGTTGTACCAGAGCTGATCGCTGCCCCCGCCGAACATCACGCTGTCGTTGATGCTCGCTGGGTTGATCCAGGTCGAGTAGGACACGACCTCGTTCGACTGACCTTGGTAGGTATAGAGGACGAGGCCGGACTCGATCTGGACGATCAGGTTGTACATCAGCTGCCGAACGGTACCGGCGGGGGTCCCGATGGCGGTCGCCATCGCCCCGACCATCTCGTTGTAGGCCGCACCCTGACAGGCGGTCGGGATGCCGTAGTTCGCCTTCACGTAGTTCGCCCAGTAGATCAGATCGCTCAGGTTCGCCGCTGTGACGGCCCCGTTCGAGGTCGTCACCGTCGGGGCACCGCTCGTGTGGCACGAGGCCGCCCAGAACGGATTCTGGGAGCCCTGGCCCGCGTCGATGAGCTGCTCCGCGACCGTGTCGCTGTAGGTGTACGTCGCGTCGGGCTCGTAGAGGGGCTTGAAGTAATCGGTCGGGTCGGGGTAGTCAGGTGCCCACGCGAGCGTGTACAGCGGCATCGGGTTGTGGTAGGCCGTCCCGTAGAGCGAGTTGATGACCAGGTCGATGAAGTTGATGTCCAACGGGTCCATCTTGACCGCTCCACCGGTGGCCTTGGTGACCGAAGCGGTCCACAGCGCGAACAGCTCATCGTCCGTGGGTGCCCCGGTCTGGCTGAAGGCGGGGAACTCGCACGGGTTGGCCGTGGTACACGCCGCGACCTCGGGGTCGTAGTACGGGCTGCTGGCGTTGTGCGCCTGGGCCCACCACCACGCCGCACTGTTCGCCTGGGACGCGTCGAAGCTCGGGTCCGTGTTCGGCCACGAGATGTTCGATGGGTAGTAGGGTCCCATGAACTGGGCGATGGCTCCCCATTGCTCGAACTCGTACTGGATCCCATCCACCGTGTTGACCGTGCTCTCCCCCGT
>JBARHO010000253.1:0-6489 GCA_049799275.1 Thermoplasmata archaeon
TTCGAGCGCATCAAGGCGACAACGGACGAGATCTATTCGACCGATACGCTCGGCAATGCGGCCGAGAAGGCCTCGGTCGCGCCCGATATCGGTCAGATCATCCAGCGTCAGTGCGTCACCCTTTGAGTTGCGAGGACCCGTTGGCAGGACCGGTGCCTCACCCGGCGACCGAGGTGTCGGCCGACCGTCTGATGGAGGTCACGCATGCGATCCGCGCCGAGCTGCTCGCCCGGGGAGAGTTCCTGCCATCGACCTGGGTCGAGGAATCCGCTAACGAGCTCCACGTCGGCACGTTACCGGGATGGTCTTTCCTCGAGGGGGGTGAGTTCCGGGCCCTCGGCTTCTTTTCTTCGAGGGGGCCCCGGGCATACGGCCACGTCCATGTATCGAAGGGGAGCCCGCCGATCGAACTGGCCCGCCAACTGGCGCTCTCGCTCCCAACACGGCTCCCCGACACCGTCCAGCGGCTCGACGTCGGCTTCACGGGGCTCTCTTCCGAAGAGGAGCGGGGACTCGGCGAACGGCTGAGGTCCGAACCCCGCTCGAGCGCGCTCTTCCGCTGGGCGCTCGACCGACCGTTGACGCCGGAGGACGGCCGACCGCTCTCGCTCCCGGCGGGGGTGGAGCTGCGCCCGATCCGGGCGATCCCGCTCGACGCGCTCGCCCAGCTCGATCATCGGGCCTTTCAGGGATCCCCCGATCAGAGCCTGGTCGCGGACAGCCCCGAAGAGGACCGCCGGGTCCTGGCGGAGCTCAAGGGAGGGGTGCTCGGTCGCTTCCTCGACGAGGCCTCGACGATGGTGGTGACCAACGAAGGGGCCCTGATCGCCGGCCTTCTGACCGGGGAACAGACCCCCCACATCGCGACGTTCCTGGACCTGATGGTGGACCCGGCGGAACGCAAGAAGGGCTACGCCACGTTCCTCCTCCGTTGGGGGTTCCGGGCGCTCACAGCGCTCGGGTACGAGCGCGTGCGGCTCTGGGTGACCGAGTCCAATCTTCCGGCCCGTCGCCTCTACGACCGCCTAGGGTTCTCCGAATGGATCAGCGCGTTGATCTACCGATGGGACCGTGATCACGCGGTCGGGGCGCCACAGCCGCACGTCGACCGATAGGCGCAGCCGGTGAACATCCAGCCCGGACATGCGGGGAGACCGCTAGGGTTCCGGTCACGGACCGCCGCTTCCAGGGAGTTCTCGGTGGTCTCCAACGTCCGTGCGATGGACGGGAGATCGGGGAAACGCACCTCGAACGCAAGGATGCGGTCCGCCAGAGTGCTGGAGCGTTCGCACCCGATGATCAACCAGCCGGTCGCTCGGTCCAGGCTCGCGCACCGGGCGGCCAGGTCGAGGAGGTACTGCGGTTGGGCCCGGAGGATGTCCGCGGCCCCGAGCGGACGGGCGTAGCGAGGGGTCTTGATCAGGAAGGGGTCGCCTCGATAGCACAGGATGCGCTCCTCGCTCGGCCCGTGGTCGGGCCAGACACGAGTGACCTCACCGGGCGGCCCTGCTTCGAGCAGTTCGCCGATGTCCCGCCAGAGCCCCGTCGACCGCTCGGGCCCCTTTCCAGATGCCGCCACCGAGGGGATCCCCAGGGTCCGCTCGAAATAGGCCCTTCTCGGGTAGAGGTAATCCCGGAACCGACGGACACCGCCGGGAGCGGCCATCCCTCCAGCCGTGATCAGGCCTTCGGTGAGGCGGGCCGACTCCGCTTCGTCCAAGCGCGGCGTGTCCATCCATTCGGTCAGGGGGAAGCGAGCGGCCGGCTCGGTGCCCGTGCACCCGCAGAGGCCCTCGAGCTCGCACCCGCGCGATCGCCACGGGCAGGCGGGGAGCGAGCTCCCGTCCCCGCTCTCCCAGGCAGAGCGAAGCCGGTGCGCCCGGTCCTCCATCTCGGACCAGATCCGTCCGTGCTCCTCGAACCGACAATCAAGGACGATCGCCCGAGGCGCTGTGGGCGGCTCGGGCGTCTCGACCAGGATCAACCGGGCCTCGGGCCGTTGCAGGATCGCCGAGTACATCCCGAGCTGCTCGAAGTACGACGGTCGGGACCGGACCAGATCCGGGCCGGACGACGTGGAGGCGGTGGTCTTGAGCTCGATCGGTCGGTCCACTAGTAGATCGATCTGGCCGACGATGCCGTCGCGACGGACACGGACCTCGCGCTGATCGGCGGGACCTAGCATCCGGCCGATCCGGGCGTGCCAGGCCCGGCCCTCTTCGCGTCTCTCCTGACGGGCCGGGGAGGCGGGGACCGGCAAGATCGCGCGATAGAACGCCGAACGAATATCGAGCAGGTCCGTGACCCACACCGAACGAACGGTCGATCGCCGCTCGTATCGGTCCTGGAACTCCCGGGACAGGGAGGCGTCCGCCGTCACACGGACCTCTCCCAGCCACGGCGTGCCTGGAGCGGTAGGGGGTGAAGCCATTACGGCCGTTGCGAAGGACCCCGAGTTAAAGGCTCGCCGGACGACGGTCGAAAGTAGCTATAGTTGGGCGGGATTGCGGGGACCTGGTGCGGGGCCCGGCTCGTCGACCGTTCATCGTGGGAAGCGGGATCGCGGGCCTCTACGTCGCCCTTCGTGCCCAGGAGCTCGGGCTCCGCCCGACGATCATCACGAAATCGCGCCTCGAGGAGTCGAACACCCGCTATGCCCAAGGTGGGATCGCGGCGGCGGTGGGCTCGGACGATCGCGTCGGTCTCCACTACCGGGACACGGTCCGCGCCGGGGACGGTCTCGTGGACCCTTCCGCGGCCCGGGTGCTGACCTCGGAGGCCCCGCGACGGATCGCCGACCTGGTCCGTCTCGGCGTACCCTTCGACACCGTGGAGGGTCAGGTCTCGCTCGGTCGCGAAGCGGCCCATTCCCGGGCCCGTATCCTCCACGCGGGCGGCGACGCCACCGGGCTCCAGATCGAGGAGACGCTGCGACGGCGCGCGCTCGACGCGGGGGTCGAGACCCGGGAACGGACGGTGCTACGTCATCTCTTCCGATCCCCGGAGGGAGGGCTCGTCGCCGTGCTCTCGCGCGCGGACGGCAGCGACACCGAAGAGATCCGGGACCGGCCGATCGCCCTCGCGACGGGGGGGATCGGTGGCCTGTTCCGCGAGAGCTCCAACCCCGCGATCGCCACCGGGGAGGGGGTCGCGATCGCGTTCCGGGGCGGGGCGCTCGTGACCGATATGGAGTTCATCCAGTTCCATCCCACGACCTTCTATCGGAAAGGGGCCCCCCGGTTCCTGATCACCGAGGCCCTACGGGGGGAAGGAGCGGTCCTTCGGACCGTCGCGGGGGTCCGTTTCATGCCGCGCTATCATCCGGATGCCGAGATGGCCCCGCGCGACGTCGTGAGCCGGGCCATCCTCACCGAGATCCGACGGTCGAAGTACCGGTACGTTCTCCTGGACGCCCGATCCCTCCCGGCCGAAACGCTGTACACCCGGTTCCCGACTATCTGCCGGTTCCTCTCCGACCACGGGATCGACCCGACCCGTCAACCGATCCCCGTGGCCCCGGCTGCCCACTACATGATCGGCGGGGTGAGCACCGATCTCGGGGGGCGGACGTCCCTCCGGGGCCTCTGGGCGTGCGGGGAGGTGGCCTCTACGGGGGTCCATGGCGCGAACCGTCTCGCGAGCAATTCCCTCCTCGAGGGGCTTGTGTTCGGCGAGCGCGTGGCCCGTCAGCTCCGGCGACCAACGATCGATGGCCCGCGCCGGCCCCGCCGGACTCTGGAGGTCCGGTCGATCTCGGGCGCGGGGTCTACAGACAGCCACGCCACGGTCGAGGCGGTCCGCGATCTCCTGTGGGATTCCATGGGGATCGTACGCACTGGCACCGGTCTCTCCACGGCGGTCGCGCGGCTCGACCATCTGCTCGGCCGGTTCGGTCCATCTGAGGCGACCCAACCGAGCAGCTTCACGGCGAACGCGATCATCTCGGCCCTGCTCATCGGTCGGGCCGCACTGGCCCGGACCGAGAGCCGCGGGGCCCATTTTCGCACGGACTTTCCCCGCCCCCGCCCGTCCTGGAGGCAGCACCTCGGCCAGGTGGTCGTCGACGCGTGATCCTCGGGAGGTTCGGACAAGCATTATGGGGCCGGGTTGGTCCTATCGGGCATGGACTTCGAGCTCTCCGGGGAGGAGCGCGACCTCCAGGAGGCGGCCCACCGGTTCACCCGGAAGGAGGTGGCCCCCGTCGCGGAACGCATGGACCGAGAGGACCATTTTCCGCGCGACGTCTTCGCCAAGCTGGGCGAGCAGGGGTTCCTCGGGATCACGGCGCCGACCGAGTGGGGGGGGCTCGGCCTCTCGTACATCGCGCAGGCCGTCGTCCTCGAGGAGATCGCCCGGGTGAGCCCCGCGCTCGCGCTCTCGGTCGGGGCGCACTCGAACCTCTGCCTCGACAACCTCGCGCGGAACGCCAACCCCGCCCAGCTCGAGGCGTTCGTTCCGGCGCTCGCGCAGGGCGCGCGGATCGGCGCGCTCGCGTTGACCGAACCATCGGCCGGCTCCGACGCGGTCGCGATCCGGACCCACGCGCGACGGGAGGGCGACCATTTCCGACTGGACGGGACGAAACAGTTCATCACGAACGGCCCGGTCGCCGACACCCTACTCGTCTACGCCAAGACCGCCCCCGAGCTCGGAGCGCGCGGGATCAGTGCCTTCATCGTTCCCAAGGAGAGCGCCGGGTTCTCGGTCTCGCGGAGCCTGGACAAGATGGGCATGCGGGGGTCCCCGACCGGCGAACTGGTCTTCCGGGAGTGCTCCGTCCCTGCCGAGAACCTCATGGGGCGGGAGAACGACGGCGTCTCCGTCATGATGAGCGGGCTCAACGTCGAGCGGGCCGTGCTGACCGCGATCCCCATCGGGATCATGGCCGAGTGTCTCGAGCTCTCGCTCACGTACTCGCGTCAGCGCGAGCAGTTCGGGAAGCGGATCGGGGAGTTCCAGCTGATCCAGGAGAAGCTCGCGAACATGTACGCGCTTCTTGAGGCCTCTCGGATGCTCATGTACCGTGCTCTCGCCGCGGTCCAGGGGGACAAGCGGAGCGGCCGCGCCAGCGCGACCGCGCTCACCTATGCCTCCGAGGCCTCGACCCGAGTGGCGCTCGATGCCATCCAGATCTACGGAGGCTACGGATACATGCGCGACTATCCGGTCGAGAAACTGGCCCGCGATGCGAAGCTCTTGGAGATCGGGGCGGGCACATCGGAGATCCGGCGGCTGCTCACCGCACGGGAACTTCTGGGCCCGGACTTCTCTTCGTAGGATGCGGGCGGCCGTTCCGGCGACGCCGTGGATGACGGCACCGGGGCCGACTCGGCCGGGCCAGCGGAACCGGGATCTTCCCCTCCGGTCCCAGCGCCGCCCATCCCCTCGAACGGGGGGATGGTCCCCCGGCGAGCGGCCCGCGTTCCTTCCTACCGATGAAGATATTTATCGGCACACCGCCATGCTTCGTCAATGAGCGGGCGGCCAGCGACCGGGACCGGGCCGCCGACGTTCCGCGTAGAGATCCTGAAGGAGCTCGAACAGCTCCTCGACAATCGGGAGGCCCGGGATCGGCTGGACCGGGGCCCGCTGGCCGAGACCAAGGGCCGGGAGCACTGGCTCCTGCATCTCCTCTTGCGCGCGGACGAGCTCCAGCAGTCCCACCTGGATGCGCTCGTGGGCAGCGCCTACTCCAACCTCGCGGCCCGTCTCGAAGCGATCTCCGACCGGCTCGATCGGCTGGAGAACCTCGGGACCACCACGTCGACCGACACCCGCACCCGCCTGGACTCGATGGATTCGGGGGTCGCGCAACGGATCGACCACGGCTTCGAGGAAGGCATGGGGCGTATCGAGGGAAAGCTCACCGACTCGCTCAGCCAGAACCTGGACCAGAAGTGGAAGCCCATCGGGGATTCCATCGAAACGTTCAGCGAGGGCTCGCGACATATGTTGCGGGACATCTCGGACACCTACCGGCTGGTGACGCAGACGCGACTTCTCCTGAACGAGAACGCGCGGCGGATCACCGACCTCGGCCGCGACATCGTCGCACTGGAAGAGAGCCTGAAGCTCGTCGTTGCGCGGACGCTCGAGGAGGGTCTCGCGCCGTTGGAAGAACGCGTGTCGGCCCTCGAAGGACCCCGAACCATCCGCCCCGTTCCCGATGCGGATCCCGAGCCCGAGCCCGATCCTCGGGCCGCCCCGCAGGTCGAGATGCCGCCGGCCGCCCCAGAATAGATCCGCGGCCCTCATGACCCGGATCCCTCGGGACCACCCGCGATACCAGAGCCTCCGCGTCCGGGCCCGGTTGGCCGAGGAGATGGGGACCGGGCTCCTTGTCCCCGAAGGGCTCATCGCGCACGGACGGGGCGAGGCGTTCGACTACTTCCTCGGTGAGCGGACGACCCCGTCCGCCCAACGGGCCATCCGGCACGCGGCCACCTGGCTGGCCAATGCCCGACATCCCGTGATCAGCGTGAACGGCAA
>JBARHO010000254.1:0-1842 GCA_049799275.1 Thermoplasmata archaeon
GCCGAAGATCGATGCCTCGGCCGGGAAAATGCTGGCCGATTTCGGGGTGCTCCCCGGGGTGGCAGGGGACAAACACGCCCTGTGTCAAGGTCATCGCAAGTAGGCCCTTGCCCGAACTCCGAGCCGCTGGACCACTCGAGGATCCCAACAAGGCGGTGCAGCCCGGGATGCCCGGCATCGGATGGATCTGGCCCATGCATTCCCGTCCAAGAGGCTGTGGCGTACAGCTGAGGGGGGATGTTCAAGCTTGTTCCGGCAGGATTGATGTAGTCGCCGACCGTTCGGGGTGAGAGATCGATATGTCGGCACCGGCGAACTACACTTCCAAAGTCTCGGTTCCGCTGCCCTCGGAAAACGAGATCCGAAAGGTCATGGGCTCTGCCTACAACGCCAAGACGACCCTCAACGTGATCCAGATGTTTGCCGGAACGAGCGACATGTACGCCGCCACGGTCGCATTGGTGAACGCAATGTTTGAAGCGAAGGGGATCAGTCCGAAAGCCCGGGAGATGATCATCCTCCGGTCGGCGAAGGTGCTGAATTGTCCCTACGAGTGGCAAGCTAACGCCGTGTTCGCTCACAACGTCGGCTTGTCGGATGCGGAGATTGCTGCTGCATCGGCGGACGGTCCGGTCTCTGGGATCGACCCGGAGTACGTTCTCCTCTGCAGGGCCACGGACGAGCTGAGCACTACCGGAACTTTGACTGACGCGACGCTCGCGGAGATGCTGAAGCGGTACGAGGTAACCGTCTGCCGCAAGTTGAACTTGATGATCGCTTGGTTCAATCTGCTGCCCCGGTTCTTGAACGCTTGCCGCGTGCCGCTCGAGACCACGGACAAGGTGGGCGACCGGTCCTCGCCCCTCTGATTCCGGTGGAACCCAGGAAGAACATCGTGTCCGCGAAGGCGGCTCCGGGTCCATGAACGAGGGGGAGTCAGGGCCCAAGGGTAGCTGACCTTGAGCATCTTGTACGCTGAAGAGCGAGCGAGTTCTCGCCCATTGGAATCGCGCGTCTTATGTGGCGCCCGGTCGGACGCTCGTTCGGGCCATACCAATCGTGTAGGTTTTCGGCTATCGTCGAGGAGACGGTGGAAGGGGATTTCGCTCCCAGCAGGCCCGCTCTACGACCGAATGCCTTCCCTCCGGCGGCTCGGACCTTTCGCCAAGAGAGGGTTCTTGTATCAGGGGGGTTTGGCGCACGAGAACAGTACTGCCGCCGCGACATCGTTCCGTCCCGCGCCCTGATCGAGATCGTACGACCGACCGCGCGTGGAGCATTCGGACTGCGAGATGACGCTCTACTACACCGGGGCCAGGAGCGATAGCCGACAGGCTGCCATCAAGATGTTCGACGTGAAGCCGGGACCGTCCAAAACGGTCCCGGTGGGGTCCGAACCCCATGATATCGGGGCACTCCACTGAGGTGCGGTCAGCTCGCCCATCATTCATCACCGTTCAGCTGGTTCTTTGTGTCATCATCCCGCGGCCCGTGGATCCTTGATCTCTGAGCCCTCTTGCTCCCGACCCTCCTCATTCTCTTTTGGGGTCCAAGCGGCAAGCTCGTGCTCGATGTGGAAAATTCCCCCTGCAGCCCCTGACGCCTTCAGTTCGCCGATCGCACTTGGCTCGAAGGTCCCATCGACCCACAGGGGTCCCCCAGCGGCGAGCTCCCGTACGATCGACCAGTCGACCTCGTCTCCCCGAGGGCTCAGAACGATATCCGAGAGCCCGATCTCGCGGATCGAGCGGACGATGTCCGGTGGGCCCGCGGTGGCCCACTCCGGGTTCCGCGTCTGAACGATCAGGTCCCGGGTCTCGATCTCGAACGCGAGGTCCTGGG
>JBARHO010000255.1:0-35976 GCA_049799275.1 Thermoplasmata archaeon
ATACTACACATTCGTCGTCAGTAAAGTGTGGCGTTGTCCAAACTCGGGTCTGATCCTGAAATCCGTCCTTCAGACCGGGGTCGACCTTCGCTCGCTGAACGACGGGTAAGGTCGACCCCGACCCGGGCCGCGTCCGGGGACCGGTCCCGGTTGGATCGGGCGATGGTACGTTGGATCGCTCGTTCCCAACGGAGTGCCACGACCCGCGTTGCGGCCCGAGCAGCGGCCGGGTACGGTGGCTCGGAGCAGAATGGTACGCCGGACCGATCTCAGTTGCGTTTCGGCTTAGGTGCCGGGCGCGCGGGTGGCTTCTTGCGCTTCGAGAGCAGGATCAGCACCGCCACCGACAGGCCGGCGATGGCGACGATCGCGCCGACCTCCAGGTAACCGAGCGTCCCGTTCGGTACCACTCCCGTTGGGGTGGGCGGGTCCTGGAGCACGGTGATGATCACCGAAGCGTTCGCCTCGAGGCCGTTCGAGTCCTTGATGAACAGCGAGACATTGTAGATCCCCGGCGTGTAGTACGTGCAGGGATAGAGCCCCCCCGTGGAAGGGGGTCCCCGGCAGGCCGGCGGAAGTCCGGACCAGTTCCAATCGACCCACCACTGGGCCCCGCCCACGAGCACCATCCCGAACTGGACGGTCTGGCCCGCCCGCACCGTGCTGGGGGTCGCCGTGATCGTGACGACGGGATCGTTCGTGACCGTGTAGTTGAGGCGAGTGCCGGTGCCCGAGTTGCCCATCGTGTCGACCACCGCCACATGGATCGGGAACACCCCGGTGCCGTTGGGGATGCAGGTGAGGCTCGAGCTATTGGAGCTCGAACAGCCGCTCGGCAGTCCCAGCCATTGGTAGGTGAACGGGGCGACCCCGCCGTTGACCGTGACGTTGAAGAACACCGCCTGCCCGACGTCCGCCCTCGGACGACTGGCGATCGGAGCGTAGACCGTGGGTCCCTTCGAGGCGTGGACACCGGATTGGGCCGATGCCGGAAAGGCCGAGAGGAGGAGTCCTCCCAGCACGAGGATCACGAGTACCGAGAGCAGGCTCCGGGACATGGTCCTTCCCAGATGGCGCGTGTATATATCCGCATAGATTGTCTCTCGGTAACAACAAAATCGCCGAAATAAAGCTTTCCGGGATACACGGGCAGCGCGGTGCGACCGAGGTAGGGTCCTGGGGGCCGATCGGGGTCGGCGGGGGCGTGCCGTGAGGACGCTCCGGGCGCGTCGCGCGACCCGATCAGACCGTGGCGGCCGATGACGGCGAGCCCTGGGAACCCGACGGAAGTTCGAGGCCGACCGTGAGCTCCTCGGGTCGCGCCCGCCAGTAGTCGACGATGTCGCGCAGGGTCTGCTTCAGTTCGTACTGCGGTTTCCAGCCGAAGCCCGTCACGAGGCGCCGGTTGTCCCCCAAGATCAGGGGCTCGTCGGTGGGGCGGTCGAGCGAGGCGGAGTGCACGATCGCGATCGGCTTGCGCGCGAGCCCCACCAGGATGTCGATCACTGTTTGCATCGAGGAGGCATGGCCCGAAGAGAGGTTGTACACCTGTCCGGCCTCGCCCCCTTCGGTCAGGAGCCGGATGGAACGGACCTGGTCGCGAACGTCCGTGAAGTCCCGCTCCGCCTTGAGGTTCCCCACCGAGACCTGGGCCGGGGTACGGCTCTCCGCCGCGACGATCTTCCGGGCGAAATCGCTCGGGGCATCGTGGACCTTGCCCGGTCCGATCGTGTTGAAGATCCTTCCCCGGATGGTGTGGATCCCGTAAGTATGAAAGTACTGCTGGGACAGGAGGTCCTGCGCGACCTTGCTGACCCCGTACGGATGCACCGGATTGAGCGGGGTCTCCTCGGTCAATGCCTTGCCCTGGAAGGCGCTCAGCCCGTACTCGGCACTGGAACACGCGACGAAGACATGCGGCTTGGTCCGGATCGCCCGCACCGCCTCGAGCACGTTGATCGTGCCGTTGGAGTTCGTCTCCATCGTCTTCCATGGGTCCCTCCAGGACTCCGTGGGAAGGCTTTGGGCCGCCAGGTGGTAGATGAAATCCGGTTGGAAGTCCACGGTGAGCTGGCGTAGCTCCGCAAAGTTCGTCACGTCGCAGGGAACGATCCGGGCCTCGGGCGTGTTCTCCGAGGGCTGGCCCTCGTCCACCATGTTGTCGATCCCCAGCACCGTCATCCCGGAGGATCGGAGCGATTCCATGAGGTAGCCGCCGATGAAACCGGATGCGCCCGTGATGAGGGCCCGAGAGCCTGCGAGATCCTTCATTTTCGTGCCAAGTAGGGGGACCCCGTTATCGAGTACACATACTTATCCCCGCCCCGTCCAAGAAAGCAACGAGTTATGCGACAACAGTGCGGTGGAACGGACCAAGAGGGACCCAGATCATGACCGGTTCCGTGAGTTCTCGCGGTTGAAGGGGATACGTCTCACGGACGGCCGGAAGCGCTCCCGACCGCGAGCGCGGCGTCCGTCACCAGTCGGGCCGCGACCTGAGGCAAGCTGATCACCGTCGTGGCTCCGGCCCGTTCGAACTTGGTCGTGCTCTCCGCGATGGCCGCAACGGCCACGATACGTATCTGACTCGATAACCCGCGCGCCGTGATCACGGTCAGCAGGTTCTCCGCATCGGACTTGTCGGCTGCGATCAGGGCGCGCGCCCGCTCGACCCCCACCTCGCGCAGGGTCTCCTCGTTCGAGGGATCTCCCACATGCGTCCGGTATCCGGCGGTGGTCAGGTGATCGAGCTCGGGCGACTCCGGGGCCAGGATGACCAGCGGGACACGCGCCTCGCGCACCGCCTGAGCGACGGAACGGACCTCGACCGAGGCTCCGCACACGATCACGTGGTCCACCAACTGGTCCATCAGCGCGACCTCCAATCGGCTCGCTACCTGTTGAAGCCTTCGCTGGATCAAGGGTACGAAGAAGACCACGATGGCCGACAAGAAGGAGGACGTCCCCACCACGATCAGGATCACACCGAAGATCCGAGCGTTGGGAGTGACCGGCGTAAAGTTCGAGCCGTTCGTGGAGATCGTGGCGATCGTGAAGTACAGGGAATCGGTCCAACCCTGGATCCCCGGATGAGGGGTGTACTCGTTCCCCAAGAACCGCGCCCCCACGACCCCGTACAGGACCGACAACAGGGCGGCCAAGAACACCCCATACTCCGCGGTCTCCGCACCGGGGAGAGGGCCCCGATAGAACCGGGCGCGCGATCGATAGAGCAGGATCACCAGAACGGTCGCGGCGAACGCCGAGGAGACCGAGAGAATGTTCGGGCTCAGGAAGGCGATCGCGATGATCAGGGCCGGGGCGACCGGAGAGAAGAGCCACGCCACCCGGCTTCGATCTCGGATCCCGATGGCGAGGGCCATCAGGAGGAGACCGGAGATCGCGTCGAACGGGGGGTCGTACCCGGCCAGCACGGTCGAATAGAGGAGCGTAGGGGACAGGTATCCCGAGATCACACCGACGACCAGCGAGGAGGCTCCGATCAACGCGGAGAGGATGGCCAGGGTCGGCGCGGTGTAGCCGGTGCCCCGGGGGCTGGGCGGACGGGATACCCCTCCCTGCCGGCGAGGTCCTCTTCCGCGCACGGGTCGCCAAGAGTTCGACCGTCTTAGTCCTTTTCGCGAGCCGCGGTTCGCTGGGCCGGCCCGGAAGCCCCCTCGCCGAGAAATGCTCCTGCTCGGCGGGGGGATGGTCCCGAGGCGGCCCGTCCGGTGCCCTGCGGATCGCGATGGCAGGTCTCCTCCACGGCCCGGGACGCACGTGTCTTCGACGCTCTATTATAACGACTCGATCTGCGAGGAACTTTGGTCGGAACGGCGACGGCGTATGGTGCCAGGCTCGCGGCCCCGTTGGTGCGGGGTGCCCGGTTCTCTCTTCGAAGCGGGGAATCTACCGCCCCCGGGTTCGCTGGATCTACACCGGTGCCAGGCGTTTCGGCCCCGAGAGCGATCGAACCTTCGTCGCCCCCGGCCGACCCGCCCGGGGGCCACGCATCGTCGGTGTCGGATGCCCCGCCCTCACCGGGTCGCCAGACGCGCGGCCGGGTCTCCCCGATCCTCATCGCGATCGTGTTCGCCGTAGTGATCGTGATCATCGTGGTCGCTCTCGTCGTCTCTGGCGCCTTCGCCCCGAAATCGTCCGCGGCGAGCGATGCGGTGTCGATCACTTCGATCTCCCTGACGATCGATTATCTCGGGACCACGAATGGGTACTTCGGATCGAGCCTCAATTGCGAGAACTGCCCCCTGAGTTGGGGCCCGACCTCCTCCGACCATCCGCTGACCGTTACGTTCTCGAACAGCGACACTGTGAACCACACGATCACTGCGGCCTCCGTCACCTCGCCATTCTCACTGGTGAGCACCTCCCCGTCCCTACCCTACTCCGTTCTAGCCGGCCAAACGCTGAACATCACCTTCTCCATCGAGACACCGGGTTCCGCTGGGACCTACGGGATCACAGGTACCGTCTACACCGATTAGCCCGGATATTGCCCACGGGGTCGCACCGTAGGTCGGACGCCGGCCCGTCGCCCGGGCCGAGCGCCTCCGACGAGGCAGGCTCAATAACGGAGCGCCGGGACATCCCCCGAGAGCGGGCCACTGTTCGGGCGCGCGGTCTCGGGCACCCGATGTGATAAGAGGAGACCCTCCCTATCGGATCGTGGTCTGAGCGATGGACGTTCGAGATAGGGTACTACTGGTCGTGGGCGTCGGAGAAGGGCTCGGGACGGCGACGATCAGCCAACTTGCCACGGACGGCGCCGTGACGATCGGGGTGGCCCGTCGGCCCGAGGTGCTCGAACGGCTCGAGACGTACGGGAAGAAGCACGGATGGAAGTTCCACGGCCGGCGGGCCGATTCGAAGGTCCAAAAAGAGGTGGACCGGGTCGTCACGTCCGTCATTTCCGATTTCGGTCATATCGACGGGGTCTCGGTGAACGCGGGACACTGGGTACCGGGGGAGACGCTGATCCATCGCATGTCGGATAAGGAATGGAACGACGGTCTGGTCGACAATCTCGAGCCGTTCTACCGCGTGAGCCGGGCGGTCCTACCCCACATGGTCGCCCACGGATCGGGATCGATCGTGACCGTTTCTGCGGCGCCTCATGTCCGCACGGACGGGAGCGCGTCGTACGCGGCCGCTAAGGGGGGCCTGCTCGAGCTCGTGAGGAAGCTGGCGCTCGACTATCGCTCGGATGGAATTCGGTTCAATGGGGTTCTACCGGGACCGATGAAAGGAGAAGTGACCTCTTTGGAGCCGCCGACCGGGTCGGCATTCGTTCCGTTGTCGAACTCCGTCCCGACAAGCCCTTGGGAGGTCGCGCGGGCCATCGAGTACCTGCTCTCGGATTCGAGTCGGTGGGTCTCGGGCACGCTTTTGACCGTGGACGGGGGGTACTCCACTTGGGGCAAAGAGCAGGCGAACGTCCCTTCGAAGTGATATCGAATGGGGAAGGGGGCGACGGGCGCCCCCGCCGAGATCCTTCCCGTCCTGTGGCTCGTCGCTGAGCGCGTCCACCCAGTCGGGGAGGATCTCCGCATTTGCGGTCGCGGCAACCTCCCTTTTACCTCACGAACGGTGGGGGATCCCGGACGTGACCCTCGATCCATGCCGCTCGACCGGACCACCACCGGACCCCGGGGGCCGGCCCGTCGCCTCGGGATAGCGACCACCTGTCTACTTGTCTTTCTGGTCGCAGTATCCTACACTTCGAATGTGGCGGGGGCCCTGCCACCTTCTCCTGAACGGACGAGCCGGACCTCCTTATCACCTGTCGCCCCGAGCGACGGGGTGCCCCCCGGTGGGGTCAGCGCCCATCCGCTCTCCCCCCCGATCGATCCGCGGCTGCAGTCATTGCTGGCGCCGACAGCCAGGGACCCCGTCACTTCGAGCCGGATCGACCCGTACGAGTTCTACGACCAAGAGCCGGCCCCGATGGGCATCTCCGACTTTGGACTGACCTCCGGGACCGGGGCGGGTTCGGCCTATGCCTACAATACCACCGCTGTCCGCGGCACGGTCGATCTGGTGCGCAACCCCGTGACGTACAACGCGTCGCTCGATTCCGTCGGCGCGGGAGCCTCCTGGTTGGGGATCCAGTTGAACGCCATGCTGGCGTTCACGAATGCGACCGGTGACCTGTTCGTCTATTGGGTCCAGGATGTGGCCGTCTACGATACCAGTTCCCAGACGCTCGTGGAGTTCGTCGACAACATCTGGAACCAGACCGGACCGAGGGCCGAGATGCTACGGACATCGGTCGTGGGCAACGGCACGATCGAGAGCAGTTCCGAAGGGGATTTCTATGTCGACGTCGCGAACGCGAACACCACGAACGGGACCACCATCCCTCTGGTGGCTCCGGGGTCGCTCGCGCTCGAGATGGACACGGAACTGACCGCTTCGGGACAGCCGCGTGTGAACTTCACGTTCTACGACGGCCGAGGCCAGACCGGTTACGATGCGGTCACATTCCCCTGGGCGGCCGACCTTTCCGAGTTCCTCGGGTTCGCCGTGGACGGATCGGATCTCGATCCCGCCGGGCTACCGTACGATATCGAGCTCGACCTGGGAGGACCGGGGGGAGGCTCCCGGATCCCGGATAACTCCTCGGACCTTCGGTTCCAGATCCAGTACTTCAACGGCCATAACTTCCAGTCGACGGAGGATGCGTTCAATTTCGGGGCCCAGACGGCCGAGACCGTCTACAATGTCCAGGGATTGTTGGCCGAGGACCTCTCGAACGGGAACCTGTCGTCGGTCCTCCTGAACGGTACCCAGCGCGACGCGACTCCCGGCCAGCTGTACTCCCTTGACCAAGTGGCGGTCCTGAACGTCTCGGACCCCGGTGTCAATGGGACCCTCTTCATCAACAACGCGACCACCCCGTTCACCGGCGGCCAGGTCCGCGTTGTCCTGGCCCCCGGTACCTACAATGTGACGGTCGCCTCGCCTTCTGGGACGACAGCTCTCGGGGCCTGCCCGCTGACCGCAGGCGAGATCATTGATCTGACCGTGCCTCAGACCTGCGGTTCGATCGGTCCCCCGCTGACCCTCCGCTCCTTCACGGTCACCCCAGACCCGGCTACGGTGGGCGATACCCTGCGCTTCACGACGACTCTCAACGGGAGCGAGCCCCCGCTGACGTTCGAGTACGGCGGACTCCCGGCGGGATGCCGGACGCAGAACGTCTCCGATCTCACCTGCGTAGGGACGTCCGCGGGGACCTACAATGTCAGCGTCACGGTGAGCGGGGCGAACGGCCTCGTCTCAGGGCACCTGGAGCTGGTTGTCCAAGATCTCCCGGCCCCGGTCGTGGCGTCCTTCGCTCTCAACGCCACCCCGGTCTACGTGAACCGAACGGTCCTTCTCGAGGTGGTCGCGAACGGTGGGGACCCTCCGTTGTCGTATTCCTACCTTGGTCTTCCCGAGGGGTGTACCTCGGTCGACACCCCGAACCTCCTCTGTACTCCGACGGCCGCCGGCAACTACACGGTGACCCTGACCGTCTCCGACTCGGAAGGGCGGACCGCAGGAGGGTCCGTCTCGATCTCGGTGCTGCCCGTGCCGCACCCTGCCTCGGACCAGCCGAGCGCGACGTGGTGGGGTCCGCTGACCTCCGTGGACCTCTGGCTCGGTATCATCGGGATCGTTGCCGCCCTTTGCGTGATCGGGGCGGTCCTGTCGCGCCGTTCTCGCTCCCGGTACGTTCGCCTGGGTCGTCCGCCGCAGATCCTCAACCTGCCGCCGGGTATGCCTCCACCGGCACCTGGCTACATCCCGGGATCGATACCGCCCGGAGCATACCTGCCCGGCCCGGCCGGTGAGGCCCGGTCCGACGCACCTATGACCAGTCCCGAGCGCACCGGCCCGCTGTCGGCCCCTGCCGCGGGCAGCGTTCCAGCGGGCGTCACCGCTCTTCGGTTCTGCCCCATGTGCGGTTCCGCGGTCGGCCCGGGACATCTGTACTGCGGCCGCTGCGGTCGGGCGTTGCCGTAAGGTCCGCTCGTCCCGGCCCTTGGCATTCCCTGCACCGGGGTCGGGAGATCGTCCCGAACGAGGTCAGTACCCAGGGTCGCTCGGTCTCCGGGGCCCGTTCATATGGGCAGGGGCCCGGACCTCGCTGGTCGCCCGTCTCTTCGGGGGCGGGGGCTCATGCTCCAGATGTCGCCTCCACCGGTCCAAGAGATCCCGGACGGTCACCTCGTACGGGATCTGCGGTTCCCAGCCGAGCCGGTGCAGGCGACCAACGTCCGCGAGCTGGATGGGGGCGTCGACGGGGCGTAGCTTCTTCACGTCCATATCCACTTGGATCTTCACTCGGGCCGCAGAGATCAGGATATTGAGCGTGTTGCGCACGCTCCGGGGCACGCCGGTGCCGATGTTGTACACCTCGCCCGGCTCCCCCTTCTCGACCACCACCGAGATGGCGCGGACCACGTCGCGGACATCGGTCACATCCCGCACCTTGTTGACGTTCCCGACCCGGATGCGGTGAGGGGCCCCCTGGATCTCCAGGGCGGCGATCTGGCTGGCGAAGTCGTTGGTAAAGTCCCCGCGCTTGCCCCACCCGGTGATCCCGAAGAACCGGAGGCGGAGCACCGGGATCTCGTGGCTGATGAAGTACTGGAAGCACAGCAGGTCGGCAGCGACCTTGCTCGAGGCGTACGGGCTGGTGGGCTGGAGGGGGTCGTCCTCGGGCGTGGGGATCGTGACCGGGGTGCCGTACTCCGCCCCGCTCCCAGCAAAAACGAACTGGGTCTTCGGACGCGTTCGCCGGATCTCCTCGAGGAGGTTGAGGGTGCCGACCAGGATCGCTTGGAAGGTCCCTACCGGGTTCTCCCATGAACGGGGCACCGAGGGCTGTCCCGCGAAGTGGTAGACCACGTCCGGGCGCACGACATCGAAGAGTCGAGCGACCGAGTCCCGGTCGGTCACGTCGAGCGGCCGTACCCGTATGCTCGGCGAGAGGGGGCCCACCGGGGCCGGGGGGAACCGCAGGTGGGTGACCGTGACCTCAACGCCACGGCCCGCGAGCTGGCGGGCGATATAGGAACCCAGGAATCCGGTTCCTCCAGTTACCAGCGCGCGCAACCGACTCCCTCGCCGGGCCTCTGTTCGCGATGGACCTCCATTTAAATAGACTGCCGTCAGGGACCGATCATTCCGGGCCGTTTTCGATTGTTATACGTCCTAAGACCGAGCAATCTGTCCGGTTCTGCCTGGTCGCGCGGCTCTCGGTACCCCGCGGGCATGGGCGGCCCCTCCCGTCGGAGCATATCGCCGGCGGCGGGCCATCGACCCCAGGGGTCCCGAAAGGGTATGCCTTTCCAAGGCCTGGATGGCCCGATGAAGATCCGACCGTACAGTGCCTCGGTACTGGTGCGAGATGCCCGGCGTGCCGCCCAATGGTACACGAAGAAGCTGGGCCTTGAGATCGTGGACGGGGACGAACATTGGATCGTCGTGGGGGACCGAAAGCGTGGCCTCGGACTCCACTTGTGCGAGCTAAAGGGCCGGGGAGGAAGGCCGATGCTCGAGCCGGGGAACACGGGGATCCTCCTGGTCGTAGACGGGGACATCAAGAAGGCGTACGCCGGACTGAGGAAGAAGGGGGTCGAGTTCACGGAACCGCTCCAGATGACGGAGGGCGGCTGGAGATGCCAGTTCCGCGACCCGGACGGTAATGTCCTTTGGCTCACCCCATCGTAGGATCTGACTATTCTGGCGGTCCTTCGCGGGGGCTGGGGTGCGCCCGGGGAGTATCGTCGAGCCACTAACCCTACCATACTATCTAGAAGGGGAAGGTACCCTGCAACAGGTCGTCATGGCGCACTACGTGATCCTCGGGAACTTCACGGAGCAGGGAATCGAGAACGTCAAGGACGCGCCGAAGCGTCGCGAGGATTTCCGGAAGGCCGTGGAGGCGGCCCATGGTAATTTGCTGCTCCATCTGTACACGATGGGCCCTCACGATTTCATCAGTATCGTCGAGCTTCCCTCCGATGAGGCCGTGAATGGCATCATCCTCCGGAGCGCGGCCCTGGGGAATGTGCGGACGATCACTCTGAAGGCCTGGACACCCGACGAGTTCGACAAGTTCGTTCGCCCGTAGACCATCGGGGGCCGACGAGAGGACCTGGGGCCTCCCGCTCGACCGAGAGGAAGAGCTCAATTGCGTACCGGCCCTGCCCATCTCATGTCGACCCCGGACCCAACCGAGCCAATGCCCAGTCCGGAACCCGAGGGCCCCGACGTTCCGGAACCTCAGACCTAGTTCGGCTCACGGGGACGCGGGCGGACCGCGGGATTGGAGTGCCTTAGCTACAGCGACGGGCGATCCCGGCAAACGGACAGCCCGACGTTCCCTTCAGGTGTAGCCCCAGCCACGCAGCCGTCGATCGGTGGTTCCATCGAAGAACTCCTCCCGAAGGCTCTGCATCGAAGTCGCTGCCTCGAGGGCAAGCGTTCGGCCGGCGCGGTCCTCTCGGGAGCCCTCGGACGAGATCGTCCGGTGATTTTCCGAACCTATCGAAGCGCCTGACCGATCACTCAATGGCCCCGTCGGCACGGGAACCACGAACTTTTTCCCTCGGGCATAGGCGACGATGCCGATGCCGGGCAATGACAGCGGGGGCACCGCTCGGTCTTCCGTCGGAGCCGAGAACCCCTGATGGTCCGCGAGGGAAAGGATCGTTCCCTCTGCGGGACCGTTGGGAACCCCGCGGCCGGGCGCTTGTTCGTCGGCCCTGGAGTTCCCGATGCCGCACGCACGAGCGATCAGCGACGGGATCTGTCGGGTCGAGAAGGGGAGCGGCCACCGACCTGGCGCGCCCTCCCCTTCCGGGTATCGCACGAGGAGCGGGACCTGGTAGAGCGTGTCCGCGTACCCCCAACGATGGTAGACGCTCCCTTCCTCACCAAAGGCCTGTCCGTGATCAGAGGTCACGACCACAAGGCAATCCTCCCATCGATGCAGTTCCCTGAACAGGTCCGTGATCTGGGCGATGCGTTTGTCCATCACTTCGATGGCGTGGGTGTAGAGGGTGTGCAGCGTCCTCGCCGTCCGGCGGAACTGCGCATCCAAGAGCGCGGTCTCGCGCTGTGAGCTCCAGAATAATCGGATCCACTCTCCGAAACCGGGGAATTCCCTCGGAAGTCCGTAGTAGGGCTCGTGTGCGTCAAGCAGATTGACGAAGGCAAAGGCGGGCACATCCCGAGGCGTACGGGACAGCCACTCCCGTAGCTTCGGCTCGATCCACGGCGCGACCCTCGAGTCGCCGGCCCGTGACGTCGGGTTGAGGTAGGAATAGGCTCGGATGCCGGCATCGTAGGCCCAAGGAGCGCGTAGAGCGATCGATCGCAGTTTGGCCTTCAATACTCCGCGGGGGTCGGCCCGCTCCAGCGATGTCGACGTGGTGCCACCCGAACCGAAGGAGCACAGGATCGAACGAGCTCCGGTCACCGGTCTCAGGGAACAGTCGTCGAACCCTCCCCAAAACGCGGTCTCGAACCCGCGGGTCATCCCGGTGATCGGAGAGATGTGGGGGTTCGCGGAGAAGGACGCCGTGCGATACCCCGCCTCCCGGAGGGTCTCGGGCAATGTCGTGAGACTGGGGCTGAGTACGGCCCGGCCGATCGAACTGACCCCGTGTTGCCAAGGGTACAGCCCGGTGAACAGGCTCGCGTGAGCCGGCAACGTCCAGGACGCAGGGGATATGGCCCGGTCGAAGACCAGCGCCTCGGATTCGAGTGATCTAAAACTGGGGATCCTGGGAGCCGCATCGCCCGTCGTCCCGAACTCCGCTTGTCGAGCGCAATCCATGACGATGAACAGTACGTCCGGCCGGTCGCGCCTCATCCCGCGTCCTGTCGACTACCTGCGGAGCGTCGGTTCTTCAAGGTTCCTATTTCATGGAACCCAGGGCCACTTACGATCCGACCTTGTACTCGCACGAATGCCTTCTCCAGCGACCATCAACGAGATCGGTCCACGCGACCCGAGGAAGGTACGGCCCTATAGTCCATACGGTCACGCCCTCCTCCGGCGATCGACGATATGGGCCAGCCCCCGGGAGCGGATCGACCTCTCTCGGCTGGAGAGGTCCGACGTCCCGATGACGCAGGGCTCGACGTTAGGTCCAGTCGAGTTGGGTCAGCCAGAATCCGGAGAAGACGACGGTCCCCGCCCAATCCACATCGTTCGCCGGAAAGTTCGCGAAGTCCTCGCAGTTCGGGACCGTGAACTCGAGCGTGACGTTCGTCCATTGGCCCACCGACGGGATCTGGTCGCCGGTCAGGACCAACGTGGTCACGAGATCCTCCGGGTCGAGCACGTAGACCTGGAAGTCCATGAAGTTCGCCGGGGAATCGTTCGACACCAGTAAGCGGTAGGTGGCGCGATAGCTCCCCGGTTCGAGGAACCCGTACGGCCCGAACCACACGGTGGTCCGATTGGTCACGTTCGCGGCGTTGATCAGCGCTCCGCTCCGGTACTGCGGTTTGACCACGGAAAAGCTCAGGGGAGAGGACGTCTCGTTCTGGGGGAGCCAGATGCGCGGGGATCCATGGTACCCGAGCGCGAGCAGGACGATGCCTTCGCTCTCCGCCTCGATCCCGTAGATCCCCGCACCAATGTACTCGTGCACGAGAGCGAACGTGCTGAGGCCGGTCCCCGATCCGACGACGCTCGTGTAGTCGCCGAGGAACGGATCGGCCAGTATGTACGGGGGAGGAGGATCGGTCGTGATGTTGAAGTCCTGTGGGGTAAGAAGGTGGAGACCGGGGTCGTACTGGCCCACGGAAGGCTGGCCCAAGAGGCTCGAACCCGCGGGCAGAAGGGCGAGCACATCGTAGAGCAAGCGATCGCTCTCGGCCATACCGGCCACGAACCGGGAGGGCCCCGGCTCGATCTGGTCGACGGAGATCCCTCGCAGGTCGAGGGTTCCGGACCAGTTGACCGCGTTCGCCGGGAAGTTCGAGAGCGGTTCGAAGTTATCGATGAACACCGGAAGGGTCACGTTCACCCACGTGTTCGCGGTGCCGATCGCGGTTCCCCGGACCAAGGTCGAGTTCAATTGGAGCCCGCCGGACTCGTAGACGGCCAATTGCATCGAATTCGAGGGCGAGACATTGGTGGCCCGGAGCTCGTAGGTCACGTTGTACGTGCCGGGCACGAGAAAGTCCGAGTACGGCCCGAACCATACGGTCGACCCATTGGTCACGTTCGTGGCGGTGATGAGGTCGCCCACACGGTACTGCGGAAGTACGACGTCCAGACGCGAGGCCGGATAGCTGTGCGTCTCGGGCACGTAGTAGCGGACGCCGCCGGTGTAGTTCCGCTCGAGGAGCATGATCCCGTTCCCTTCGGCGAGCAGTCCGAAGTCCCGTTGGGAGTACAGGACCCCGAACGCCTGCTCCATGCTCATGTTGTACGGGTACGGACCCTGGTACGTGAAGGTGTAGTCCCAGGCATCGGCCAGGACGTACTCGATGTTAGCCGGGACCCATTGGCGATCGTAGAGATACGTGAAGTTGTACGCTAGTGTCTCCCCGCTCACCATCATGATCCCATTATTGCCGAGCGGCCTCGGGAACGCCTGGGGCATGTTGTTCTGGACCAGCACGTTCGGTTCTGAGGCCGGAATGAGCTGCAAGGCTGCCTCTAAAGAAGAGTAGATGGTGTTGTTCTCGGTGAGGGTCTCCGTCGTCCGATAGGGGATCGCCGCCTCGCTGTTGAGCGGTCCGTACGGCTCGTAGACCACGGCCAAAAGGCAGATGATGACCACGCACGAGCCCACGACCGCGAGGGTCCGCCCCCGGGCCCGTTGGGCGCGCCGACGGGCGACCACAGGCGTGGGAGCGCTCCGGCGGTCCGACCACGCCGCGAACAGTCCGCGGAGCTCCCCGATCCCGTCGATGAAGCCAAGGTAGAGGAAGGGGACGATGACCGCGCTGTACTGCGTGAAGAAGAGCTGGGGGTAGACATAGTACGGGTCCGTGGACGTGAACGCGAGGAACAGCGAGGGAAGGAGGAAGAGGACCCATCGTCGGGAGAGGAGAGGGAGGAAGAGAAAGGGCCCATAAAGGAGCAGGAAGGTCGTCCAACGGTCCCCCGCCGGCACCGAGCCCAGCATGGGCTGGTTCAGGTGCAGGAAGGTCCCCACGCTGCCGATCGTCCCGATGTACACGTACGAGGAGACCAGGCTCACTGCCGAGACCGCGACCAACAGCACGTCGGCCTTCCAGGTGTAGCTCTCGAGAGGACCGAGCCACCGGGCGCCCAGCTTCGTATGAGAACGGGCCAGGTTCATGAGTCCGAACAGGGCCGGGAACACGCCGAACGGGAAGCGACAGAACCCGGCGAGGGCCAGCAACGTGTAGGCCGGGACGGGACGCCCGATCAGGTAGAACAGATAGCCCCACAAGAAAAGCGGGATGAAGTAGATCTCATAGTGCATGTCGAACCAATTGATGCCGGCGACCGGAAAGAACGTGAGATAGGAGAGGGCGAGGAGCAGCGAAGCCATCTGGTGCTTGAGCAGGATCTTCGCGATCCCGAAGATCGCGAACGTGGCCGACCCAAGGCAGATCGACTGCCAGGCCAGCAAGAGCGGATAGCTCGAGAACAGCACCAAGGGGGAAACGACGAGAGCGATCCCGTTCTGCGAAAGGATGCCCCAGATATCGACCGGCCCCAGCGGGCCGTGAAAGACCTGCCAGCTCACCTGCGCGTAGGCGCCGAGGTCAAAGACATGGGCCTGGAGAGCGTAGAACCGGTCGGTCGTGTACTCGGACCAGAACAGTACGTACAGTCCGAAGGCGATGAGCAGCACCAGCCGGGCGGGCTCGGCGAACCACGAGGCGGTCTCGCGGGCTCGGGCGTACGGGCTGCGCAGGGCCCCACCGATGGAACGGAGGGCGGGGAACCGGTCCGCGATCGAGGTCCGGGACACCGATACCATCCTACGCTCGGTCCCGGACCCGGCGCTCACGGCCGACCCGCTCGTCGGGCCCCCATTGGATCTCGATGGGTCAGTTCGAGTCGGGCCATAGAGATCGGATGTTCTCCGCGAACGTCGCGAAGGAGAACGCTCGGGCCCTGAGTGTGCCTTTCACCGCGAGCTCCTCCCTTCGCTCCAACGCCTCCGTCACCGAGCGGGCCAGGGCCCTCTCGTCGGAGGGGTCCGCCAGGATGGCCGCGCCCGCCGTGACCTCCCGCATGATCGGGATGTCGGACGCGACCACCGGGAGGCCGACCGTCAGGGCCTCGGCCACCGGGCTTCCGAACCCCTCTTCCAGGGAGGGAAAGAGGAGCGCATCGCACGCGTTGAACAGCCTCACCAGATCCTCGTCCGGGACCCGGCCGAAATTAATGCTTCCTTCCAGAGGGGGTCCTACCCGGACGAGCCGGAACCCGCTGCCCAAGCGTTCCATCGTGCGCCGGACCGCGCCCAGGTTCTTTCTGGGTTCCGCGCTCGAGACCGAAAGGAGGAGCCTAGTGTCCTCCGGCAGGGCCAACTGGCTGCGCAGCCCCGCTCTTGCTGATAGGGACCGGAAGACCGGGTCCACCGGTGGGTAGACTACCGTCACGCCCTGTTCGATACCGAAGGAGGCGAGCCCGGCGGCCACGTGCTCGCTGGTCGCGAGAATGATCGGCGCCCGCCGGTAATGCCGCAGCCGGAGCCTCTGGAGCGCCTTGTACCGGGTCCGGGCCCCATACAGCTCGGTGGTGAAGTAGGCCTGCGGGTCGTCGTGGATGGTCACCGACGAGACGGTGTCGATCGGGATCGAGGGCACGTCCAAGGAGGCGACGTGCACGGTCGATCCGGTCCTCTGGGCCCGCTCCAGCATCCGCCGGAGCCCGGGAAAAGCGATGCGAGGGGCCAGACTGTTCGTGACGACGTCCCAGGTGTACCAACCGGTCCGCGCCCCGAACAGAGGCTGCTCCTCATCGTGCGCGAGGTCCTGGGCCGTGCTCATGGCCAGGCTGACGAGGACGGCGCGAGGTCCCAGAGCGGACCTCAGATGGACCGCATAGCGGTGGAGCGCGCTCCCCTTCCCAGAGCTGTTCAGAACGAGATGCGAAGGTTCGCTGGCACCATCGACCGCGCCCTTCGGATCCGGATGTGCCCAGTTCCGAGCGCCTCCTTCGCCCGAGGGCCTACCCAACACCCCGGCATCCCTCCGTTGTTCTCCTCATGTTCGGTCGGGGATCACAGGGCGAACGCGCTCTGGTAAAGTCGTACATACCGGGCGAGCGCCTCCGACAAGGCGAAGTGAGCCGCACGCTGGAGCCCGGCGGCTCGATAACGTTCGGTCTCGGATCCCCGTTCGACGGCCAAGATCCGCTCAACGAACCGTTCCACCGGGAAGGGGCTGTCCACCATGAGCTCTGTGTCCCCAAGGACCTCCAGCGCGCCGGCGGTCCGGGTGGATATCACCGGGAGGCCAGAGGCCATGGCCTCGAGCAGGGGCCGACCGAACCCCTCCTTGAACGATGTGTGGACGTATGCGTCCGCCGCGTTGAAGCAGAGCGGATACTGATCCGAGGATAGTTCAGGAATGTTCGTGATCCGCGCGGAGCTCGGTCCGATCGGTGCCCCGACCTTCAGCAACAGATAGCGCTCGGGCAGGGACCGCACGATCGCGGAGAGAAGGGTGGGGTTCTTGGTGAGGTGGGCGGCCCCGACGTTGAGGAGGAGGACCGCGTCCTGTGGCAGACCCAGCCGGCGTCGTGCGTCGGCCCGGTCGCGCGGGTGGAACCGTCCCGGATCGGTCCAGTGGGGGATCACCGTGGACCCGACCCCAGCGCTTTCCTTCAGGTCCCTCCCGGTGGTCTCGCTGATCGACACGACCGCCCGGCAGCGGCCCAGTTGGCGAGGCAGCCGGAAGTGTTGTACGAAGGAGAGCGCCTCGGACATCGCCATCCGGGGACTCGATAGGAGCCCGGTCGAAGGCCTCCTGAGATAGTAGTCATGGACGGTCGCGATGGTCCGGGTCGATAGATCGGTCATCTCGTAGTTCGCTCCGCAGAGATGGACGCAGGCGTCCTTCGAGAACCCATAGGTGCGAAGCCGGTGCTCCGCCCGCTTCAGCGTGAAGAACCCATCGAGCGCGTTCCGGGCCGGGTGGTCGACCAGGCGAAATGCGGCGTCTCCTTCCCCCGTCCGATCATCGAAATAGTACAGGCTGATCAGTTTCACGTTCGGGAACGGCCCGGACAAGAGGTCCCGCAGCGCCGCCGCGTACGTTCCAATCCCGCTTCGGGGATGTTGATCGGTCACCAGGAGGATCGGTTCGTCGCTGATCGCCCGGTCCCTCATGAGCTGCGAGCCCCCGTCATCTGCGGAGCGGTACACGGTTGCCGGCACGATCAGTGAAGGTATCCTAGCATCTTGCATGCGCTCGACCGGGCGGTCTCAAGAGTGCTCGTCATGGATACCGTTGGGATCGCCCCCGACCGGATCCTAGACTGGATCTGGTCGAGGGCCTCCCTGAAGGCCTCCGGGTCCCTCGCTCGAACGAAGATCGGGATGAGCCCGAGCTGGTCCGCCTGCTCCCGGAGCTGCGGCACGTCGTAAGCGATGATCGAGATCGGAAAGGCTGCGGCAAAATTGAGGGCGCCGGAGTACCCCCCGGCGGCGTTGTAGGGAAGGACCAGAATATCATTATCGGTCATGAGCCGCGCGAGCTCTAGGTCCGACACCCTTCCGAGAATGCGGAAGGTCTGCGGATCCGTCGAGCGAAGGAGGTCGGCCATCCGCCGTCCATACTCCGGAAAGTGGATGTTCGGCTCGCCCGCGATGACGGCGGAGATCCGCCGCCCACGCTCCACCTCGCCACGCAGTAGTCCGAGGATCCCCTCGAGGTCCTTCTGCGGGCCCCAACTCCCGATCAAGAGGACGCGGAGCCCGGCACGATCGGGATCCGGCGGACCGTTACGGCCCGACCGCTCGTTCCCCTCCAGCCAGGGAGCGACCTCGACGAACGGGATAGGTGCGACGGACGTCCGGGCACCAAGCACATCCAGGAGGATCCGCTGTTGGCTCGGTAGCGGCACGAGCACAGTGGTCGTCCGCGTCAGCAGTTTCTCGAGCAGCCGGACGCCGAGCCTCTCCATCCGTGTGGGGCGATAACCGAGCGAACGGACATCCTGCGTCTCCAGAAAGTTGTGCATGTACACGACCGCGGGCCGACCGGTGATCACCCGGATGATGCTCGGGAGCATCAGGCCGAGCGCGTTGGCGAGCCGGGTCCTCCCGAACGCGGTGACATAGATGTTGAACAGGTAGCCGTCCACCGATCGGGACAGGGCCGTCATTCTCCCCAGGGCCCGGATCAGTCCGAGCGGGGAATCGCTCCCCCAAACCCGGTGGAGCGTCGCGGTCTCCGGGCTCAGGCCTGGCGGTAGCTCGGACGTGATGGGCGCGATGATGTGGAGCGTCATCCGCGGGGCTATCTTTTGGAAGAGGAACGCGAGTCCGGTGGTACTGTTCCCGGCGAAGTGGAACTCGGGATAGAAAGTTCCGAAGAGGCATATGGAACGGGGGAGCTTGTTTCCGGACAACGGGTAGCTCCTCGGGTCCCTCAACTCGCCGCGATCCCCCCGAACGGAAGGGGGCCACGCCACGACGCTCTTGATGGGTCCAGCACGGGTGACGTCATCGGGCAGATAGCGCGGGGGAAACCAAGGGCTGTCCCTCAACCCTCCGGGTCGTATCCGGAAGGTCGATCAGTCGTTCTGGACGGTGACCGGCAATCGACGACGGACGGGGACCGGTGCTGGTCGGGTCCCAAAGGAGTCGATCTTTCCCACCATGCTGACGATCCGCCTCGAGAAGTAGAAGACCTCCTTGAACAGCCTCGTGAAAGAGGTCTTTCGATATCGGGTCTCTCTCCAGTCAAGGGGCACCTCACGGATCCCAAGCCCGAGCCTCCTCGCCAGTACCAGTACCTCCGTGTCCCAGAACCAATGCTCGTCCCCCGCGACACCCATAAGGATGCTGATCGCCCGTTTGTCGAACGCTTTCACGCCGCACTGGTGATCTTGGATCCCGTCCGCGAATACCCGGCGGACCAGCCAATTGTAGGTCCGGGATGCCATCATGCGGATGGGCGGGCGATTGACCCGGGCCCCTTCGCAGTATCGAGATCCCACCGCGACCTCGGTCCCGGACTCGATCTCCCGGATCACGTCCATCACGCCCTCCAACCCTGCGGGGATGTCGGCGTCCACGTAGCAATAGATGTCGGAATCGGTCTCCGACCAAAGGCGCGTGAGCGCGTAGCCCCGACCGCGTTTGATCTCGTCGTTCACTACGATCAGATCGGGGAACTCCGCGGCCAAGTCGCGCAGCTCCTTCCGTGTCCCATCGGTGGATCCATCCTCACAAACGGCTAGTCGTACAGTGAGGGAGGTCCGTTCACGGAGCCGGTGCAGCTGTCGTACCGCATCTCGGATCAATCGAGCCTCATTGTGTACCGGTAGCGTAACAAGCACGACCCGCCGTCGAGATGGGCCCCGGGCCTCGTCCGTAACGGTCGTCCCCGCTCCGGAGGCTGTGGCCGCATCCGTCGTCAGGTGCGATGGGCCTTCAGCTCGCACGTCGGCGACCGGGACCCAGACAGAGGGGGAGTGCACGTTCGGACGGACGGCCGAGCCGGGCGTCAACGTCTCGACCGGAGACCGGCGCCATGCGCCACGGTCGCCGGGATCGGTCCCAAGGACGACCACTGATCCGAGGCCCCCTTCACCGGGCACCAACTCAGCCTCGACTATAGATAAAGGGTCCTCGGTGGCCTCTTCCACTTCCGAGAACCTCTTGGTTAGGACCTAGGCTCCGTCTACGTTCTTAAATGCACTGGGGTTCGGGAACCGGAACCCGTCTCGAAACTGCCTCGTTCACGGCGACATTCGATTCTGCGGAGGTTCCCATCTTGGGCGATCCAGTGCCCGATCCGGCTTGGGAGCGACGGGCCCCGTCGAGCTCCTGGACGGCCGATCCGTCGCCGCTTCTCGGCTCCGGTGCCCTGCCCGGCAGGCCCTTCGTCGCTCGAAGACATGATGTATACCTTGAGGTATCCATGCGGACCGACCAGGTCGGGAATCTCGGCAGTATCTCGCAAGGAGGCTGCCAGCAGGGGGGAGATCACCATTGTACCGCCGGGGACGCAGGACCCGCATCTTCGCCGAGGCTCCTGGATCGGATACACGACTGGTTCTGAGCGGGTCCCGGCCATGAGTGGGGGCCGTACTCCGAGGGGCCGAGCAAGGCGAGGCATCTGTGCCGCGGCAGTTGCGGTGACCCTCCTGGTCCTCGTTTCCCCGTCGCTGGTCTACTCACTGGACAGCCCCGCCGGGTCATCAACAACGCGTTCGGACGGCACCGTCGCGACCGGTTCAGGCGTTCTGGCCAAGGTGGCCCACCCCCTGCCGCCCCGGGCACCCGGGGATCCCCCCACTACGTCCGCTCCGTCACCGGGCGTCGTATCGACATCGGCGGCAGTCCCGGGCCGGGATCCGGACGACGCCGTTGGAGGGTCCGGTGGTCTGGCATTCCCGGGGATCAACTCCTCTTGGGCAAACTGTCAGTGCAGCCCCCCCGACGTCCAGGTGGGCGTCGGACCGTCGAACATCCTCGAGATGGTCAACGACGAGGTGGCGTTCTATTCCCGGACGGGCCTTCTGACCGAATCGACCGACCTTTCCTCGTTCTTCGGGACCTCCGTACCGACCTCGTCCCTCTCTGGGCCAAGACTGTTCTTCGATACCCTTTCCCAGCGGTGGTTCGCGTCCGTGGCCAACCTGACCCGGAGCTCGATCCTCCTAGCTGTCTCCGCGAACTCGAGCGCGTACTCCGCCTGGCACGTCTACGTCATCCCTGCGAACACGACCGAGATGGCCGAGAACGCGTACCTCGGTACGAGCTCCTTCATGGTCGCCCTCTCGGCGAACGATTACCGCACGACCGGCGGGGGTCCGGAGGATGGCAGTCAGTTCTGGGTGCTCAACAAGACCCAGATCCTGAACGGGGCCCTGAACGTCTCCAGCTGGTCCTGGGGGCCCCTGTTCGGTGGGGGGGGCCATTGGCCGGATAATCTCCGGGCGGTCCAATCGCTCACGCCAGGGGCCGACCAGTATTTCGCGACGCTCGGGGCCATCGAAGAGCAGGCCATCACGGTCACGGGCGCTCCGCCTGCGGTCCCCGTCCTGACCATGGAGTTCGGTACCATCGGTACCTTGGAGGCCCCTCCGAGCGCGGCCCAGCCGGGCACCGACCTTCTCATCGCTACCGGGGATGGGCGCATCCAGACCGCGGTCGCCCAGGGTGATCTGATCACGACCACCGCGACGGCCGCCTGTCGCTCGTACAGCTGCCTTCGCTTGGATCAGATCTGGGCCTCGAACGGAACGATGCGACAGGATTACCAGATCGGTTCCCCCGGCGCCTACCTCTACTATCCTGCGGCGGCGCTGGACTCCAACGGCGACATCACGATCGTGGCCGGGTTCTCCAACCTGACCGAGTTCCCGTCCCTCGCCGTCGTCCAGCAACCGTACAATGAGCCGCGGTCGGTCTCGGGACTCTACGTCGCCGCCGTGGGGAGCGCCATCGACGACGACCAATGCACCAGCGATGTTTGCACCTACGGGCAGTACTTTGGCGCCTCCAGCGATTCGTCCCCCGGCCTCAATGTGTGGCTCGCCGGAGAGTATGAGACGACGGGAGGTACGGCATGGGCCACCCGTCTCACGGAGGCGGCCACCTTCCCGGCCACGGTCTCCTCTCCGGTGTCGAGCCCCGACGCGGTGGACCTCGGTCAAGGGGCCAACTTCGTGATCTCGGCCGTGGGGGGCAGTGGGGGGTTCAACTACTCCTGGTTCGGGCTGCCCCCGGGATGTCCACCCACCGATAGCGCCTCCGTCGCGTGTTCGCCGTCGGCCTCCGGGACGTACCGGGTCTCGGTCCTCGCGACCGACTCGTACGGCACCTCGGTGAGCAGCACCCCCACCGAGTTCGTGGTCTATCCTCCGCTCACGGCCCCCGTTCCCACGAGCGATCACCCGGCAGCCGATGCCGGTGAGACCGTCCTCTTCTACGCGACCGACGTTTCGGGCGGCTCCGAGAGCTACAGCTACCGCTGGATCGGCCTTGCGCCTACGTCGTGTCAGCTCGGCAACGCCTCATCGATCCTCTGTACCTTCGATCGGGTGGGGGCGACCTCGGTGCAGGTCGAGGTCAACGACTCGCTCGGATCCTCGAGCACCAGCCCACCGTTGCTCTTCAAGATCGATCCGGCCCTAGTGTTGTCCGGGATGAACGTCTCCTCCTCTTCCGTGGTCGCCGGATCCCCGATCCGCTTGAGCGTCAACGTGACCGGGGGATCGGGCATCTACACGTACACGTGGTCGGGCCTTCCCGCCGGCTGTCCGGGCGAGAACTCGTCCCGGTTCACGTGCACGCCGAGATCGCCCGGTTCGTACCAGATCTCGGTGTCGGTCACGGACTCGAACGGAATGAACGTGACCGGGGAAGGGGTGGGGGTCGAGGTGGCCCTCTCGGCATCCGGTCCCGCGTTCTCCAGCCTGGGAGCCTGGCCCGGAGTGGTGGCGGGGATCGGTCTCATCCTCCTCGTCCTGGTCGGGGTCGTGCTGCTCTCCACACGGCGACGACCGCCCCATGGTCCGCTCCCGCTCCGACCCTATGAGCCGGCGGGGGCGATCCCGGGAGGGGTCGTCGAACCGGTGCGGCGTTCCCACCGCCGACCCCGTCGACAAACGAACGAACCGGAGAACGAGTCCGCCCCCCGTTGAACCCTTGAGGGGGTCTCGCGACCCGGATGCCGTTCTCCCTCGTCCTCGGCCATTGTAATAAGCCCAGGTGGCTCCCGCCTCCCGAAGCTCCGGTCGTTCCGGATGTGAGCACATCGATCCTTTCGCGGAGTTCTCATGAGCGGCCCTACTCCTGGAACCTCTGCCCATCTCCCTCCCCTCCGCCGCCCGAGAGGCCGACATGACCGGGCCGCGATCGTGGGGGCGATCATCCTCAGTGTGATCCTGGTCGTGCTCGTGATCGCGCTCGAGAGCCCCCAGTCCCTGAACGGGATCTTCGTGAGAGGCCCGGCCGGTGGCGGGTCGAACAACACGACCGGGACGCATCCGTTCCCCACTCCCATCCGACACGTCGTCACCCTATTCCTCGAGAACGAGGCCCCGTCCAGCGTCACCGACCAACCGTTCGAAGCGGGCCTTTGCCAGATCTATGCCTGCTCGACCAACTACTTCGCGATCTGCCATCCCTCGCTCCCGAACTATATCGCCGCCACCTCCGGCCTTCCCGGCCCGAGCGGATCCGTGGCGGCCTGCGCCGGCAATGAATCGTATCCCGGCGCTTTTGCGCAGACCAATATCGTCGACGAACTGGTCCAGGCGGGGGTCAGCTGGAGTGCGTACATGGAGGGGATGAACACCTCCTGTCAGGCTCGGAACTATCCGGATGTCAGCGATAGCGAGTTCGCGAACGGTTCCGGGGGCTATGCGGTGCGGCACGACCCCTTCGCCTACTATACCGATCTCTCCACGGATGGGCAGTGCGCGGGCCACGTACTGCCGTTCGACGGGCCCGGTGGGTGGGACTCGGTCGCACGATCCGGCTCGGCGCCGGACTACATCTGGATCACTCCGAACGTGTGCCACGACGGCCACAACAATTGCAGCGCGTACGATAACCTCAGCAACGCTGCGGAAGGGGATCACTGGTTGAGCCAGTTCATCCCCACCCTCCGGGCCCAGCCCTGGTATGCGACCTCGGTGATCTTCATCACGTACGACGAGTCGGTCGACACGAACTCCTCCGGCTACGACAATGGCACGGTGGCGGGAGGTCCGGTCTACTTTGCCGCGGTCAGCCCGTTCACCGCGGGGGTCGGGGCGTTCACCCCTGACTCCTCCCATTACAACCTGCTGTCGACATCGGAATGGTTGCTGGGACTCAACTCCACCGGCCACAACGATGCGAGCGCGGCATTCCCGCCGATGAAGGGGCTGTTCAACTTTACCACCGTGACCACGGTCGGTCCCGCCGCGGGGACCCGGTCGGCGCCCTTAGGCCCGAACGATCCCTTCGGCCTTCTCGTGCAGGCCCGGCCCTTGGACCGGTGAGCCGGCGATCCGTGGTGCAGAGGGCTCCGGGTACCTGGGATGAGCTGGGGCCCGCCGCGGAGAGAGCGTCCGAGCGGCTCGCGCCGCGTCCGACCGAAGCCCCTCGCTCCCGTCCTCGAGCGATCCGCGCAGTCCGGCCATGGCCGAACAGCCCTCCCCGGGACCCTTACGCCACGGAGGTCTCCCGTGATGGGAGGTCTTTACGTCACGTATATATACGGGACGCCGCCCAGTACGACCAAGCGCCTACGTCGCGGGTCGCCCATGCGGATCCGTAGGCCGAATGCGATCCACCTATGACCAAGATGCCCGAAGGCCGTGATCATCCCCCGGAGGGCCGATGGGATGTTCGTTCCGCGAGGCGGACCGGCCCGGCGCTCGTCGCGTTCGGGGTGCTCGTGGTGGCGGTCGTTGTACTGTCATCCCTGACCTACCTCCCGGGAGCTCGATCCTCCGACGGGCAGGCCCGGTCCGACGTGCGCGCGGCCGTGTTCCCCACTCCCATCCAGCATGTCATCACGATCGTCATGGAGAACGAAGGCCTCTCTGCGATCTTGGCCGAACCGTACGAGAGCTCGCTCTGTAAGGAGTACGCGTGCGCCTCGAACTACTACGCGGAGTGCCACCCCTCGCTGCCGAACTATCTTTCTCTCACCTCGGGAGCCCCGGGACCGGCGCCGACCGACAACTGCGGCGGCACCGAATACCCACCGGGAGGGTATTCGACCCCCAACATCGGGACGCTCTTGGATTCGGCGGGGATATCCTGGGATGCCTACGAGGAAGGCATGAACACCCCCTGCGCCCAGGCGAACTACCCCGATAATTCGGGCTCGACACCCGCGAACGGCTCCGGTGGTTATGCGGTGCGGCACGATCCGTTCGCCTACTATTCGAACCTGGGGCAGGCGACCGCGGGGAGCATCTGCACCCAGCACGTGCTGGGGTGGTCGAGCTGGTACGCCGCCGAGGCCTCCACCGATCCCGCTCAGTACATCTTCATCACTCCGGACACCTGCCACGACGGGCACAACGACTGTTCGAGCTACGATGGCCGGGACAGCGCGGACGAGGGTGACTATTGGCTCTCGACCTTCATCCCGCAGATCCAGAACCAGAGCTGGTACTCGAGCACGGTCATCTTTGTAGCGTACGATGAAGGGGAATCGACCTCGACGACGGGCTACAACGGTACCGCGGGCGGGCAGACCTACTTTGCTGCGATCTCGCCCTACACGCAGGGGGTGGGCAACTACGCCCCGGACGCAACGCATTACGACGTCCTGTGCACGACCGAGTGGCTGCTCGGGGTCGGCACCACGGGGAACAACGAGTGCACCCCGCAGTTCCCCGCGATGAAGTCGCTCTTCAACTTCACCAGCTCTCCGCCGACCAGCTATCCGGTTTCCGGCACGGTCGAAGGGATCAATCTCCTCCCGGTCGCCGGAGCGGGCGTCTCGATCACCGGCCCCTCGGGGACCGTCACCGCGCTCACGAACCTGACGGGAGGGTTCTCGACCGATCTCCCGAACGGGACCTATCAGGTCCAGGTGCAAGCGGCCGGCTTCCAGGTGCTCTCGGTGAGCGAGAACGTCTCGGGCCCGACGACCTGGTCGCTCCCTTTGCTGTCGACGACCCCTACCGGGATCTACTCGGTCGTCGGGACCGTCACGAGCGTCACCACGGGGATCCCCATACTGGGCGCGACGATCTACGCCAACGCGACCACGACGAGCACTATCGCGACCAGTAATCCCACTGGGGGCTTCTTCCTTGAACTGACGAACGGCTCCTATGTCCTGACGACGCTGGCGCCTGGTTACCACATCGCTCTCGAGGACCTCAACGTGACCGGGGGCAATATCACCGGGGTCTCGATCGGACTGATCCCGATCCAGATCCTGCCTCCCCCGAGCTCCTTCAATTTCACGGTCTCAGGGTTGGTGCAGCTCTACCCGTCGGGCGCCCCGGCCTCGAACGCCGTGGTATACGCGAACAACTCGACCGCGGGGCCCCTCGTCACCGTCGCCACGACCGTCCTCGTGAACGGTACCTTCGCGATCGGGCTCGCCAACGGGACGTACCTCTTGACCGTCGTTGACGCGGGGTTCGAGCCGACGGCCACGGTGGTGTCGGTCGATGGCGCCCCGCAGCCCAACCTGACGCTCTCGCTGTTCCCGCATCCGGTCCCCGTCTTCCAGACCACGGGCACCGTCGTGAGCGCCGTCAACAACACGCCGATCACCGGGGCCGAGATCGTGATCCAGAACGGGTCGAAGGTCATCGCCACCATCTACACCCAGAGCAACGGTGCGTTCTCGGTCCCGCAGATCCCGAACGGGAGCTATGTCATGACGGTCACCGCGCCCGGCTACTCTCCGGTGAGCTCCTACATCCTGATCTCAGGTTCGTCCGTCCATGGCGTGAGCATCGACATGGCGCGCGCCACCTCGATCACCCCCCCTCTTACGGTCCCCCCCACCGTGGCGAGCGTCTTCTCGTTCGCCGGTGTCGCGGTCCTGGCCGGTCTCATCGGGACCGCCGCGCTGGGGTGGTTCACGGCCCGGTCCCAGGACCGTAGACCGCCCAAGCACTGATCGCGGCGCGGCCCCACCGTCCTCAGCGGCCCGTCCGAAAGCGCGCGGGCAAAGTGGGTGCCACGGCTCCCCAGCCTTTTTCTTGACCACCGGTCTTCATCCGGCCGGAGATGTCGACCGGAACGGCCCCCGCCTACCCCCCGTGGCGTCCCCGCAAGCGGTTCCGAACGCGCGTCTGGGGGTTCTTCACGCAGCCGCAGAGGCTCTCTCGGCTCGCGATCTCGACCTTCCTTTCGTTCGGGTTCGTCCTCCTCGTCCTGGACTTCACCAACGGTCGGCTCCTTTACTCCGTCGACTTCCAAGGGGTCTATACCCCCGCGTTCTTCGCCCATCAGCCGACGCCCGATTTCCTGATCCCGTCGATCGGGGCCGCCCTGAGCGGCGGGGACTTCTACGCCGGCCAGTACATCAGTCTCTTCCTCGACGCGTTCGTCTGCACGTACTTTGCCCAGCTCCTCGTCTGGGAGATGTTCAAGAAGACGTTCACGGCCCGGCAGTTCCTGGGCGTCCAGACCCTGGCCGGAGCGCTCTATCTGATCAATCCGTACACCATCACCTGGGGATCCTACACGCTGGAGACCAATCTCTTCCTTTCCCAGGCCGCGGTCTTCCTGGTCCTCGCCGAGCTGGTACGGCTCGGGCGCTTCGTGCGGGCCGGCCAGCCGTTCCGTTGGTACGACGCGGCGCTCCTCGGCGTGGGGATCGGCCTCTCCGACCCGCTCGCGTTCCCCAACATGGTCCGCCTCCTGGCGATCGAGCTCGGCCTCCTCCTGATCTTTACCGTTGCGATCCTCTACTTCCTTCGCAGTCGCGCCCAACGCGAGGCCGAATGGACCAGTGCCAAACGCATCACCGTCGCGACCTTCCCGATCGCGATCCTTCTCCTCTCCTACGCGCTCTACACGTTCCTAGAGAGCTGGCTCCTCAATCCCGCGAGCCTCAGTACCGTCGAGTACATCGACCGGAACTCGATCGTCAGCAACAACTTCGGTCCGATGATCAACATCCTCCGGTTGTGGGGTAAACAGAACTTCCTCTCGTACCCGTACGGCCCCGCGTTCCTCCACTCTCCGTTGCTGATCGGGGCCTCCCTGCTCTGGCCGGTGCTCGCGCTCGCGATCCCGCTGCTCGTCTCGCCGTACGTGGTGCGCGTGGACCGGCTCTGGATCTATCTCGCGATCGTGGTCGTCCTCCCGTGCATCTTCTGGGGGAACGGGAACAGCGCGCCGTTCGGAGCGATCAACACGGGGATCCTGTCCGCCCTGCACCTTCCACCGGAGAGCCTCCCTCCGTTCTTCCCGATCGAGGAGCTCGCGACGAAGATCTTCCCGGTCCTGGCGGCCTTCTCGGTCGGCTTCATCTATCGCATCTTCCTTAGCTGGGATCGACCGTACACGACGAGCACGGGAGCGCCGACCGCCCCCGCCTTCCGGGCCTCCCGCCTCGGGGCCACTCCGCCGGCGCCGTTCCGGTTGCCTCGGACCAGCCGCCGTCGGGGGCTCGGTCGGCCGATCGCGTTCCTCGTCACGATCGGGATCGTCGCGATGATCATCGTCTCCGTCGAGCCGATCTTCGACGGGACCGTGTATGAGATCAATAACGGGGTCCCCAGCCCGTGGGCGCTCCCGTCGGCCTACCTCACCGCCCGATCCGTTCTCCTCGACAATGGCTCGAACGCCCTCGTTCTGCCGCAGCTCTCGCCGTACTTCGGGACCACCTGGGGCTGGCGAGGAGCGAGCTCGCTCTACGTTTCCCTGTACTATCCGTCCAAGATCCTCGTCCCCGGCTACTACGGGGCCTATGTCTCCCTCCTTCCGACGACCCAGCAGCTCTACGCGGTGGCGACCCACCCGCTCTATCCCGGTACGGCGACCAAGAACAATTCGCTGTACGTGGGCTCTACCCCGCACAGTTGGCTGCAGTCGCCGACGAACCCGTTCGTGTTCACGTACTTCCTTCCGACCACGGCGAGCTACAAGAACGTCGCGAACAACTCGATCAACATCGAACGGTTCAGCTGGCTCCAGATCAACTTCACGACGAACGATCCCTGTCTCTACACGTCGCTGGCCCAGGCCGGGGAACTGTGGGCCGGTCTCCTCAGCCCGAACCCCGACGGGAGCGGGACGTTGACCGGCTGGTACACCCTTGGCACGGGCGGCAACAGCTTCATGTCCGTCACCGCCCAGCCGGACTGCCAGGGCTCGGGCGTCGTCCAGTACTGGCTCCTGATCGGTTCCCCGACCACGAAGGAGAACTACATCCCGACGGACGTCATCGGCTACCAGATCTGGATCCACGGTTCGCCCATCGATTATGGACTGGGTAATCCGGCCGTCCTGGGGATGCCCCACGTGGCGGGCATCCCGCGCTCGACGGTCTTCGCGGAATGGACCCAGTACATGCTCAGCACCGACATGCGGTACCTGCTCGTGGACAACTCGATCACCTACGGTCGGGAAGAACCGGAGTCGTACGTGAACGCGACGGTGAACGAGCTCGAGTCCGTGGGTTGGCTCACTCCGGTCTTCCTGACCCCGGACCTCCAGATGTACCAGTTCAATCAGACCGCGATGCGGGCCCAGATGGCCTCTCCGAGCTTGAGCACATGATCTTGGTGCGGTGGTCGACCAGGACCGCCTACGCTCACCCATTTGGTACGGAGAGGGATCGACATGCTATGCCGTCTTTCGCAACGTCAAAGGCCCTTCGAGACCGTCGCGATCTTCCGAGACAGCCTCAGTAATAAATACGCACCCCGGGGTCGATGCTTTGCCGTCCATTGGGGCGATCGACGAACACGCCGATCCACCGGGAGGGCGGATCGGTCATGCGCGGGGCGAAGGGGATCACCAACGTTCGAGCCCGTCGGTGGACGAGCCGGACCGCTGCAGGGTGTGGTTCGCTCGCGTTCGTTCTTCTGCTGAGCGTCGTCAGCTTGACCCTTCCTTCCCAGACGGCGGCACCGACGACGACCGTGACCGCCCCTGTCCAAGCGAGCACAGGCCCCACGTTCCCCACGCCCATCCAGCACGTCATCGTCATCATGGACGAGAACCAGAACGCGACCTACATCCTGAACCACGATCCGTTCGAGGCCCAGCTGGCCCACCGGTACGCCTACGCCGGTGATTTCTACGCCGCGGTCCACAACTCGCCCCGGGACTACGTCGCGGCGACGTCGGGCTCCACCGACGATGGGTTCTACCAGACCCAGAAGAACGTGGGCGACCTCATCGATGCCGCGAACGAGACCTGGGCGGGCTATTTCGAGAGCATGCCCACCAACTGTTTCCTGAACTACAACTACCCGACCGGCCTCAACTACACTCCCGGGCACAATCCGTTCATCCGCTACAAGGACATCGTCGAGAACGCTCCCTACTGCGACAGCCACGTGCTGAACTTCACCTCCCCCGGGAACGGGTTCGAGGCGGCGGTCAACAGTTCGAACTTCCCGAACTACGTCTGGATCAGTCCGAACGACACGGACGACGACCACAACGGCACGCCGCTCCAGGGCGACCAGTGGCTCAAGTACTACGTGAGCGAGATCCAGAACAGCTCCTTCTGGAGCAGCACCGCGCTCTTCATCACCTATGACGAAGGGGCCGGCACGGACGACGGGCCGGGCGGTGTCGGCGGGGGTCACATCTACACCGTGCTCGTGAGCCCGTACGCCCGGATGGGATACAATTCCACCTTCCCCTACAACACGTACAGCCTGCTCACCACCACGGAGTGGCTGCTCGGGCTGGGTCACACGGGGGACAATGACACCTGGACCCAGTACCCTCCGATGCGGGACCTCTTCGATTTCTCTTCGCTGTACTCGGTCGCGGGCTCGATCACGAGCACGGGTCACGCGGCCATCTCGGGGGCGATCCTCGCCAACTCGCTCACGACGGTGGCCACGACGGACCCGAGCGGGGAGTACTCCCTGCTCAACCTCGCCCCGGGTTCGTACAACTTCACGGCGGAGGCCCCCGGCTACATCTGGCAGACCCATGAGATCACGGTCACGAGCTCAGACCTCACCGGCCAGGATTTCGCCCTCGCCCAATGTACGGTGTGCGTCCAAGCCCCGATCGTGAACCCGTCGCACGTCGATAAGGGTCAGTCCATCGCGCTCTCGGTGACCGTTACGGGGGGCAACGGCCAGTACAACTATTCGTGGCAGCACCTGCCGGTCGGCTGCGCGAGCAGGGACCTACCCTCGTACTCCTGTCAGGTCACGCAGAGCGCTTCGTCCGGGTCTACGCCCATCGAGGTGACGGCGAACGATCCCTCGGGCAATCAGACCAGTGCCCCCACCGTGCTCTACATCGACGACGATCCGATCCTGGAGACCCCTACCGCGTCCCCGGCCTCGGGGCTCGTCGAGTCCGGGCACGCCATCACGTTCCACGAAGGGGTGAGGACCGGCGGTCAGAGCCCCTTCGCCTACCAGTGGTCGGACCTTCCGACCGGATGTACGGACTCGGCGGCGGCGACCGACGTCTGTACCCCCACCGCCTCCGGAACATTCAATGTCAGTGTAACGGTCATCGATGCGAACGGGTACCTCGTCGAGGCCACGATCCCGTATACCGTCCTGAACGGTCCCGCGGTCAGTGTCCTCGGGTCTCCCTCGTCCATCGACCTCACGCAGCCGGCCCAGTTCCAGGCCATCGCGTCGGGCGGCTCCGGAGGTTTCTCGTACAGTTGGTCCGGACTTCCAGCGGGGTGCTCAGGAGGCAGCAGCGCCACCGTGAGCTGCACCCCGACCGGGACCGGGACCATCCTCGTCCAGGCCACCGTGCAGGACTCGAGCGGGGGGACGGGGATCGGGAACCTGAGTTTTACGATCTATCCGGACCCGTCGATCGCTCCTCCGGATCTCAGCCCGTCCCGCGTGAACGTGGGGGCGGAAGTGGCCCTGACGGTCCAAGCGAACGGAGGATTGGGCCCGTACTCGTACAACTGGTCCGGACTCCCGGTCGGTTGCGCCGGGAGCGGGAACAACACCACTTGCGTTCCGTCCGTGGCAGGGACGTACGAGATCAACGTGACGGCCACCGATCAGAACGGTTTCGCCGTGACCTCGGGATCGACCACCCTCACGGTCCTTGCCGGTCTCTTGGTGAACGTCACCCTGAGCGCATCGGCGATCGATCTCGGCCAAACGACCACGATCAACGCCACGGTCCACGGGGGGACCGGACCCTTCACCTACGCCTGGGGCCCGATCCCGGGGTGCAGCTCGAGCGGAGCCCGGTTCCTTTGCAGACCATCGACGTCCGGAACCTACGAGGTCACGGTCAACGCCAGTGACGCCGCGGGCGCGTGGGGGCTCTCCCTCCCCCGACCGTTGGTGGTCGGCCCGGCGCTCTTGGTCGGTCCACCGACCCTCAGCCGCGTGAACCTGGACCTCGGGCAGTCGTTCGACCTGGCCGTAGCGGTCTCGGGCGGTACATCACCGTATTCCGTGACCTGGAACGGCCTTCCCGCCGACTGTGCTCTCACCCAGAGCACGGGCGCGTGCGTGGCGGGCTCGACCGGCAACGTCTCGATCACGGCCACGGTGACCGACAGCCTGGGGAACATCGTCCGTTCCTCGATCGCTACGCTCTCGGTCCAAGCCGACCCATCGGTCGTGGCGCTCGACGCGACCCCGGGCCAACTGAGCTTGGGCTCGTCGCTCCAGATCACCGGGGTCGTCTCCGGGGGGGTTGCCCCCTTCACCTACAACTTCTCGGGACTTCCTGCGGGCTGCGCCCCGCTCGACCAGCCGTCCCTCTCATGCGTTCCCACGGCCACGGGGAACTATTCGGTCACCATGGTGATGACCGACAGCGACGGGCTGACGAGCAACGCCACGGTCGCCGTTTCGGTGGTCCCTCCCCCTACCGGTCCGGTGCCTCCGCCCTCGGGACCGGGCCGGTCCACCGATCTGCTCTCGGGTCCCTATGCCCTGTTATGGGAAGCAGGCGTCGCGTTCGCGGCCTTCGGGGCGACCCTGGGCGGGTTCTGGCTGCTCCGATGGGGCCTTCGGCCCAAGCCGACCGTCCCCGCCGGGGCCGCCAACCCCCCCTACCGAAGCCCCGAGACCTCTAATCCCACGCCTGGCTCGACGGAAAGAGGCGTTCCGTAAGCGGGCCAGAGCATGTCTTTCGTTGCACCCTGTCCGAGCGATCCACGGCCCGTCCGCGACCTGGGGGAAGGCCTTGAGCTGGCCACGAACCGTCGGGCGGATCAACGCCGGATGTCCGTGATCCTCGGGATCGTCCTCCTGCTCGTTGTGGGGGGCATGTACACCGCTGCGATGGGGTTCCCAGGTCCGACGGCGGGTGGGACCGGCTCACCTACCCTCCCGCACGCCTCTTCCGCGCTGTCGGCTGATCTGGCTCCCGGTGCGCTGGCCGCGGGACCCTCTGGTATCTCCTCTGTCTACCTCCAGCAGGGCGCGTCGATCAGTCAGGAAGATCAGAACTTCGGCGAGCAGTTCGCCAGCATTTCCGCCTCGTTCACCCTACCGGGCGGACCGGGCTCGATCGGCTACTCGATCAACGGTGTGACCCGGACCGGCGATTGGGCCCAGGCGATCGTGGCGGACAACTGGCCGCTCCCCCCGCCGCTGTGCGGGGGGGCATCCGGTTTTGTCTTCCTCTATGGCGTTTGGGCCGCGAACGGGACCCTCGTGAGCCCCGGGTACGTCTGTCCGACCAACCAGACCGCCCCGTCCGCGAGCGACTCGATCAGCCTCACGCTCGCCCTCGATTGCGCCGCGGGAGGGAGCAACTCGATCTGCTTCACCTTCGCGGACCTGAGCCAAGGCACGAGCTTCACGGTGAACGCGACGCAGCCGACCCCGGGCGCGAGCACGTTCCAGAACCTCGCCTCGGGCGCGACCTCGAACGGGAATGGGTTCTTCACCGGCCCGATGACCGAGGTGGTCGCGGGGGCCATGGCGACCTCCTGCCAATCGTTCCCCTCCCCCGCTGCGGCCTCGTACTATATCTCGGGCTCCGACAGCGCTCAGAACCCCATCTCGATCTCCCAGGTCACCCTCTGGGCCGAGGAGTCGGCCAGTTCCGGGACCTGCTTTTCCGGGACCTCCGGCACGATCGATGTGGGTTCGGGTCCCGTCACGGTCTTCGACTCGGTGCCCGCGGCCAGCTTCGGGGGACCGTTCGTACAGGCGGGTCAGAACTGGACCGCGACCGGAGGGACCCCGGCGACCTGGCGCTTCGAGACCAACGTGAACCCGCTCACCTTCTCCGTCGTGCTCTCTCGACAGACCTCCGATCCCGGGCAACCGGTCCAAGTGACCGGTAGCGCATCCGGAGGGACCCATCCCTACAGCTACCAATGGATGGTCAACGGTACCTCGTCCACGGCCACGACCGCGTCCTGGTCGTTCACTCCGTCGGGAGCGGGGAACTACAATATCTCCGGCTACGCCGTCGACACGCTGTCGAACTACGCGCTCGGTTGGTCGAACCTGAGCGTCGGCGGTTCCCTCAGCGTCGGCGCGCCCACGGCCACACCCCCTTCGGTGGACGTCGGCGCCACGGTGACGTTCCAGAGCGGACCGGTCACCGGCGGGCAGGCCCCTTTCACCTACACCTGGAACTCCCTCCCCAACGGTTGTTCCAGCCAGAACTCTTCGAGCCTCACCTGCCGACCCCACACCTCGGGCACCTTCGGCATCTCGGTCACCGTCCAGGACGTGCTCGGATCGAGCAACACCAGTCCGGTCCTCTCGTTCACCGTGCAAGGGGTGATCTCGGTGGGGGCCTTCGCCTCCCCCAGCTCGATCGACGTGGGCCAGAACGTCACGTTCTCGTCGAGCGCCAGCGGCGGGGCGGGCGGGTACAGCTTCGATTGGACCGGCCTCCCCGGGAGCTGCCCCACCCCCGCGGTGACGCAGGATGTCAACTGCACCGACGTGACCAACTCCGGCACGTTCACGGTCACCGTGACGATCATGGACTCCAACTTCGGGCAGGGCCAGGGCCGCTTCCAGTTCCGGGTCTACACCGATCCCTTCGCGCAGACCCCGGTCGTTTCCAAGAGCGCGCTCGACGCGAACACGGTCGTGACGGTCCAGGTGACCGTCGGGGGCGGCACCCAGTCCTACCGATACGCCTGGGGCGGCCTCCCTCCCGGACCCGGTTGCACCTCGGTCACGAACCTCGTCCATTGCAACGCCACGGTCGCGGGAAGCTATTCCGTATGGCTGACCATCACCGATTCGAACGGTGTCTCGGCCAACTCCACAGCCGTTCCGATCGTGGTGCATCCGGCCCTGACCGTGGCCACGCCCCGGGACCTTTCGGGAGCTCTGGACATCGGGCAGTACGCGAACTTCAGCGTTCTCGTCTCCGGCGGGGCCCCTCCGTACACGGTCACCTGGGAAGGGCTTCCCAAGTGCACCGTTGGTCAGAACCAGACAACGATCTCGTGCCTCGTCGGGAACGCCACCGCGACGATCTACGTCGTCGCCTCCGACGCGACCGGGAACTCGGTCCGAAGCCACTCCCTCGTCTTCCAGGCGGGGCCTCCCCCGGTGATCCAGTCGTTCACCGTGGACCCGACCTCGGGAAAGTACCCGACGAACTTCACGTTCACCGCGAACGTCACCGGCGGCACTCCGCCCCTCAAGTACTCCTATTCGTCCCTGCCCCCGGGGTGCTCGGCCCCCAACGGCCCGTCGTTCCAGTGCACCCCGCCGGGAGGCAACTGGACCGTCTGGCTCAATGTCACCGACAAGGTCGGCTACGAGGCCAACGCGAGCGTTCACCTGACGGTGACGACGTCGAACGTGCCCGGACCGCCCATCGCCTCGTTCTCCGTGTCCCCCACCAGTGTCGCGGTCGGCGGGACGGTCACCTTCTCGGTCCAGCTGGGGAACCTGACCCAGGCGAACATCAACCTCTCGAGCCTGCGGTTCGACTATCAGAACCTGCCCACGGGGTGCGGGTCGATCAACTCCTCGACGCTGACGTGCAATCCCTCGATCCCCGGCACCTACAACGTGACGGTCTATGTCATCGATAGCGCCACGGGGGTCGCCTCCAAGCGGACCGCGTCGCTGATCGTGGGCGACACGCTGCCGACCGGGCCGAGCACCCCCCCGAGGACGTTCTTCGGGCTCCCCCTGGCCTGGGCCGCGCTGGTCCTCGCGATCCTGTTCCTGGCCATCGT
>JBARHO010000256.1:0-34378 GCA_049799275.1 Thermoplasmata archaeon
TCCTGTGGCTCGCGATCCTCCTGATCGTGGTCGGTGGCGCCACGTTCCTCACTGTGACGCTCCTACCGAGCTTCGCCTTCGACACGGGTCTCTTTCTCACCTCGGTCCTGTTGTACGCCCACGCGGCCTGGTTCGTGGCGCTCTCCTTCTCTTGGGGGGAGACGACCGCGCAGAACGTCTTCATCCGGCAAGCCTGGGGACATCGGTCCGCCCACTTCCATTTCGGGCACCTCAAGGTCACGGACGAGCCGGAAGGGACGACGATCGAGGTCTAGCGGCCCCGGCCCCATACGGCCCCGGAACGCGGTCGGAGCGGGCTCGCTCCCCAGCAGCGCCGCCGCTCGATCGTTCCGTCCGTTCCCCCGGCTTCATCAGGTGCGCCGGGCGACCGCGCCCCCCCGGTCCCCCGGCGAGCGTGCGTGCCCCCGCCGGCCGATCCTCGGGCCTCTCGCCGGGCGGCTCGGGGTCGACGCGATCCCGTATAGAGCGGGGGGATGACCCCGGCGGGTTCGATCACGCCTCTCGAAGGACCGTACCGATCCATCCAATGTGGATCGAGTGGACCAGGGCCAGGACCGACGCCATGCCAAGGAGCACGGGAAGCACCCACCAAAGCTTGGCGAGCCGCGCATCGGCCTCCTCCGACCAGGACGGGCTCGAGCGCTGAGCGGTCGTGAGCTCTTCTGAGCCGGGCAGGCGGTGTTCGACGGTGAAGTACGGCTCACGGTTCCGACAGTGAGGGCACTCGTAAATGATCCCGTCCATCAGTTGTCCGCCGATCCCCTCCTCCGTGACCGATACAGAGCTCGGGAACTCGTGTCCGCAGCGATGGCACACGACTGATAGGGTCGGCATGGTCATCCTCCTGCCTCAGCTCGCTCCGGCGCTCTTATAGTTGGGTCCAAGTCCGGGGACAGAAAATGGGACACCGGGGCGACCCCGCGCCGGCCCCGAGGCCCCCTCCTCGCATGGACCTCTCTCGACAGGAACTGGCCGGGATGCCGGACGAATTGGATCGCCAATCTTTGGTCGGACCCGAGGGCCGACCTGCTAGGTGGTCCGAGGGACCGGAAGGCGAACACTCGGACATCGACGGCGAGGTCGACGGTCACCGGACCGGGCACGGTAATCAATCGGGGTGACCTGTCCGGACCATGGTCACCCGAGCGCGAAGGAAACCTCAGGCTCCGTCCGGGCTGAGCTTCAACCATGCGATGGTCTATTCGCGTGACGTCGGCGCCTCGCTCCGCTTCTACCGGGACCTACTGGGTTTCAAGCTCCTGGAAGAGATGGAGCACGACGGTCGCGTGGTCTACGCGCGGCTGAGAGCGCCTCGGGGCGACGGCACGTTGGCGCTGCACCTGAAGGGACCGCCCGGTTCGCGTAGATCGGACGACGGCATCCGACTCTACTTCGAAGTGCGGGAGCTCGACCGGTTCTGTGAGCGATTACGGGTCGAGGGAGCCAAGCTCTCTCAGTTCCCGGAAGCGATGCCCTGGGGCTGGAGGCACGCTTACCTCAAGGACCCGGATGGCCACGAGATCAGTCTCTACTGGGCCGGGCCGAAGAGGTTCAAGAAGAGCAAGATGCGAACTTGAACAACGCGGCCGGCGTCCGGTCGACCATGGGAAGGAGCCGCGAGCTCGCGATCTCTGCTGCGACGGTGGATGCGGAGGGATCGGCCCGAAGCGGATCGGGCGTCCCTATCACAGGGAAGCTGGCGGGCAGATCTCGATCGGGACCGTGTCGACCGGGTTCATCCCGACCCCCCGGTAGTTCCATCGGGGTTCGTTGGGCTGCACGTGCCCCTGCACATCGATGGCCCGCGACCGGATCAGATAGAACCCCGGGCGATCGACCGGGAACGCGAGCTCCCAGTGGGTCCAGTCGTGCGCGGATCCCCCGGGATAGAGCTTCGCATCGAGCCATAGCGGATCGTCCGTCGGGCCGGGAGGGCCTACCGATACCTCGACCCGCTGGATCGCCCCGCTCCCCGACCACGCTACGCCCCCGACCAAGAGGGGCTCCGGGATGTGATGTCGACCGGCGCTTGGGGACGTGATCAAGGACTTCACCAAGAGAAAGGTCACGGGCGGTTTGGGCGTCTCGAGCCCCTCGCCCTCATAGATGAACGCGTACGCCCGCTTTCGGAAATATCCCTCGAACGGCCGGTCCAGGACCTCCAACCGGGTCAGCCACTTGACCGAGGCCATCCCGTACCAATCGGGGACCAGGACGCGGACCGGAAATCCGTGCGACGGGGTCAGCGGCTGGCCATTCATCTCGACGGCCAGGAGCGTATCCGGATGCAACGCCGTTCGGATCGGGATGCTCATCTGGAAGTTCACTTCCCCAGGGACCCCCGGTTCGTTCCCGCGGTCCGCGCCCTCGAGCAGGACCTCCGTCGCGCCGGTTCTCACTTGGGCCGAGCGCAATAGGTCGGCCAGAGGGACCCCTTTCCAACGAGCGTTCCCGACGGCCCCATTTCCCCACGGGACCCCTTCGGTCCGGGGGCGGGCGAACCGTCGGCTGTTGCCGGCGCACTCGAGCACGGAGGTGATCTCCTTCTGGGGCATCGCGGTGAGCTCCGCATAGCGGATGGCCGACGGATGCTCGACCTCGCCCTCGATCGAGAGGACCCAGTTGGCCGAATCGATCCGAGGGACGGGGAAGTGGCTGCGGACAAAGAACCGGTCGGTAGGCGTGATGGCGTGCTCGAGATCGGAAAGGGCCGACTCATAGCATCCGTCCGAAGAGTCCGTGGCGTCACTGATCGGGAGCGGTATCCGGGGGGCGGGTGAGGTCGGAGGGAGAACGTCGCCGGGACCCGATGGTCGTCTCCTACCGATCATGTTGGGCCCCGGAGGTGCACGACGGGGTGCCGCGCTCGACGGATATGGCCTTGACGGTTAGCCGGGCCGGACGAGGGTTTCGCAGTACCGGATCCGATACGCGACAGTGGGGCGCCGGATAGGGGAAGGGTCGGGCGCTTCGCCCCGGGGCCCGGTCCATCCAGGGGGCCCACCCTGTTCCCCGCCACCAGTTGGCCGTGAGAGGATCCGACTACATCAACCTACACATCCCTGCCCGGGCCAGTCGTCGGGCTCGGCGACCACGTTCCCCCGGCCGGACCGGCGGAGACCACCATGCCCGGAAAGCGTCCGCCCGGGTCCGATCGGGCTCGCAGGACGGGATTTATTAGCAACCGTAGGTGAGGCGGGCCAATGGCGGACCGGCGAGCTCTGATCACGGGGATCACCGGGCAGGACGGATCCTATCTCGCCGAGTTCCTGCTCAAGAAAGGCTACCAGGTCTTCGGGATCGTCCGCCGTCTCAGCAGTCCCAATATGAACCATATCCAGGCGATCCGGGACCAGGTCACGCTCATCGATGGGGACCTGATGGACCAGTCCTCGCTGAACCAGGCGGTCAAGGACGCGGACCCGTCCGAGATCTACAATCTCGCGGCCCAATCGTTCGTCGCCACGTCCTTCGTCCAGCCCGCCCTGACCGGCGAGACCACCGCGCTCGGGGCCCTGCGGATGCTCGAGGCCATGCGAGGGCATGCGCCCGGGGCGCGGATGTACCAGGCCTCGTCGAGCGAGATGTTCGGGCTGGTCACCTCCGAACCCCAGAACGAGCTCACCCGGTTCCACCCGCGCAGCCCGTACGGCGTCGCCAAGGTCTATGCCTACTGGGCCAGCGTGAACTATCGGGAAGCGTACTCGTTGTTCGTCTCGAACGGGATCTTCTTCAATCATGAGAGCCCCCGTCGGGGTCTCGAGTTCGTCACCCGGAAGATCACGGACCGGATCGCTCGCCTCAAGGCGGGAGATCGTTCACTGCTCTTTCTGGGGAACCTGGACGCGCGAAGGGATTGGGGGTACGCTCCCGACTACGTGGAGCTCATGTGGAAGATCCTCCAGCACAAAGAGCCCGACGATTTCGTCGGCGCGACCGGGGAGGCCCACACCGTTCGCGAGTTCTTGGAGGCCGCCTTCGAGACGGCCGGCCTCGGGGACTGGTCCCCCCATGTCCGGGTCGATCAGCGGTTCTATCGCCCGTCCGAGGTGTTCAATCTCCGTGGGGACCCATCGAAAGCGCAACAGCTCCTCGACTGGCGCCCTTCCACCAACTTCCGACAGCTCGTGGAGATCATGGTGCAGGCGGATCTGGAACGCCACCCGGCGACCAGCCGTTAGGTCCGGACCAAGGCCTCAGCGACCGGGGGCGGGACCGACGACCCCGAGGTCGTCGACCCTCCGGTCTCGGGGAAGATCTCGTCCGGGCTACGTCCCCGATAGGGGAGGAGCTCCTTCGGCAGGGGTCCGAACCGGGCCTCGTCGTACGGCAGGGTCGGCTCGTCCCGGATCGTGCCCTCCACCTTGGGACGCATCTCCGCGTAGAAGGTCCCGTAGTCCGGGTACCGGCTCTTGGTCCCGGGGTCCATCCAGAGAAAGTGCAGGCGCTTCTCTACGAGCTTCGAGATCGGCATGAAGCGAGCGAGATGGATCCCGTAGACCTCGTTCAGGTAACGCTTCCGATAGAACCAGGGGACCCCCGGCTCGTCGGTCTGGCCAGCCTCCCCGGTCAAGAGCGGGCGCAGGTGGTGCGAGAACGAGCGACTGCTGGAGTACAGCCACGCCTCGATCTGGAAGGTCTGGGTCGGGACGCGGTCGAGCGACCGACCGACGTTCACCAGCGGGAAGAAGATCTCATAGTAGTAGCGCCGGCGATTGAGGGTCCCCAGGAGCCGGATGAGCTCCCCGATCCGGGCGGTCGCGACGATGTCGGAGTCCCAACGAAGCGCCCAGTCCCGGGTCGTGAGGGAGGACGCCAGCTTTCGGGCCTCGAAGATATCGAGCTCGGCATGCCGGTACACGAGCCCCGGCAGGTCCCACTCCTTGAGCAGACGTTCGTTGCGCTCCTTGTACGGGGAGGTGGACGAGTCGACGATGATGAACTCCTGCACATGCTCGCGGATCGACGCGATCGATTCGGGGAGCCACGGGTCGTTGCGGGTCACGATGTTGGCGGAGACCCCGGGGGCGAACTGTTCCCGCGGGTAGACGAGCGCGTGCAGCGGAGGTACCACGGTACGGACGGCGGCCCCGGCCCAGTGCCCGACGATCCGTCGGGCCTTCAGCCGCAGAGGGTCCTCGGGACGGTAGTTCTTCACGCGAGCCATGGGTCACTGGTGATCGGAAGGAGCTTCGGCCCGCCACCCGAGCGGTCGCGCGAACGGGACGGGAGATGTCGAGGATTAAGCGATTTCGGTACTCGGGCCGGACCCACTTCGGGCGCGCCCCACCACCATCGACCGGTCCCCGCCCCGCGATCCATCGAAGGGCGGGCAAGGTGTCCGCGTCACGCTGGGTCCGAGCCCACGGCCGGGGGGCGCATCCTGCCGTGCGGATGTGTATGGTCTAAATAGACGGTCGCGATTGCAACCAACACGTGGCGTTTCTGACGTGAACCTTCACTCCCGCGGACCCCGCATGGTCGACCGACTGGTCGTGGGTCTGGTCCTCGGCGTGCTCTTGGCGTCCTCTTTCGTGATCGCCCTCTCTCCGACCCGGCCCCTCGTCGCCGGCGGTACGGGAGCGGTTCAGGGTCCAGGGCCGTCGAACGGTACCTCGGTCACGGCGGGTGGCGAGGAAGAACTCTCGGCCGCGCAGCGCTCCCTCCAAGCCGGAGCGGGCCCCGCGGGAGGTGTGCCCACCTCGTGTACGTTGGACCCCGTCGATGGCTCCGGATCGTGCGGTGCGGTATCCCCCACAGGCCCCACGTCGTCCACCGGACCCACGTGGAGGGCGCTCGGGGGGCCATCCGCCCGCTCGGGCGCGGCCGTGGCGGAGGACGGGACCGCCGGGGGTCTCCTCTTGTTCGGCGGCGCGTCCGGTGGGGATACCTACCTGGGCGACACCTGGGAGTACGTGCACGGAAGCTGGGTCCAGTTGACCGAGCCGGGTGGTCCACCGGCCCGGGCCTATGCCTCCATGGCCTACGACGCCCGGGATGGCTATGTGGTGCTCTTCGGGGGCCTTAGCCCCAAGTTCGGCTTCCTCAATGACACGTGGACCTTCTCGAACGGGGATTGGATCAACGTGACCGGCCATTCTCCGGCCCCTCCGGCCCGGTACGGCGCGACCATGACCTATGACACCAGGGACAGCGAGGTCCTTCTCTTTGGAGGAGCGGGGCCCTATGGGTCGCTCAACGACACCTGGTACTACGTGGACGAGAACTGGTTCTATTACACCTTGACCCCGTCACCGCCGCCGGCCCGCTCGTTCGCGGGCATGGCGTTCGATACGAAGGACAATTATGTCCTTCTCTTCGGCGGTCTGAACGCGACGGGAAAGTTCCTCGACGACAGCTGGATGTTCGTGGCGGGTACCTGGACCCCGCTCGCGCCCAGCAAGTCCCCGAAGCCCCGGGATGGGGCCGGGATGGTCTACGACGCGCACGACGGGTACGTGCTCGTATCGGGAGGGCAAGGGGTCTCGGACCACGCCCTGTCGGATAGTTGGAAGTTCCTGCACGGGGAGTGGACCAACGTGACCCCCTCTTCGTCCCCGTCGGGTCGGGCGGGCGCGGGGTTCGGCTATGACGCGACCGATGGCTACGTCGTCCTGGTCGGCGGGATCAGTCCGATCCTGTCCGGTCTCGACGATAGCTGGGCATGGTCCGGGGGAACGTGGACCGTCCTGGTCGGGGCCTCCTCCCCGGCCGCCATGTTCGGTGGGTCGATCACCTACGATGCCAAGGACGGGTATGTCGTCTACTTCGGCGGCTACGACCACGTCGAGGCGCTCTACTACGGAGGGACCTGGACGTTCTCGCACGGCCAATGGGCCCTCCTGACCATCCCGGCTCCTCCCGACCGAGCGTACGCGGGCATGACCTACGACGCTGCGGACGGCTATGTGGTCCTGTTCGGCGGGGGCGGTACGGGGAATGTCTACCTCGATGACACGTGGAAGTACGTCGGGGGGGTATGGACCCATCTCCTCCCTTCGACGGAGCCCACGGCGCGTGCCGGACCGACCATGGCCTTCGACGCGCACGATGGGTATGTCCTCCTGTTCGGAGGGTTCTCGGCCGCCGGTTATCTGCAGGACTCGTGGAAGTTCGTGGGGGGCCAATGGACGGCGCTCACTCCGTCCAATTCGCCGCCGAAACGGGATCTGGCGAGCATGACCTTTGACGCGTTGGACGGGTACATCGTCCTCTTCGGCGGCTTTGGTCCGAACAACATCGTCCGGGGGGACACCTGGAGGTTCATGGGGGGCAACTGGAAGAACATCACCCCGGTGGGCTCCCCCCCCGCTCGGTACGCGGCCGCGCTCACCTACGATCCGAGCGTCCCCGGGGCGATCCTGGTAGGAGGGGACAACGCCACCGCCGCCCTGAACGACACCTGGAGCTTCGCGGGGGGAACGTGGTCGAACATCACCCCGAGGTACGATCTTCCCGCCCGCGGGTACTCCAGTCTGACGTTCGATGCCGCCGACGACTATGCGGTCGTCTTCGGAGGCTACGGTTACTCCGGTCAGATGAACGATGCTTGGCGGTTCACGCCCGGGAACTGGACCAATATCACCCCCGGTATCTCCCCCTCGCCTCGGCTCAGCGCCGCCTTGACCTACGACCCCACGGACGGGTACGTGCTCCTGTTCGGAGGCGAGAACCTCACGGCCACGCTCAATGACACGTGGACGTTCCACGCCGGCCAGTGGAGCCTGCTCCACCCGGCGGTCTCCCCGAGCCCTCGGGACGAAGAAGGACTGACGTTCGACGCGAAGGACGGCTATGTCCTGCTCTATGGAGGCACGTCCGGAAGCTGTCCGTGCACGGACACGTGGAGCTTTGTACACGGTGAGTGGACCAAGCTCTCTCCGACCCACCATCCTTCGGCCCGATCGTCGTTCGGCATGACGTACGATGCGCGAGATCAGTACGTCCTCTTGTTCGGTGGGTTGGGTCCGACAGGGAACGATCTGGCGCAGACCTGGTCCTTCGTGGGGGGTCAGTGGACCCAGATCTCGCCGACCACCTCGCCCAGCATTCGGAACGGCCCCACGATGACCTTCGACACCCTGGACAATGAAGTGGTCCTGTTCGGCGGTCGGAGCAGCCATTCCTCGAACTTCCTGCAGGACACCTGGACCTACCAGGGGGGCGTGTGGACGAAGCTCTCGCCCTCCACCAAACCACCCGGGCGGTGGGGCGGGATCCTGGCGTACGATTCGAACGAGAGCGAAGTGATCCTGTTCGGTGGGAACGGGAACTCGGGGAACCTGGAGGACACGTGGGCGTTCGCCGGAGGGGTCTGGACGAAGCTCCACCCCTCGCTCACCCCGATCCCGCTCCGGGAAGCGATGGGCGGAACGTACGATGCGGGAGATGCGGAGCTCCTGATGTTCGGAGGGATCTTTGACACCCCGTTGGCCGATACCTGGGTCCTCTCGTAGGCCGGATGGATCGACCGATCCGGCGATGAGGATCTCGCGCGGGATCGCCGGGACTGCCGGACACGAAACATAAAGGTCCGGCCCTGCTCATCCCCGCCGGCGGAGGCCGGGCTCGGTGAAGGTCCTCATCACGGGCATCGATGGCTATACCGGCTGGCCGCTCGCCCTCCACCTGCTCGGCCGCGGCCACGAAGTGGTCGGCATCGACAATTTCATCACGCGTCGGAGGGTCTCGGAGGTCGGGAGCTGGTCGGCGACCCCGATCCCGACGTTCGCTCGTCGTCAGGCGGCGGTCCGGCGCGAGATGGGCCGCGAGATCGCCTTTCACCGCGGCGACCTTTCCAAGTACGCGTTCGTGGAGGACGTGCTCCGGAAGGAGCGCCCCGAGGCCATCGTCCACCTCGGGGAGCAGCGCTCGGCCCCCTACTCCATGATCGACGTCCGACACGCGGTCGACACGCAGGTGCAGAACATCACCGGTACCTTGCATCTCCTGTACGCGATGCGGGCGTGCGCTCCCGACACCCATCTCGTCAAGATGGGCACCATGGGAGAGTACGGGACCCCGAACGTGGACATCCCGGAGGGGTTCTTCGAGATCGAGTACCGGGGCCGCACGGACCGGCTACCGTTCCCGCGTCAGGCCGGCTCCTGGTACCACTGGAGCAAGGTGTTCGACTCGGGGGACGTCATGTTCGCCTCCAAGATCTGGGGACTGGCCGCGACGGACGTGATGCAAGGGGTCGTCTACGGGATCCGCACGCCGGAGATAGTTTCGGACGCTCTCCTGACGCGGTTCGATTTCGACGAGGTCTGGGGCACCGCCTTGAACCGGTTCGTCGTCGAGGCGATCCTGGGCCTTCCGATCACGCCCTACGGGGCCGGCAACCAAGCGCGCGGGTTCATCGCGCTCGAGGACTCGATGCAGTCCCTCCGGCTCGCCATCGAGAACCCGGCCCGGGCCGGCCAGTACCGCGTGCTGAACCAGTTCGACGCGGCCTACACCGTGAACCAATTGGCCGAGATCACGCAGCGGGTCGCTTCCGAGTTCGGCCACGAGGCCCGGATCGAGCATCCGTCCAACCCGCGGGTGGAGGCCGAGCAGCACTACTACAATCCGATCCACGAGGAGCTCGGGCGGCTGGGGTACCAACGGACCCGAGAGCTGGAGGACGTCCTGCGGGAGCTCTTCCGGGACCTGGGTCGTTTTCGGCGCCGACTCGAACGCAAGCGCGACGTGGTCCTCCCGCAGACGCAGTGGCGCTCGGCAGAGAACCGACGCCCATCCGCGGCCCTATCCGCACCGACCCAGCAGCCGGGGCCACCGGCGTCACCGGAGAGCAACGGGTCGGGAGGTCCGGCCGCGCCGGCTGCACCGGCGGGCCCGGAACGTTAGCTCCGATGCACGGGGTGATCACCCTCGCGGGAGAAGGGAGCCGTATGCTCCCCTGGACCCGCGGTATGCGCAAGGAGTTCCTCCCTCTCTTCGACCGAGGCTCGAACGGCGCGCCAGTGCTGAAGCCGGTGGCGAACTGGGTGCTCGAGACGCTCGCGCGTTCGGGCGTCCGGGATCTGACCTTGGTGGTCAGCGCCCACGATGATGCGCTCGCCCGCAACTACTTCCGTATCGACCGGGCCTTCCTGCGGCGTCACGCCCACCACCCGGACCGGCTGGTCGAGACGGCGGCGCTGTACCGGACCCTCTCGGACCTGCGCATCCGGTTCGTGGTCCAGCCCTCTCCCAAGGGCTTCGGCGACGCCGCGCTGCTCAGCGCGGCGAAGGTGGGGCGTCGGCCGTTCCTGCTCCACGCGGGCGACGCCGCGCTCCTGGAGCGGGATCGGGGTCATCTGCCGAAACAGATGATGGAGCTCCAGGAACGGGAGGGGCTCGATGCCGTTCTCCTGGTCCGGCGCGTCGCGAACCCCCGGAACTACGGGGTGGTCGAAGGTCGGCGGAAGGGACGGGAGGTCGGTCTCCTCCGGCTCGAGGTCGAGCGCATGGAGGAGAAGCCTGCCCACCCTCGGTCATCCTGGGCGGCCACGGCGCTCTATTGTTTCACTCCACGTCTCTTCGACGCGTTGCGGACCGTACGGAGCACGGCGGGGCCGCGCGAGCTCGAGGTCACGGCCGGGATCCAGCAGATGCTGACGGAGGGCGCCCGGGTCGCCGCACTCGTCCTGGACCCTCGTTCGGCCGAATGGCGGTCGGTCGGCTCGCCTGAGGCCTACTTGAGGGCGCTTCGGCAGACGTATCGGTATGCGGAAGGGACCAAGAACGCCGCGTAGCCTTCGTTAGGCGGACCCGGGTCGGACCGACGATCACTGCTTCGGCCGCGTGCGCCGGGCGGAGGATCGAGGCAACGGGGCGACCCCCAGCCCCGCCAGGTCACGGCGAAGCTGTGGGAACGATCCGACGTGGAGCCCAACGAGACCGATCGCGTCGGCCGCACGCACGTTCACCTCCCGGTCATCCAAGAACAAGGTCTCCCGTGCCGTCGCGCCCAGGCGAGCGAGGCACTCCCGGTAGATCGGGGGATCGGGCTTCACGATACCGAGCTCGGCGGAGAGGACCTGCACGTCGAAGGAGGAGAGCCAGGCGAAGTTCTCGCGCACGTGATCGATCATATCATGGGGCATGTTCGACAAGAGAGCGGTCTTGATACCGGTAGCTCGAAGGGCCTGCACCCAGTCCACCATTCGCTGGTCGACATCCGACCACAGCTCGATGTCCCACCGCCGTAGCTTTTCGATGAGCTCGGGGCTGATCGAGGTCCCAGTCCCGAGAGCGAACCGTTCCCAATACTCTCGCGGCGAGAGCTCCCCTTTGTCGTAGGGCGGTCGACTCTGGGCGTAGATCTCCGGAAGATCGTCGACGCGCAGCCCGAAGACCTGTGCGATGCGCCTGAGCACCGGGGCCCGCGGCCGGTGCGTTAGGACCTGTCCATAGTCGAAGATGACGGACGAGAACGGTCGGCCAGAAGGGGGCGTGACGGTCCTGCTCTTGGCGCCACCCTTCGCCCGGCGGGCCATGTACGGGATCCCCGATCGCCTCCCGCTAGGCGACGGACCAGCGCCGGACGCTCGAACGATAGACCATCCGCCGGGCCAGGTCGGGGGACGCCGTGGAGAGCATCGTGGCGATCGCGTACGAATGGTCCCAACGGGGCCCTTGCCAAAGGAAGCGGAACGAGCTCCGCCGCGTCAATCGCCCGGATTCCAGCTCGGCCCAATAGCGGAAGATGCGCTCGCGCTGGACCAGGAACCGTTCGAGATCCGTCCCGGCCGCCCCGTGGGTCCGGGCCATCTCGATCATCACGCCGAACCCGCGCGCGAACCGCTCGCACATGACCCGATGGCGTTCCCGGAACTGGGCGGGGTCCGATCCCCGGGTCTGGGACATGTTGGCATCGTGGAGGCGGAGGCGGGTCAACCGGTCCGGAGGGAAGCGGGTGGGGCGTCGGGACACGGCCGCTGCCACCAGCCAGAACGTGTCCGCGGACCACCCCGCCTTCTGGAGCCAGGGAGCGAACTCCGTCGTCCAGCTGCGACGCACGCAGGTCGAGGAACAGTTGCCCGGCCAGTTCTCTTCGTGGAACCGGTGAAAGTCGTTGAGGAGATCGACCGGGCCTGGACGGAACGCCCGCCGGGCCCACTCGGGATGCCGGGCCACGACCGGGCGGTCCTCGGCGTCGACCGGGGTCTGGAAGTGATCCGCATAGACCAGGGCCGGGTCCGAGAACCAGTCGCGGACCGACGCGACCTTCCCCGGCTCCCAAAGATCATCGTCATCCAGGAAGCAGACCACGTCCGAGCGGGCGGCGGCGAGCCCGGCGACGTGCTTCGCGCCGATCTCGGGATCGGTGACCAGGATGTCGTTGCATCGGCCGCGTACGGTCTCGTCGAGGGGATCGGAGAAGTTGCGCACCACGATGATCTCGTCCGCCCCCGCCGTCACGGCCGATCGAATGGCGTCCGGGAGATACTTCCGCCGATCCTGCGCGGTGATGACGGCGGCCACGGTCACGCTCATCTTTCCTTAGCTCGTGCGGACGGTCCGTGAATCGCGCGCCGGACCACGGTCCCGCATTTCATTCGATGTCCCGAGGACGGTATAATAGGACTGTCCCGCCGGACGCTCGCTCCGAGCACGGTTCCGACCCTCCCCTCTCTGCGTGGAGGACGTCGACACCTTCCGGTCCACCCCCCGGATGCGAAAGAACTCCCCTTTTCCATCCGGGATCGGGGTCGAGGGGATCGGAGTTTTATGGGATGATCTGATGACGCTGCCCATGCCCGAAAAGTGCGCGGGATGCGGAAAGACGCTCAAAGAAGACTGGACGATCTGTCCCTACTGCGGACGATCCGTCTCGAAAGCCCCGATGGACACGATCGTAGAGATCATCGCGAAGATCATCCCGCCTTTGATCGAGGCCGGACTGATGCATGCCGAGACCACGGCCCACAAGAAAGGCCAGCACGATCAGGCCGAGCAGCTCGCGACGGCCCGGAAGCTCGCCCGCGAGCTCGCTCCGTTGATCATCGATGTCATCACCACCTACGCCGGTCAGAAGAAGATCGGACGTGGGAAGGACAAGGATGAGGACGACAGCGACGACGACGAAGATTCCAAGACCTGAGGCCTGAGCTCTGGCGCGGGCTACGGCCCGCGCCCCTCCGGGCGGGTCCACGCCCGGAGGTCGACCGATCCATGTCTGCGCCCGGTGCCGGGCGAAATTAGGCCGCTCTAGCCAGAACTGAAGGGTCGGAGCCGAAAGACCTCTCATTGGGACTGGGTGAGAGAAACGGATCGACCCGAAGGATATCGATGGGTCCCGGACCCTTCGGGTCTACGCAGGGAACCATTCCGGAGGACCCTCGGTCTCGAGTGGACCGGCCCGTCCTTCTTCGAGCGAGACCGACGGTGTCGAGATCCTCCGCACACGCAGGAAGGAAACGGTCTTCTTTCGATGGCATGGCTTGCAGAGGGTCTGGAGGTTCTCGTAGGCGAGAGGGGCCCCTCCCAAGGCCAATTCGAGGATATGATCGACCTCGAGGTCGCGCGCGTACATCCGGAGGCGGCAACCTTGACAGGTGTATCGATCGCGTTTCATGACGTACGAGCGCGCCGCGTCCCAGAAGAACCGTCCTCGGAACCGCCAGGCGCAGTTCCGTGAACAGTATGGGCTCCTCCGAGAGGGTAGTGACCGAAAGCACTCGACGCATTGTCGCTGGCGGCAGGCTTGGCGCTTCAATTGGGTCCCATCGGAGAACCAGACCTCCGACCGACGGAGCACCCCGCGATCGACCCGGTGCACCATGCCGTTCATCGATCTCGGACGAGGACCCGCGACCCCGATAGAAGAACCGTTGGGTCGACCGGCTGGTGAAGGTTCGGACGCGCGGTCCTCGCCGGCGCCGGGGGCCAGAGGGAACGTCGGTCACTGGAACCGGGGAGCGAGATCGAGGGTCCGCTGGGATCAGGGTCGGGAGCAGTGCGCGGGATGCATCGGGGAAGCGATTTCAGCCATGACCCCTAGGTGTGGCCGATGAGGTTCCCGCTCGCCGACTGGATCTCGAGCCATTCGGGCGTTCCCCACAATCTCGGCGGCAGCAGCATGGTCGGGGCTCTGCGGACCACACCCCGGATCCTCCGACATCCTGGGGATGGGGACGCCGACCAGCTCTCCTTGCGCCTCGCGCGGATCTACGGGGTCGCTGCTGATCGTGTCTTTCTCACGCACGGAGCGACGGAAGGGAACTCGTACGTCCTTCTCTATCTTGCTCGCCGGATCCAAACGTCCGAGGGGAGGAGCGCGCGGTTCAGCTCTCCCATCCCCGAGTACCCGTCCATCCCCGATACGGCCCGGGCTGTCGGTTTTCGGATCGTCCCGGTGAACCGTCCGCACGATGTGACGGGGCTCTCCTACCCGAACAACCCGACCGGCCGCCTCGCTTCTCCCGAGGAGATCGCGGACGGGGCGACCGGCGCCCGGTGGACCCTCGTCGATGAGACCTTCCGAGAGTTCACCCGGGCCCCCTCGATGGCCCGTCGGAACGACATCCCGGGCCTGTGGGTCAATGGGACCTTCACGAAGGTCTACGGGGCCGACGAGATCCGGGTCGGGTACGTGATCGCCCCGACGGCGGAGCGCGAGCCGTTCGCGGCGTTCCATGGGCTCGTCGGCGACGAGATCCCGACCTCGTCCGTGAGGTCGGCCCATGCATTGCTCGACCATCGGGAGACCGTGCTCCGCGAGTCCCGGAACATCTTCGCGCGGAACCTCGCCTATCTGCAGAAGGCTCTACCCAGAGTACCCGCGCTGAGCGCTCCGCTCTGGTTCGACCGGGTCGGACCGAGGTCCGACGGGAACACCCTCTCTCAGCAGGCCCTTCGCGCCGGCGTCCTCGTCTGTCCCGGATCGTACTTCGGCGAGCCCCAGGGCGTCCGGGTCTGCCTCACCCAGAGAGGCTTTCCTCGGGACCTCGACGCCTACCTCGAGGTCCGTTCTGCGTATCTCCGCACGTCACCAAGAAGGGCGAAGGGCTCGTGATCGAGGTTCATCCTTTCAGGTGGCGCGATCGTCGGACATCCCTCGGTGGTCGCACGGGTCCGACCGCCGGCGCGATCCCTCTTCGAAGGGTCGCGATCTGACGGATCGGGATGATCCGTTCCGGCACCGCCCGGCCCGCACGCTCTCGCAGGAACGTGACCGCGAACCGGCTGGCGCGGTCGGGATCTGAATCATGGGTGAGGAGGAATCCCCGCGCGAGCTCGGTCAGTACCGCCCGGGCGGGGATCGGCGAACCGGGGTCCAGGATGGAGAGTTCGGATCCGCGTTTGCGCGGGTCCCAGGACCGGGACATCCCGCTTCGGACCCGCGGGGGGGCATTAGATCAATGGCTCGACGCACCGCCCGCGCGCCGGTTGGCTGCCCCTCGCGGCCCCCTTCATGGGCCGCCCGAAGGCTTTTGGGCAGTACGCATGTGGGGACCCCAGGAATTCCATGAGCCAGAGCACATCGCATTCTTCGTCGGGCGACCCCGAGAGCATCCCCGTGGCGGTCCCCCGCCGGGGGGTCGAGATCAAGACCCCGATCCCCGGACCCAACGCGAAGCGGATCATCGAGAAGGACGGGCGCTACCTGATGACCAGCACCAAGACATCCCCGGTGGCCGCCCAGAGCGCACGAGGGGTCTGGATCACCGACGTCGATGGGAACCGGCTCCTCGACTTCACCTCGGGGGTCGGCGTCGTCAACACGGGGCACTGTCACCCGGCCATCGTCGAGGCGATCCGGAAGCAGGCCGGCGAGCTGATGCACTTTGCCGGGACGGACTTCTACTACGAGAACCAGACCCGACTCGCGGAGAAGCTGACCGAGATCACCCCGGGCGACTTCGAGAAGAAGGTCTTCTTCACGAACTCCGGGACGGAGAGCGCCGAGGCGGCGCTCAAGCTCGCCCGTTGGAACCGGCAGAAGCCGCTCACGATCGGCCTGATGGGGGCGTTCCATGGGCGGACCATGGGCTCGCTCACGATGACGACCTCCAAACCGGTCCAGAGGTCCCGGTTCAACGCTCATACGGGCGGGGGCACACACATCCCCCCGCCCTACTGCTACCGATGCCCCTACAAGCTCGAGTACCCGAGCTGCGACCTGTACTGCGCGAAGGTCCTGAAGGAGATGTACTTCGAGACGTCCATACCGCCGGACGAGGTGGCGGCGTTCATCGCTGAGCCGGTCATGGGGGAGGGCGGGTACATTGTGCCTCCGAAGGGATGGCACACCACGATCAAGTCGATCCTGGACGAGCACGGGATCCTCTTCATCGACGACGAGGTCCAGTCCGGCATCGGAAGGACCGGCGAGTGGTTCGCGATCCAGCATCACGGCATGACCCCCGACATCGTGACCTCCGCCAAGGCGCTCGGGAGCGGGGTCCCGATCGGCGCGATCGTCTTCCGAAAGGACCTCGATTACACCTACCAGGGGGCGCACTCGAACACCTTCGGGGGTAACCTGGTGTCGGTCGCGAGCGCGCTGGCCACGATCGAGGTCATCGAGCGCGAGCGCATCCTGGAGAACGCCCGGACGCAGGGCGCCCACCTCATCCAGCGGCTCAAGGAACTTCAGCAGAAGTACGAGGTGATCGGGGACGTGCGCGGCCTCGGGCTCATGACCGCGACCGAGTTCGTGGCCTCGCGCGAGGACAAGACCCCGAACGTCAAGCTCCGGGACCGGGTCATCGAGGAATCCTACCGTCGCGGCCTTCTCCTGCTCCCCTGCGGAAAGTCGACGATCCGGTACATCCCCCCGCTCATCATCCGGCGCGAAGAGGTCGATGAGGGGATCGAGCTGCTCGACCAATCGATCGCGGCGGCCCATCGACGGGGATGAAGGTCGGCCGCCTGGGCCCGGCCGGCACGGTCCGGCTCGAAGAGATCGCCGAGCCTTCGCCCGGCCCCGGCGAGATCGCGGTCGAGATGGCCGCCTGCGGGGTCTGTGGGACCGACCTCGAGAAGGTCCGCGGGAACTACAAGGGCCAGGGCGTCCTCGGGCACGAGCCGGTCGGGATCGTCCGCTCGGGCGAGGGTCCCATCGGGATCGGCCAGCGGGTCTTCGTCCACCATCACGTCCCGTGCGGGGAGTGTGCGGTGTGCGCCAAGGGCGACCCGACCTTCTGCCGCCACTACGCCCGCACGAACATCGACCCCGGTGGCTTCGCGGAGCGATTTCGAGTGCCGAGCGAGAACGTCCGGCAGGGCGCGGTACTGCCGCTCGATGCTTCGCTCTCCTGGTCCCTGGCCGCTCTCCTGGAACCGGCGGGTTGCGTTCTCACGGCCCTCCGCCGTGTGGGGTTCCACGCGGGGGATTCCGTGTTCGTGGTGGGTCTCGGACCGGTCGGCCTCCTCTATGCACGGCTCGCCCAGGCCCTCGGTGCCGGGTGGGTCGGCGGAGCGGAGATCTCCGAGTTCCGTCGCAGGGCCGCCGAACGGACCGGTGTGGTCACCTTCGACCCCCGGGACCCGGCCGTGGTGACGAGGGCCGTCCGGGACGCGACGAAGGACGTCGGGGTCGACCTCTCGGCCGTCGCGACGGGGGTCCCTGCGGCCCTGCGGCTCGCCGAGCAGCTCCCCCGTCGAGGAGGGACGCTCAATCTCTTCGGACTTCCCGAGCCCGGGAGCCATCTCGAGACCGATCTACAGAAGCTCTACCTTTCCGGCGTCCGGATCATCCCGACGTACGCGACGACCGAACCGGACGTGCAGGAGGTCCACCAGCTCATGGTCCAGGAGAAGGTCCAGCTGAGCGACCTGGTCTCGCATCACTTCCCCCTCGACCGCATCGGCGAGGCGTTCGAGCAGGCGACCCGGACGAACGAGACCCTGAAGGTGCTCGTGACCGGGCCGGCGTTCGATCCGCCCCGCACTCCATCACCTCAGGACCCGCGTAAGCAGCAAGGACCGAAGCGGGCCCCTCGGGCGCACTAGGTCCACCGCGATGGCGCCCATCCACACCTATCGGACCACCGTCCGTTGGACCGGCGACCTTGGCACGGGCACCCGGGAATATCGCGGGTACAGCCGGGACCACGCCATCGAGGTCCCGGGAAAGCCTCCCATCCTGGCCACATCAAGCCTCGCTCCGCGAAGTGACCCGCTCCGGTACAACCCCGACGAGCTCCTCGTGGCTGCCCTTTCCTCATGCCACATGCTGTGGTACCTCCATCTCTGTTCCGAGGCCGGTGTGGTCGTGACCGCCTACATCGACGAGGCCGAGGGGATCTTAGAGACAGGCCCCGACGGCGGCGGCCATTTCACCCGGGTGACGCTCCGGCCGCGGGTCGTCGTGAGCGAGGGATCCCTCGCGATCGCGCGCGACCTGCACGAGGCTGCCCATCGTAAGTGCTTCGTGGCGAGCTCTGTGAACTTCCCGGTACTGTGCGAGCCCGACGTTGGGGCCGAGCCGGCGCACTTGAAGTGACGGGGAGCGTTCGGCTCTCGCGCAGCGGGCGAGGGAGGGATCCGTTCGAAGCGACACGAAGAGCGATCGCCGGTTGGGGCTCTACGCAGGCGGGGACCGGGCGGCGACCCCGCTCTCAACTCGCTGTCCCGGAGCGATCTCCATCCCCGGACCGATGATCGAGCCCGAGATGTTGGCGTCGGCCCCGATGCGCGCCCCGTCCATGACCACGCAATCCTCGAGGAAGGCGCCGGAGCCGATCTTGACTCCGCTGCCGACCGTCACGTACCGACCGAACCGCGCACCCCGGGCCTCGGATCCCTCACCGACCGCCACCGGGCCCGTGCCGGTGGATCCCTCGGGCAGGAGGGTCCTCTGTCCGCGGCCGGCATCGAACAGCAGCCTCTGGGCATTGAGCAGACGTTCGGGAGTTCCCGCGTCCTCCCAGAAACCGCTCATCCGGAAGCCATAGACGCCGCGGGGAAGGAGGTCGGGAAGCACATCCCGCTCGAAACTGACCGGGGTCCCCGGCGGGATCGCGGAGATCGTGTCGCGGCCCCAGATCGCCATCCCTGCATTGATCCAATGCGAGGGGGCCTCGGCGGCCTTGGGCTTCTCCACGAAGTGCGTGATGCGGTCCCCAGCATCCAGTGCCGCGACCCCGTACGGCTCGGGGTCCTCGACCTCCGTGAGGACGAGCGACCCGAACGCGTGACGCTGTCGGTGGAAGGCCAGTAGGGCCGGGACGTCCACGTGAGCGATCACGTCCCCGTTCAGGAGCAGGAACGGATCGGAGACGCCATCACCGGCGTTCCGCATCCCGCCCCCGGTCCCGAGCGGCGACGCCTCCGCGACCATGCGGAGCGGGAACCGAGTGGGGTGCTCCCGGACGTACTGACCGATGACGTCGGCCTTGTAGCCGGTGGCCAGGATCACCTCCTCGACGTCGCCGGGGATGAGGTCGAGGGCATGGTAGAGCACCGGGCGGCCGGCGATCGGGATGAGCTGCTTCGGTACGGTGTACGTGATCGGTCGCAGCCGGGTGCCCAACCCTCCGATCAGAACCAGTGCCTTCACGTGAGAGTCCGTCGGACCATCGAGAGGGGCGGTAGGCTAAATCTTCCTCGGCCGGATCCGACCATCACAGGGCGGGCGGCTCTTGCCCGTGCCTCCGCGCGGTCTCGTACTCCTTGTCGACCAGGGCCTTGAGCAGCGCAGCCGGCCGGCCCCAGATGCTTACATGTCGGAACCGGGCGGCGGCCCGTCCGACCCCGAGCGAGACGATCATCGCCTTCTCGTGATAGCGGAACGATCTCATGGTCGTTCCATTCCAACGGGCGGCCATGTTGGCCGCCGCGACCGGCGCCTCGGCCATGGCGGCCTGGGCGGTGGCCGGCACCGGGGCCTTCGTCCGAGGGTCCTCGAAGTCCACCACGTCCCCGACCCCAAAGACCCCGGGCCGGTCCGGCACCTCGAGCGTGGGGGCCACCTTGATGCGGCCGGCCCGCCCGTGCGGCACCGGCAGGTTGCGGACCAAGGGTGGCACCTGAACTCCCGCGCACCATACGGCGATCTCGAAGGGAACGACCGTACCGTCGGCCAACGTGAGGCGGTCGCGTTCGACCTTTGTGACGTTCCGACCCTCGTCCAGCGCGACGCCCGCCCGGGCGAGCTCCTTCCGGGCATGTCGGGCCAATGCCGGGTGAAGTCCCTCGAGAAAGGGGTTCGCCCCGGCGATCAGCTGGACCTGCGGTGGGCGGACCTCGTGGCCGACGATCTTGTCCCATCTCGCGCTGGCGATCTCGGCCGCGATCTCCGTCCCGGTCGCCCCGCCGCCGATGACGGCGATGCGCGGTCGCAGTCCAGCGGGTAGGTCCTTCGAGCGGGACTCCAGCTCACGGACCGCGATCGCGAGGTCGAGCGCTCCTCCGAGCCGGTACGGGCTGTACGTGTACTGGTCGGCGCCCGAGACCCCATAGTAGGCGACCACGCTCCCGAGGCAGATCGCGAGGGAACGGTACGAGAGGACCCCGGTGTCCATCGTCACGGTCCGTTGGTCCAGATCGATCGATGCGACCTCGCCCGGCCGGTATTCGATGCCCTTCCCGTCGAGGACCCGTTCGATCGGTATCGCCCATTCTCGTCGTGGATCGGGGCTGGAGGCCAACCTGTCGATCGCATAGAGCCCGGTACGGAGGACATGGGAGGGATGCCGGTCCACCACCACGACCGGGATCTTGTGCCGCCCTTTCCGCGCCAGGTGGTGCGCCACGCTGACCCCAGCGTAGCCGGCACCCAGGACGACGGCCGGACCCTCCGACGGAGCGGGATCGGTCATACCCAGGGAATAGCGACGGGCCGAGTAGCGCTTTCGGTAGGGGACCGGAGCGCGAGCTCCCTGTCGGAGCGCTAGCTGTCCCCCGCCCCGAAGAACGGGTCGTCGGAATAATCGATCGGCACGTCGATCACCGAGGCGACATCGAGCGCTCGGACCCGCTCCAGGAGAGGAGCGAGCTCTCCCGCATCCTCGATCCGGAACCCCTCGAGCCCGAAGCTCTGGGCCAGGGCGACCAGGTCGGGGTTCGCGAACTCGATCCCGAACGTTCGACCCACATGGGCCTGTTCTTTCCAGCGGATGCTGCCAAGTGCATCGTCCCGGAACACCAGGTTGATCGTGGGGGCGCGCTCTCGGCGCGCGGTCTCGAGCTCTTGGACGTTCATCAGGAAGCCGCCGTCCCCGCTGACGGTGATGACGGTCCGGTCGGGCTCCGCGATCTTGATGCCGATACCGGCCGACAACGCGAAGCCCATCGGTGCGAGGCCGTTGGGGATGATGACCGTGTTCGGGCGGTCCGTCGGGAACATCCGCCCGATCCAGATCTTGTGGGCCCCCGTGTCGCTGACGAGGATATCCTCCGGGGCCATCGCCCGTCTCAGCTCGCGCAGGATCCGCTGGGGCTTCGAGGTCCCCTTCCTCGGCGAGCCCTCCTCGGAATAGTGGCGACGGGCCCGGGCGCGCCGGGCCTCGACCTGGCCGGTGTCCTTCTTCGTCCCGGCCAGCCGTTCGAGGAGCAGACGCAGCGTCTCGCCGATATCGGCGGCGATCTCGACCTCCGGCACGTACTCGCCCGAGACCTCGGCGGGGGTGAAGTCGAGGTGGATGATCCGCTGTTTCCCGTCCGGGTTCCACGAGCGTGGCTCGTACTCGACCAGGTCGTACCCCACGCAGATCACGAGGTCCGAGGTATCGAACCCGGCCGACCGATAATCGAACGCGGGGATGCCGAGCGTGAAGAGGCACATCGGCGAGGAGGACGGGATCGATCCTTTGCTCATCATGGTCTGCACGACGGGCAGGCCGACCGTTTCGGCGAGCTCGGTGAGCGGCCCGCTCGCATGGCCCCGCAGCACTCCGTTCCCCGCCAGGATGAGCGGGCGCTCGGACCGAGCGATCAGCTCGGCCGCGCGCTCGAGGCTCGGCCGGTCCGGCGAGGACCGACGCACCCGTTCCCACGGGATCGGGACCCCTTCGGCCGGAGCCTCCGCGATGTCGCTGGGGAGCTCGATGTGGGCGGATCCCGGTTTCTCGATCTGCGCGATCTTGAACGCCTTGCGGATCACCTCGGGGATCACCCGCACGCTCTCGACGCGGGCGTTCCACTTGGTGATCGGGGCGAGCAGCGTGGGGATGTCGATGTACTGATGGGACTCGCGATGGCTCTGCCTCAGCTCCTGCTGGGCCGTGATCGCGACCAGCGGCGACCGGTCCAGGAACGCGTCGGCCACGCCGGTCACGAGGTTCGTGGCGCCGGGGCCTAACGTCGAGAGGCACACACCGGCCCGGCCGGTGATGCGGCCGTAGGCGTCGGCCATGAACGCGGCGCCCTGCTCGTGACGGGCCAGCACAAAACGGATCTTCGATCGGGAGATGGCGTCCAGAAGGTCGATGGTCTCCTCTCCGGGGAGACCGAAGACGACCGTCACGCCCTCGTTCTCGAGGCATCGAACGATGAGATCCGCCGCCCGGTCCTTTTCCATCGCGCTCGGGTCTCCCGAGGCGTGGCGGCATTTCAAGACAGCGAACGTGTGCTCGGCGGGCTATGCCGCTCGTGACCGACCAGGGGCGGCCAACCAATATCTAGGTCGCCGCTGTCCTTGGGCAGATGGGCACGGCGCCGGCGGACGCGGATCCGCCCCCACCCGATGAGGTCTCGGAGGGACCGGGATCCCTGCAACCTCGCCCGGACCGTTGGAAACCCGCCTATTTCCCGATCAGTGAGCACGGCGTCATTGGGAACAATCGCACCGCGGTCCTGCTCGGACCGGACGGGTCGATCCTCTGGGCGGCCTTCCCGAAGTTCGACTCGCCGACGGTCTTCGCCGGGCTCCTGGATGCCGGGCGAGGGGGGTTCTTCGCGATCCGACCGAAAGGGGGGATCAGCCGGCACCGCATGGAGTACCTGCGCGGGACCAACATCCTGGAGCACCGGTTCGTCACCGAGTCCGCCGCCGAGGTCCGCCTGCTCGACTTCTGCCCCGAGCTGGACAATGATCACATCCTCATGTCGGAGATCCATCGTCGCGTATCGGTCCACAAGGCCCCGGCGACCGTGGAGATCCTCTTTGCCCCCCGCTTCGCCTACGGACGTGAGATCCCGAAGTTCGACCTCGCGGACGGTGGGGTCCTCGCGTCGGCGCCGTCGGGCTCGGGCTCACTGTCCACCCGGGTCCCTCTGCAGGTGGATCCCGCCGGTCCCGGAGTGGTCGGTGAGGTCCGGCTGAGGCCGGGGACCGAGGAATGGTTCGTCTTCGCCTCGGGCGCTCAGGAGGTAACTCCGGTCGCGTCGTTCGATTCGCGTCATCGGCTGCGTCAGACCACGGACTACTGGCGGGCCTGGTCCGCCCGCTCGACCTATCGCGGGAAATGGAGGGACCCGGTCCAGCGATCGGCCCTTCTGCTGAAGCTCCTGTTCTATCGTCCCACCGGGGCCATGGTCGCTGCCCCCACGACCTCGCTCCCCACGCGGTTCGGAGGGATACGCAACTGGGACTACCGGTTCGCTTGGGTCCGGGACACCGCGCTCGCCATCCGCTCCCTCTACGACCTGGGCTACTTCGACGAAGCGACGGACTTCGTCTACTGGCTGTTCTCCCGGAGGGAGGCCGACGCGACCCACGAACTGCATCCGTTCTACACGGTCGACGGGAGGTCGCCACCGCCGGAGCAGGAGGTCCCGTGGCTCGAGGGGTATGAGCGTTCGAAGCCGGTCCGCATCGGGAACGCCGCGCACGACCAGTTCCAGCACGATATCCTCGGGAACATCATCGCGATCGCCGAGCTCCTCGACCGACAGGGCGGCACCGTCTCGGTCGAACTGTGGCGGGATGTCCGACGGATCGTCCAGCAGGCGGCGGATGTATGGAAGGAACCGGACAACGGGATCTGGGAGGCACGGGCCCCTCCGCGTCACTACGTCTACTCCAAGGTGATGTGCTGGGTGGGGCTGGAACGCGGGGCGGCCCTCGGGAAACGTCTCGGGTACGTCGGACCGTACCGGGAGTGGCGACGCCAGGCCGCCCTCCTCCGGAAGGACATCCTGGAGCGTGGTCGGACCCCCGATGGACGATCGCTGGCCTGGTACTACGGGGCCCCCGGTCCGGATGGTTCGCTTCTGCGGCTCGCGGAACTAGGGTTCCTGCCGGCCGACCACCCGCTGATGAAGAGGACCGTCGACCGGATCGAGGCCGAGCTCGTCCATGGTCCCTTCCTCTACCGATACCTGATGGACGACGGTCTTCCCCCGGGGGAGGGCTTCTTCCTGCCCTGTTCGTTCTGGCGTATCGATTACTACGTGTATCGGAAGGATCGCGCGACCGCGCGTCGCTTGTTCGAGGAGCTGCTCGGCTACGCCGGGCCGCTCGGTCTCTTCGCCGAGCAGATCGACGACCAGGCCCGACACCTCGGGAACTTCCCTCAGGGCCTGACCCATCTGGGGCTCCTCTCGTCCGCCTGCCTTCTCAGTGGATCGGGCTTCCCCCGGTGGCCGCATCTGAAGGGACATCGGTCCGATCGACCTCTCCCCGCTCGCCGTCCGCGACGGACCAGGACCGCCTGAGCCTCGCGCCGGGCCGGATCCCCAGCTGAGCTCGAACGATCGGGGGGGGCCCTTCCTTTCTGCGGGACGCGTCGTCGCGTCAGCTCGACGCGCGCAGGGCCCGCGAGGTCCGCCGATAGAGATAGCGGCCCGCGCTGGAAAGAACGCGTTCCCGCACCATGGACGGGTTCTTCCAGGAGAACAGGGACGGCTCCAGGTAGCACGCGAGGGCGCACTTGTTGCACTGTTCGTACGGGCCCCAGTCAAAGGTATCCCAAACATGGCGGATGTCCACGTCCCAGGCCGGCAGCTCCCCGTGGTACTCCTGGAGCACGTAACACGGCAGCACGATGCGTCCCCGGGGATCGATATTGATCGTCACCCAGGGCTTGCAGTGCCACGTCTTGGCCCCGAACCAGGAGCCCAGGATCGCCTCGAAGTAGTCCGGGGACTCCACGATGGGCGCCCCGTGGCGTTTGAGCTCGAGCAGGCGCTCGACCGTGGGTCGAAGGGTCGAGCTCGCCCCCGGGGACATCGCGTCCGCCGTCGAATAGTCGTACGCGATCTGGAACGTCACGGTCACGCCCAGGTCCCGCGCCAGTTCCACCATCGGTTCGGCATGATCGAGGTTCGCCTTCGTGAGCGTGCAACTGATCACGGTCGGGACGTCCCCCCGTGCGGCCTTGATCCCCTCCACGGCCCGCACGAAGGATCCCGGGATCCCTCGGAGCGTGTCGTGCGTCGCGCCGATCCCGTCCAGGGAGACGAACAGGAGCTCGAGGTGCCGCTTGAGGTCGGGCCAACGTCGGGTCAGGAGCCAGCCGTTCGTCACCAGCGAGGTGTGAAAGCGATCGTGGGAGGCCTCGAGGATATCGGGCAGATCGGGACGGAGGGTAGGCTCTCCGCCCTCGAACCCGAGGAACGAGACCCCCGCGCGTACGAGCGCGTCCATCATCCGGATCTCCTCCGGAACGGTCAGTAGCTCTTCGTCGTCCCGTCGCCAGAACGGACACATGTGGCATTCGAGGTTGCAACGGTAGAGCAACTTGTGCCCGGCGATCAGCGGGTTCTTGTGGCCGCGAGCTTCTCGAACGCCCCGGACCAGACCCCGGAGGACGACGGGCCTAACGACGGCCATGACCTTCCTGCCGGCGAACGGGACCCCTTCGTCTGCTCCCCGACGGAGCGGATCGGCGACGGACGCGCGGGGCGGCCATGGAGCCTTTTCCGGCCGGAACGTGCCTAGATCCCGGCAGGTTCCCCTAGGCGGCTCGGATATAACTCGCCTCGCTCCGGGACCCCGAACGTCGCCACGGTTCGCCCCTATCGGTGTGCGTACGAGCTATCCGCTCCCGATCCATGGTCCAGGAATGCCGTACCAGGTCCGGTTCGTGTACTCCGGCATCCGGGTCCGGGACCTGGCCCGATCCGTGGCGTTCTACCGTCGCATCGGATTCCGGGTGATCAAGAAGGGCTGGTTCTCGCACGGAGGCAAGTGGGTGCACCTCACCTTTCCGGGGTCGCCGCATCGGATCGAGCTGAACTGGTACCCCAAGGGAACCCCCTTCTACGAGCCGTTCCGGTCCGGTACCGAGTTCGATCACTTCGGCTTCTACGTCTCGGATACCCGGCGTTGGCTTCGATCCGTCCTACGGGCAGGGGCCAAGCCGGTGGTGGGTTTTGTGGACGGACCGGCCCATCTCGTGTTCGTCCGCGACCCGGATGGGATCTGGCTCGGCGCGTGCGGACCTTCGACCCCGGGGAGCCTACCCCATCTTCTACCCCGGCCCCGAACACGACGGAAGGTCCGCCCCACCGTTCGTCGGGGTACGACCCCCCGGACGGCCCGCCCCAGAAAGCGGAGCATTGCCTCAGGCCGGCCAGGATAGGGGATCCATGCTACCTGCGCCTCCGTTTGGGAACAGGTGGCACCGATCGACAGACACCCCTGCGTTTGGGCCTGGACGCGGGGTGCGTGTCGACCCTAGACCGGACCGCCGCATCGCGCGGTACGTATAGAGCGCCTGCAGCGTGATCCTCGTTGCGATGCTGGTCGTTCGGCCCTACGCCGATGCGGACATGGACTTCGTCCGTCGCTTGTTCTCGATGTACACTCTCGAGGAGAAGCAACGTGTCCCGGACCTCCATCTCCCAGCGGAGAGGGAGGAGGAGTATCTGCGCTGGCTCGTGACGCGCACCCTCGAGGGAGGGATTTTCCTGGTCGCGGAGGTCGACGGTGTCCGGGCCGGCTACTCAGCGGGCGTGCTGAAAAAAGAGAATGACTCCTGGGATGAGACCACACGGAAGGCCTCCCTCGTGATGGAGCTCCACGTCGACCCCGCGTTCCGGCGGCAAGGGGTCGGCCGGAGGCTCGTGAAGGAACTCGAGGATCATTTTCGTTCGCAGGATATCGAATGGATCACCCTGGGCGTGTTCTCCAAGAATGTGGAGGCCCGGGCCTTCTATGAGCAGATCGGTTTTCGCGACGTGTACACGTTCATGGGCAAACGTCTCGAGAACGGGCCCCGACTGCCTGGCGAGCCCCCTCCCTACGGGCGGCCCCGGGCGAGGCCCTGATCCCATTCCGAACGCGTGGCACCGCGCTCAGAAAGTAGCTACAGAGAGAGCATGGGTCCGCGATCCGGATGGAGCCAAGGGAGAGAAGAGGACCAAGCATTCAGGTCCTCGATGAAGGGTCCTGTTCCGAGGTAGGGGGCCAGGGATAGTCTCGAGGTGTTTGCGACAGATAATCTTCTGGTGGGGCACTTTCCTACCGATTCGGACCATTTCGTTGAACAACTTGAGGAAAGAGGATATACCTTAACTATTCATTAAGCAGCCAAGCATGTCCGTAGCGAAGCCAGATACGCGCGCCGGATTCGCCCCCCCTATTCCGTCAGGACCGGATATCACAAACCCCGCCATCTCTGCCATCCGTTTCGATGGCAAGCTTGATCGTTCGATCCTGTCGGCGCAGATCCATCAGGTCCTCCTGGGAATGGCCCGAATTCGGAACGCCGTAAGCAGCTTTCGACTCGAAGGTGAGAACGTCGACCTGGAACGGGCCCGTCAAGTGCTGGAGACTCAAAGCCCCGAGTCACCGGCCGAGCGAGGCGTACTCCAATTGTCGCAAGCGTATCGCGCGATCTCGGAAGGGCGGCTGCCGGAGTTCACGATCAGAGGCTTCGAGGAGGCGCATCGAGAAATCTTCACCGGGGTTCTCGACAACGGAATAGTGGGCGAACTGAAGACGTCGGCCAACGTCATTACGGATGTCACTGGGACCCAGGAACGATTTCGACCGACCCCTCCCGAAAATGTGCGCGCGGACCTTGACGCCCTCCTACTCTGGCTTGAGCAGAACCAAGGCCGTCTTCTTCCTACGGTGGTCGCCGCAATTTTCTTCGCGGAATTCGAAGCGATCCATCCATTCTCAAACGGCAACGGCCGGCTTGGTCGATATCTCAATATTGCGCTGCTTCGAAAGCTTGGATTGAAGAACTCAGCCCTTATCCCTCTGGACACTCGATTTTTTCGAACGAGCGATCATTACTACGAGTACTTGGCAACGACCAACACCGGCAGGGACTACCTCCTTTGGACTCGTTACTATGGCAATCAGGTCCAAAAGGCGTACGAGATTGCCGACCGAAGAGGCGACTTGCGCAAAACTACAGCTCAATTCTCGAAGGCGAGCACTCGATCAATGCTCCTCTGGGTCCTTACAGGATCTGGCGGCTGGTTCCAGCGGGGAGACTATCCCAACCCGAAACACTACAGCGGACCGGCGCTTTGGGGAGCGCTGCACGAGCTCGTGTCCGCCGGGATTCTCGACTCTCGGGGGGAATCAAAGGGCCGGCAATATCGCGTGAAGTCGACGTTCCTCGCGGGGGTTTACGACCGGATGGGTTCGTCACGGCGGGGGCCGGGGCCACCACGCCGACGGAGATCGCTCAGCGGTAGACGGATCCTTGAACGAGAGCCAAGGGAGGGAATCGAACCCCCAGGAAACGGATCTGCAGTCCGTCGCATTAACCATTCTGCCACCTTGGCGCGTCGGTCGGCAGGCGTCCCCGGTTTAAATGTGTCGGGAACCACCGGCGACTAGATCGGCTTGAACCGTCGACCGGCCCGGCGGATCCCGTTCGTCCACGCTTGACGCATCCATTCCACCCGGGTGAGGGAGCGCCCGGCGCCCTCGCCCCGGCCCTTCTGGAGCGAGGTGAGCAGGTCGTCCACCGTGGAGGGCTCCTCCGAGAACTGGGTGAACGCTCGCCCCACGGTGATCGCCGAGTGGGAATCGCTCCCACCCGTTCCGCTGAGACCCCTTTTGGCGGCGATCACTTCGGCCCGTGCGTTCGGCACCGCCAGATTGTGGCCGTTCACCGTCTCGAGCCCGTCCACCTTGGCCTCGAGCGCCCAGTGGGCCCCCGCCCCGTGGACCCGACGGAACGGATGGGCGAGGATCGAGACCCCCCCATGGGACCGGATCCAGTCGATCGTCTCCGGTAGCGGACGATCCTTGGGCGGCACGGCGTCGACCCCGAGGGCCAGAAGGTGTCCGTGGGCCGTCGAGACCTCGACCCCCGGCACGAGGAGATAGCGGGGGTAGTCGCGTGCGAGCTCCTTGAGCCGGGAGTGGCCGGCGATCGTGTTGTGATCGGTGAGAGCGAACCCGCTCAGCGCCCGCGGGCCTAGGAGATCCGGGATCGAGTCCAACGGAAGGCGCGAATCGGGGGAGTGCGTGCTGTGCACGTGGAGGTCGATCCGGAGCGAGCCGCTCATCGTACCCTCATGCCCGGCGCCGAGGAGGGGTCCGGCCGTACGGGTCGGCCCCCGTTCATCGTGACGACCTCCCCGCTGGCCGCGTCCGGCGAGTCCAACTGGACCAGGACCAGCTCATGCAGGGGGGGATGGCCTTTCGCCACGACCGTCCGTCCCCCGACGTCCACCTGAACGGAGAGCGGACCATCGACCCCGGTCACGCGGCCGACGAGCAACGGGGCCCGTTCGAAATCCTCGTACCGGATGTTCGGGAGCGGGTCGGGCGAGCCGTCGCGCAGAGTGCCCGGCGGGCAATCCTCGGGGGGAGCCAGCAAGAGCACCCGGTCGCCCGAGTCCGCGGCGAGGATCATCCCCTGCGAGGTGACCCGCCGGATCGTCCTGGGTTCGAGGTTCGACAAGAGGACGACCCGTCGCTCTCGTAGCTCGTCCGCGCGATAGTATGGTCGGAGACCCGCCACCACGGTCCGAGGGGTCGGTCCTCCGACGTCGAGACGCAGGACGTACAGCTTGTCCGCCGAGGGATGATCCTCGGCGGACCGGATCACGGCGCTCTGTAGACCCAAGGGCACGGGACCGGCCAGACCGAGGGTCAGCTTCGCCGGAGCGGCCGGCGTGGCCCGCTCGCGCTCACGACGGGGGAACAACGGGCGGATCTCCCCGAGCGGTTGGCCGGAGGCCACGGGCTCGAGCGCCTGTTCCCAGCTCCCGGACTGGGCCGGCTCGGTGTAGCCGAGCATCCGGAGGACCTCCGCGGAGGAGAACGGAAGGAACGGGGCGGACCACATCGCGATCGCCTTGAGATGCCAGAGCCCCTCGTACAGGCTCCGTCGACGCTCGTCCTCCCCAGCGCTCCACGGTCGCGCCTCGTGGAACCTTCGGTTCTCGTCCCGGACCTCGGCCAGCACGAGGTCGAGGGCTTCCTTGAGATGGACCTTCTCGATCTCCTGGGAGATCCGTTCGTGGGCCGCTCGGACCCGTTCGCCGATGCTCCCCGCACCGTCCGGGGACCAACCGTCCGGCGGAGAAGGTACCCGGCCCTCGTACCGCTCCCGCGCCAGGACCAAAAGGCGCTGCGCGAGGTTCCCGTACTGGTTGGACAGGACGTCCTCACAGACCTGGTCGAACTCGGACCACTGGAACTCCGTGTCGTGGTTCTGGGGGGCGAGGAGGGCCGCGTAGAAGCGGATCATGTCCGGCCGGTACTGGGTCAACAACGAGGGAATGAAGGCGCTGACCTCGGAACCGCGCGACTTCGAGATCTTCTTCCCCTCGATCTGCAACCATTCGTTGGCGGGGATGTCATAGGGGAGCGGGAACCCCCGAGCGCCGACGAGGATGCCGGGCCACACCAGGGAGTGGAAGAAGATGTTGTCCTTGCCCACGAAGTAGTACTGGCGGACCGGTTCCCCCTCGCCCCAGTACCGTTCCCAGGCCGTCGGACGGCCCGCCCGGATGGCCCACTCCTTCGCCGCGGAAAGATAGCCCGCCAGGGCCTCGAACCAGACATAGAGCCGCTTCGAGGGGTACCCGTCGAGAGGGATCGGGACCCCCCAATCGATGTCGCGCGTGATGGCGGTCGCGTGCAGGCCGCGCTTGAGGAACTCCCGCGTGACCCCGAGGACGTTCGGGCGCCAGTAGCTCTTGTCCTCGAGATAGCGCTCGAGATCCGGGGCGAGCTTGTCGAGGAGGAGGAAGAAATGCTCCGACGGCCGGAACTCGACCGGCGTGCCGCAGAGGGCGCACTTCGGTCCGATCAGCTGCCGGGCCTCGAGGATCCGTCCGCAATGGTCGCACTCGTCGCCCCGAGCGGAGGGGAAGTGGCAGTGCGGGCACTCGCCGACGAGGTACCGGTCCGCCAGGAACCGCTCGTCCTTGGGACAGTAGGGGTTGTCCTCCGTGCGACGCGCCACGAAACCGTTCTCCAGCAGCTTCAGGAAGATCTCCTGGGCCGTCCGGTAGTGGACCGGCGTCTCGGTGGAGGTGAACAGATCGAAGGTGATGGCCAGGTCCCGGAGGGCCTGCCGATTGATCGCGTCGAAGCGCTCGGCCACGACCTGGGGGGCGACCCCTTCCTTCTCGGCGGCGATCAGCGTGGGCGTGCCGTGCATGTCGGAGCCCGAGATCATCAGGACCTCGTTCCCTCGGAGCCGATGGTACCGAGCGAAGATGTCCGCCGGCAGGTACGTCGAGGCGAGGTGGCCGATGTGGAGGGCCCCGTTCGCGTAGGGCCACGACACGGCGACGAGGATCCGGCTCACGTTCCCCTCCCCTGGGGGAAGTGCGAAGGGGGCCGGTTTAAACGCTTTGGCGGCGGGTGGGACCGAGGCCCCCCCGTTCCTGTCGCGAGGGCTTATTGGCAGGAGCGCCTGACCCGCGAGGATGGACAGCCGGACCGATGGATCGCGTCGGCCCAACGTCCCCGAGGCCGACGAGCTCCTCGGGATCAAACAGCCCGTGCTCTCGCACGGGTATGTGGTCCTCGTCGACTACATGGGGAACGACGCCGCGATCGTCCAGGCCGCCCGGGTCTCCTACGGGAAGGGGACCAAGAGCGTCCGCGACGATCAGGGGCTCATCCGATACCTCCTCCGTCACCGGCATACGACGCCGTTCGAGATGGTCGAGCTGAAGTTCCTCGTCCGGCTCCCGATCTACGTCGCTCGCCAGTGGATCCGGCATCGCACGGCCTGCCTCGCCGAAGGGACGGAGCTCTGGTTCGACGGCCCTCGGTCCGCCGGCCCGAACCGCCGTGCGCCGCGACGCGTACGGATCGAGGAACTGTGGCGCGCGTTCGCGCCGCGGCATGACCTTTCCGATCCCGGGGCCGGGACGACCCCGTCCCGGGCCATGGAGCGTCGGTTCGGTTCCTTGCGTCAGATGAACGAGGCCACCTTCCGCATCCAGCATACCCGCGTGGCGGATGTGTTCCGCAACGGGACCCGGCCGGTCTATCGCATGGTCCTGGAGGACGGTCGGAGGATCGAGTGCACCGCCGATCACCGGTTCCGGTTCCTCGACGGGTGGAAGACCCTGGCGACCGCGACCGGGCTCCGGTTGGTCGATGGCAAGGTCACCTGGGAGGTCGCGCCCTACAAGCTCTATGTGGATACCGAGCCCGAGCTCGGTGGGACCCGCCCATCGGGTCCCGCCGCCTCTCCCGCTTCGGAGCCCGGACCGAACCCACCCCCCGGAGAGAAGAGCGACGTTCCGTACGGCCCGGGCACCGCCGTCGCGATCTCTTCGCCGGCCGAACCTTTCGCGACCCGCTCTCTCGATACGATCCACTTGGACCCGGGTTCGGGCCCCAGCGCAGGGGTCCGTGTCCGTCCGGTCTGGCCCGATTGGTTAGAACCGACGGAGCTCGAGTCCGAGCCGGAGGGATCGGCCCACATCTTCGATCTGGTGGATGCCGCGGTCCGTTCGACCGACGACGGTCCGGGACCCGGTTCCCACGCCGTAGAGGAGGCCGACCCCGAGCCGGCTCCCGCTCCGCTCATCGCGCCGAGGTCGATCCTGGCCCGGTGGACCCAGGCCGAGGAGTTGGAGCTGGGGCCGGAGCGACCGGTCGCGATCGTCGGGTTCGAGTTCCTCGGGATGAAGATGACCTACGATGTCGAGGTCACGGGACCGTACTCGAACTTCGTCGCGAACGGGATCGTGACCCACAACTCGGTCAACGAGTACTCCGCTCGGTACTCGGTCGTGCCCGACGAGTACGATCTTCCGCCGATCGAGGAGATCCGCCGTCAGTCGACCCGGAACCGGCAGGGACGCGGCGAGCCTCTTCCGGAAGGGGTCTCCACCCGGTTCCGATCCGATCTCGAGCGCATCAACCAGGAGGCCTACAAGGTCTATTCCCAAGCGCTCACTGACGGGATCGCCCGGGAGACGGCGCGCCTGGTGCTCCCCCTCTCCTACTACACGGAATGGTACTGGAAGATCGACTTGTGGAACCTTCTCCATTTTCTCTCGCTGCGCCTCGATCCCCACGCCCAGGAGGAGATCCGACTGTACGCGGCCCACCTGGCCCAAGCGGCGCAGCGGGTGGCCCCGGTCGCCTACGAGGCCTTCGAGGACTTCACGTTGGGTGCGCTGTGGCTGAGCCGAAAGGAGCAGCGCGCGGTCCGGGGATTGCTGCAGGGCCAGAGCCCCGAGGCCGCCTGCGCGGAAGCCGGGCTACCCCTCGCCCGCGAGGACGGGACCCCGATGAGCACGGGGGAAGGGGTCGAGTTCCTGCAGAAGCTCGAACGACTGCGGGGCAACGCGTGAGCCGGGCGGGCTAGAACCGCGGATCCTCGCCGGGCTCGAGCGTGAACCCCGGCCGGGGAAGGAAGGGCACGATCGGCCCTTTCACCCGTTCGGGAAGGACAGGGCCCAGGGCCTCTCGGGGAGCATTGGCCGTGTCACCCTCGGCCAGGAGATCCGCCAGCCTTCGAGCGGCCCCACCGGCCCTCATGACTCCGAACCCGTTGAACCCGGTAAGTGCATAGAGTCCGGGAGCCCCGGGCATCGGCCCCACGAACGGCCGCCGGTCGGGGGTCGCCGTGCAGACCCCGGCCCAGGCACCCGATACCTCGCTATCGGCCCATCCGGGGAACCGGAAGGCGAGGCTCTCCGCGAGGTGACCCAGGAACGCCGCATCGCCCCCCGGGACGAACCGCTCCGGGTCGGCCTCGACCTTCTCGGTCCCGTCGCCCGCCAGGATCCGTCCCGGTCCTTCGGGACGCACGTAGACATCCAGGTCGATGTCGTGGACCGAAGGGAACTCCATGGAACCGGCCGGCGCCGGTTTCAACGTGGCGGCCTGGGTGCGGTACGGGGTCAGCGGAAGAGGCCGCCCGAGCCGGCGCAGGATCTCTTTGGACCAGGCGCCGGCCGAGACGACGAGCCTTCGGGCTCGGATAGGCGTCCCCCCGGCCGTGAGCTCCCAGGTACTGGGCCCCAAGGCGAGAGAGGTCGCGGGCTGTCCGAACGCGAAGGTCACGCCGGCCCGTCGCGCGCCCTCCGCGTAGAGGCTCGTGATCGAGCTGGGGGTCACGCATGCATCGTGGTGACT
>JBARHO010000257.1:0-1883 GCA_049799275.1 Thermoplasmata archaeon
ACCTCCAAGATCGAGGACCTCATCTTCGATCTCAAGAAGCGCTACACGGTCATCATCGTCACCCACAACATGCAGCAGGCGGCCCGGGTGGGCGAGTATACCGCGTTCATGTACCTGGGCAAGCTCATCGAGTTCGATCGCACCAAGACGCTCTTCGAGAACCCCCGAGAGAAATTGACCGAGAACTACATCACAGGAAGGTTTGGGTAGATGGTCGAGACCGCGGAACGCAAGGCCCTCACACAGGGCCTGGAAGAGCTCAACGAGAACATGACCACCATGGCCGAGCTGAGCGTGCTCGCCATCCGGAAGGCCGTCCTCAGCCTGGGGAAGGCGGCGAACGGCGAGGTCGACGAGGTGTTCACGCTGGATCAGGAGATCTACGGCCTGAAACAGCAGATCGAGCACTCGTGCATCGAGCTCATCGCCCTCTACGCTCCCGTCGCCGCCGACCTGCGGACGATCACAGTATCGCTGGGGATCACGACGGACCTGGACCGGATCGGGCGCTATTCCAAGGATATCGCCGAAGCGGCCCGGAAGCTCGCGGGCGTGGGCCAGAACCTCGAGACCGTCGGGAACCTTTCCCGGATGGGCGAGCTCACGATCGAGATGATCGAGACCGCGGTGAACGCGTTCGTCGCGCGGACGGCGGACCCGGTGCTCGACATCGTCCACCATGACGATGTGGTCGACGCCCTCCACGAGGAGATCTTCCAGGAGCTGGTCGACCGGATGTCGGACCACACCATCGATCCGCGCATCGGCGCCCAGTACGTGCTGATCAACCGCTATTTCGAGCGATTGTCCGACCACGCGGTCAACATCGGCCTCGATGTGATCTACATGGTCACGGGAAGGCGGCTCGTGAAGCCCAAGCGCGAGCCGACGTCGACCCCGGCCGTCCCGGGACCGACGTCCCACACCGAGTTCAAATAGACGCCCTCCGCTCCTGCGCCCCATGATCGGGCGCGCCGCTCCGAATGATACCGGGGCGGTGGACCCGCTCTTGGAGGCGCTCTCCCGGACCGGGGCGATCGGCTCGACCGTCGCCCAGCTCTCGCATCGCACGGGGGCCCGTCGTGAGGACATCCTGGCCCGGCTCGAGGCCTTGGGAGGCACCGGCGAGGTCGCCCGGATCGGCCGGGGTCTCTGGATCCTGACCGGCTACGCCGACCTGGAGGACCGGGCCGATTTCGTGGGGCCCGATCAGTTCCTCGAGGACCTGCGCCGGGAGAACGGCGTCATCCCGACGCAATACACCGGGTCCATCACCTTCTCCCCCAACGACGCTCTCCCCGTGCATCGCTGGTGGCCGTATGTCCAGGGGTTCTCAGCCGAGTTCGTCGACAATGCGATCGTGTCGGACCACCTCCCCGCCGGCGCATCCGTCCTCGACCCGTTCTGCGGCAGCGGGACCACGCTGGTCGAGGCGCGTCGGTCCGGCCACCGGGCCATCGGTGGGGAGATCCTCGCACCGGCGGCGCTGGCCGCCCGGGTCAAGACCCATTTCGAGCTCGATCCCAAGGAGCTCCTTCGTCAGTGCGACCGGGTCCTGCAAGCGGCCCGGAAGGCGACGGAGGGAAAGGTCCCCTTCCTCCGCGAGACCCGGCAGCAGTTCGATCCCGAGGCGCTCTCGAGGCTCCTCCGGCTTCGGGACTCTCTACCGTCCGAGGGGCGTCCGGTGGCGAACGCCCTGCGAGTGGCCTTCGATCGGATCCTGATCCCCTCGAGCCGTCTTCGGCGTTCCCCCTGTCTCGGCTACCGACCCGAACGGGACCGCAGCCCGATCGTGGATCCCTTCGAAGGGTTCCGAAGTGCGGTCATGATCATGGCGGAGGATCTCGGGGCCCTCCGTACCGACCGATCCCATTGGGGTCCCC
>JBARHO010000258.1:0-36599 GCA_049799275.1 Thermoplasmata archaeon
TTTTAAACCAAGGACAATACAGCGCCCCGTTCCCGCAGGACTGAATGAAACGGAGCTCTCGCGTCTGGAAAAAGCGCGGCCACATGAGGTGGAAGTGGCGCAAGAAGCGGATGCGGCGACGCATGAGAGCCCAGAAGATGCGGAAGCAGTAGGGCGACCGGAACGCCACCCTACGGGGCCCGACCGAGCCGGTCCAAGGCGCGTGACTCCTTGGTCGCCTTCTTCCATGACTTGTAGTGGGTCCGGCAGAGCGGAGCTCGGCGTCCGGAGGACGGAAGGTCGTCGAAGGCCCGCCGGGCCTCGGCGAGGGCGAGGTGCCGGACCGCTCCTTCGGAGCAGCCCGGGACGATGCAGGGCTCCGCAGCGGGCTCCCGGGACCTGGCCCGGGGGGCGGCGCTCACCGACGGGTCGCTCCCTTCACCCGCTCGGCCACGAGCAGCGGGATCTCATAGGGGAACCGCGCCACGGTCGCCCCGGCTCGTTCCAGGGCCAACCGCTTGCTCTCCGCTGTTCCGCGGCCCCGGGCGATGATCGCCCCCGCATGACCCATCCGTTTCCCGGGCGGCGCGGAACTACCGGCCACGTACGCCACGACCGGTTTGCGGACGTTCCCATGGATGTACTCCGCTGCCTCTTCCTCCGCGGTCCCACCTATCTCCCCCACCATCACGATGACGTCCGTCTCCGGGTCCTTCTCGAAGAGCGGGAGCGCGTCGACGAAATTGGTGCCGACGACCGGGTCCCCTCCCAGGCCGATGCAGGTGCTCTGACCGAGCCCGACCTCCTTGATCCCGTTCACGATCTCGTAGGTCAGCGTACCGCTCCGGGAGATCACCCCGACCCGCCCGGGAGCGAAGACCACGTTCGGGATGATCCCGACCTTCGCCTTTCCCGGGGCCGCGATCCCCGGACAGTTCGGACCGATGATGCGGGCCCCGCGTAGCCTGGAGTAGTGGTACATCACGAGCATGTCGTGGAACGGGATGTGCTCCGTCACCACGACGCTCAACGTGATCCCCGCGTCGACCGCCTCGATGAGGGCGTCCTTGGCGAAGGGCGCCGGTACAAAGATCACGCTGGCGTTCGCCTGCGTCCGGTCCACCGCTTCCTGCACGGAGTCGAAGACCGGCACCTCCTCGATCTGCCCGCCTCCCTTCCCCGGGGTGACCCCGGCGACGACCCGGGTACCGAACTGTCGCATCTGACGGGTGTGGACCGTCCCCTGGTGTCCGGTGATCCCCTGGACGAGGACCCGGGTCTGGGAGTCCACGAGCACGCTCATCGGGGACCCCCGGAAGGCGTCGTCGTGCCTTTTGCGAGCTCGACGACGGCTCGCACGGCCTCCTTGAGGTCCGAGTTCGCTGGGACCCCGGCCTGTTGCAGGATCGCGATCCCTTCCTTCTCGTTGTTCCCTCGGATGCGGGCGACGAGCGGAAAGCGCTCGTCGGCGGGGAGCTGCTTCATCGCCTCGACGAGCCCGTTCGCGACCGTGTCGCACCGCGTGACCCCGCCGAAGATGTTCAGGAAGACGGCGGTGGGTCGCGCCTGGGCCATCAGGAGGAACGCTTCGGTCACCTTCTTGGGGTCGTCCGTGCCCCCCAGATCGAGGAACACCCCGGGCCGTCCACCGAACTCGGCGAGCACGTCCAGGGTCGCCATGGTGAGCCCCGCCCCGTTCGCGATGACCCCGATGTCGCCGTCCAGCTGGACGAAGGCGATCTCCTTCTCCCGTGCGATCTCCTCGAGCGGCGTGCGGTCGTCCCGGATCTCGCTGTAGTTCGGATGCCGGAACGCGGCATCGTCCTCGATGATCACCTTCGCGTCCAGGGCCACCACGCGGTCCCCGACCACGGCGAGCGGGTTGATCTCGACGAGCTCGGCGTCCTCTCGGTTGAACAGGGACCACATCCGTTCCAAGAGATGATCGAGGGATTCCGCCGAGGGGCCGGTGAGCCCGAGCGAGCGGATCACGCTCCGACGTTCGTACGCGGCGAGACCCGCGAAGGGATGGATAGGAAGAGCGGTCAAGGCGGACTCCGGCACGGACTCGATCTCGACCCCGCCCTGGGCGCTGGCCATGAGCAGGGGGAGCCGCCGGCTCCGGTCGAGGGCCAGGGAGACGTACAGCTCCCGGTCGATGGAAAGCTTCTCCTCGACGAGCAGTTCTCGGACCTTCTCCCCTTTGAACTCGAGGCCGAGGATCGCTTCTGCGGCGCTCCGGGTCTCCTCCAGGGTGTTGGCGAATCGGACCGCCCCTCCCTTGCCTCGTCCGCCGGCCAGGACCTGGGCCTTGATCACGACGGGGAGCGGGACCCCTCCGGAGCGGACCGCCTCTTCGGCCTCTTGGGCACTGTGGGCGACCCGACCCTTCGGGAGGGCGATCCCGTACTCGCGAAAGACCTCCTTTCCCCGCCATTCCGGAAGCTTGACCATTCATCGACCTCGGGCGCGCCAGAACACCTCTACGATATCATCTCTCGCTGTGAGCGGGCCGGTTGGAACTACGACCGACCGCGCCGGCCCTTCGGCGGTATCCGACGGGCCCGCGAAGTCCCGCCGACCGCGGGGATACGGAGGTTCGCGAGCTCCCGACCGAGGTCGTCGAGCAGTTTGCCGGCCACGTCCTCCTTGGGTCCGTGCAGCGGATGCTGGGTCCCCTGCTTCGTCACGACCAGGAGCGTGGTCTCTTTCGATCCCAGGGAGCTCTGATCGTTCGCGGCGACCCAGTCCAACCGGTTCTCCTTCAGGAGCGCCTGGGCCCCCGCGATGAGCTCGTCCGGGCTCTTGCCGGCCTCGAGCTTGAAGCCGACGAGAAGGGTTCCGCGACCGACGGCTCGGCGCAGTCGGGTCAGGATCTTGGGCGCCCTTTCGAGCGTCAGGGTGAGGGTCGGTCGGTCGCGGGACGAGATCTTCCCGCTCTCGGCCGAGAAGGTGAAGTCCGAGATCGCGGCGGGGACCAGCACGGCCGAGGCCGTCCGGAGATCGCTGGCCCGGTCCCGGACCAACGCCTCCAGATCCCCTACGCTCCTCCAATGGGTCACCTCGAGCCAGCCCGGGATCAGGACGCTCACGGCCCCGACCCAGAACAGTACCTTCGCTCCTCGATAGTGGGCCTGCGTCGCGAGGGCCACGGCGGTCGCCCCACTGCTCTCGTTCGTGACCGAGCGGACCGCATCGATCGACTCGCGGCTGGCTCCGCCGATGACGATCACCGTCTTTCCGGCCCACGGCGGTCCCGCGAGCCGCTGGAGCACCGCCGCCGCGATCTCGTCCGGGGTGGCCAGCTTCTCCTCGCCTTCCGCCGACTGGGAACGGATGATGCCGATGCCCCAGGTCGTCAGCTGCTCGAGGTTCTGACGGACCGCCGGGTTCCCGGCCATCTGCGCGTGCATGGCCGGCGCGATGAGGATCGGGATGTTCGCTCCGAGCGCCATCGAGGCGCACGAGGTCACGGGAGTATCGTCCGTGCCATGAGCGATCTTCGAGATCGTATTGGCGGTGGCCGGGGCGATCAGCAGGAGGTCCGCCCGGTCGTCCCCGGGTCCAAAGAACTCGACGTGCTCCACGGCCCCGGTCAGGTGTTGGACCGGTTCATGCCCCGAGGCGAACGTGATCGCCTCCGGCGTAACGAGGCGGGCGGCCTCGCCGCTCATGACCGGCCGTACATCCGCCCCGTGACGGATGAGCTCGCGGATCACCCGGGGCACCTCGATCGCGGCGATCGAACCCGAGATGCCCACGACGATCCGTCGGCCGTCCAAGAGGTGAGAGCGCTTTCCGCGGATCGCGCGACTGGGATGCATGGTCCTCTCCTACCGCCCCTCAGGCTAGACCCGACCGGGATCGGGTCATAAGCTTCCCGCTTCCTGGGCCTCCGACGGCTTATAGACCCGGGCTCGCTCGCTCGTACTGTGCCCAGATCGGTCCGACCCAAAGCGGCTCGAAAGCCCCGGGGACCGCCGGCGGTAACTTCCGACCCCGCGCCGGAACCGGAGCGGACCGAGGAAGCGACGCCGACCCAGGAGAGCCCAATGGAACCGGTGGACATCCCGCTCCCGATCATGTCGGAGGCGACGTCGCAGTACGCCGAGATCGGGCGGGCGATCGAAGAGGATGTGGTGGTCGAACCGAGCCAGGTCGAACGGGGGGTCGTGGTCTTCGACCTCGACGGCACCATCTTGGACGATATCGGGCTCATCAGCTACGTCGCGGCCGACGTCCTCAATCAGGCGTTCCAGACCCCTCCGGAGGAGGCTCGGATCCACTACTTGGCCACCACCGGGATGCCGTTCGAGGCCCAGCTGGCTCAGCTCTACCCTGAGGTCCCCAAGGAGGTCCGGGCCAAGACCGCCCGGATATTCCACGAGCGCAAGGTCCGCGAGGCCTATGCGCACGCGAGCCCCTTCCCCGAGATCCCACGAGTGCTCCGGCGGCTCGATCAGGATCGCTGGACCCTGGTCGTATCGACGGGGGCCGAGCGGGAAACGGCCGATCTGCTCCTGGAGCGAGAAGGCCTGCGCTACTGGTTCGGTGGCATCCTGGGAAGTGGGCAGGGGACCAAGCGCGAGCACCTCAAGGAGTTCCGACGCCGGTTCCCGGGCGTTCCGATCTTCCTCGTGGGAGATAGCCGGTTCGACATGGAGGCCGGCTCCGAGGCCGAGGGAGTGAAGGCCATCGGGCGCGCCTCCTCGCTGCACGGCTGGGGGCTCACACCCGCGGACCTCCGGAACTGGGGCGCCGTGTGGGCCGACTACTCCCTCGCCAATCTGCCCGAAGCGCTCTCGGCAGAGGAAGGGAAAGGGTCGGCCAAGGCGAAAGGACCCCGACGGGCCTCCCGTACGAAGAAACGGTAGGGCCGGGACCGAGAGTCTCAAGCGACGGGTTGGTTCCCGTCTCTCTTTGAACCCGGGTCGAGGGATCCACAGTCCCCCAGGATAGGCCAAACTACCCCATCCCGGCCGCGGTCATACGAGGTGGACCTTAGATGAAAAGCCTTACTGAAGAGGTACCCGTTCTGTTCCTGCCATCCGAACGAGCGGCACAGACGACCGGTGACCACACGCGGTGGTACCACACCCGTGGTGCCAATTGGCCAATTGCAAGGTGCACCTCGCCAGGACACAGGAAATTGACGAACGGTCGGTAGAGCGCGGAAGGAAGCGAGCCGCGCGGCCGATCGGGCGCCGCGCCCGTCGCAGGTCCAGCCGCCTACCCTGGGCCTCTTCCCGGATCCGTCCGCGATGCGTCCGGGTCCACCGGCTTTGGCAGGGCGAGCAGATCGAGACGATCCCGTTTCGCCTCGCGCCCGACATATACGAAAAAGGAGCCGAAGCCCACGAGGAGGAGCGGGGTTACCAGCACCCCCCACGCTACCTCGACGATCCCGAATACCACGGAGACCGCGAGGAGGCTTGCGCCGAAACCGATGCACAACCACCCGCCGATCGAGAAGACCCGCTCTCGAAGCATGCGTCGCCTGTGGGTCGGCTCCCGAGAATAGGGTTCCCGGAGGGTTCCCCGCCCGAGCGTCGACCCGGCCTCCGGAAGTGATGAGGAAGGAAAAGTCGCTCGGACGGTCGGCCAAAGGTCCCAGCGTTCGTTCGGACCGGGATCAGCTCCCGGCCGGGCCGGAAGATGGGCGCGTCCGGGGGGGACGACGCGAGCTCAGGGAGCCGGCTCGCCCATCGCCCGGTCCTCCTGGTCCGCCAAGTACTGGGGCCTCTCACCGTGAAAATAACGGGCGACGTTCTGAAGGGCATTGTCGAGCACGAACTTCCGGCTGTCCGCCGTGAGACCAGCGGTATGCGGCGTGCCGAGCAGGTTCGGGAGATCCTTGAGCGCCGGGGGCACCTCGACCTTCCCGTGAACGAAATCCTCGTCCCACCACACGTCGGAGCCGAAGCGGAGATCCGGGTGGCCCTTGACGTAGCCAACCAGCGCGTCCTCATCGATCGTGGCGGCGCGACCGACGTTGACCAGGATCGCCTCGGGCTTGAGCTGACCGAGCTCCTCCGAGCCGATGATCCCGCGCGTCGAGGGCGTCAACGGAAGGCAGTTCACGATCACGTCGGCGCGGGAGAGCGCCTCCGAGAGATGCGCGATGCTGGTCATCTGATCCGCTCCGGGGTCCGCGTTCCCGGTACGAGAGATCCCTTCGATGGACATTCCCAGACCACGAAGTCGTCGAGCGGTCTCGTGGCCGATCCGGCCGAAGCCGAGGATCACCGCACGTCGGCCATCGAGGAACATCGACGAAGGGGCCGGCCGCATCTTCCCGTCCAGGATCATCTCTTGCCCGCGACCAACGTTCTTCGAGAGGGCTAGAGCCAGGGCCACGGCGTGCTCGGCCACGAACGGTCCATAGGCCCCTCGGTTCGACGCGACCTGGACCTCCGGCGCGAAGCGATGGAACGGGAAACCATCGAGACCGGTGAACAGGAACTGAACGAACCGGAGCCGGGGCACTTGGGCCGGTCGCACCGAAGGCATCTCTCGATCCACGTTCGCCACGAACGCGGCCTCGATGCTGGGCCACGGCTTCTCCCCGAGCTTATCCGGTCGGATGTACGGTACATCGGGGAGCCAGCGAGCGAGCCCGTCGATCAGATCGGGCGAGGAGGGCACCGCCACCAAGAGCCGGGGATCCGCCATGGAGGGTGACCAACCGCACGACGTAGTTAATTCCGATGTGCGGAGAGTTCCTCGAGGGATCTGGATCCCATCGATCGCGCGCTCGCACGCTGATCGACACGCGAGCGAGGCCTGATCCGCTTCTCGGACCTCGCACGCGGTACGTGCGTTCAGTACGCGCGAATAGACGCAAGGTACATAGGTCCCCACACCATGGCGGTGCTAAGCTCGGGTCGACGACCGGGGCTTCGACGAAAATGCCGAAGGCGAAAAAGGGTAAGAAAGGCGGAAAGAAGAAGGGGAAATAGACCTGCATTTTCGCAGGTGTATCCCCCGGGGGGGATTGCTTGCGTAGACCTCTCGCGCGGGTCTTCGGGCCGGCGGATGTTTACGGATCCCCCCATTGCCTCGTCCAATCCTTCCCTTCTACGTCTTGGGACGGTGACTCTCGCACCGAGGCGACGGACCGAGTTCTGACGTCCTCCACCGAACTCGTGGCCACCCGGACAGGACCGCTACCGAGATTCGAGCCGCGATCGGACGTATCCATGACACGGGCGATCGCGAGTGGCTCGATCAGGTAAAGTTCCCTGGTTCACTGTGAGGGCATGGTCCCGGAGGAAACGTCAGCGCCGCGGGTCGGGTTCATCGGACTAGGGCAGATGGGATCCGCACATGTGTCGCGGCTCCATCAACAAGGCGTACCGCTCGTCGTGAACAATCGCAGCAAAGAGAAGGCCGAGGGATCGCTCGGCCTCGGGGTCGACTGGGCCGATTCCCCGGCGGAGGTGGGAAAACAAGCGACCGCCCATATCGTCTTTCTCATGCTGACCGACAGCAAGGCCGCCGAGTCGGTGTGCTTCGGGCGTAAAGGGCTCGCCCGCACGTTGCCGGCGGGATCCGTGGTCGCCAACATGAGCACCATCACGCCGTCGGAGGGCCGCCGGCTGGCCGAACGCTGGAACGAGCGGAACGTGATGTACGTGGACTGTCCGGTCGGTGGGAGCGATGGAGCGGCCCGGGATGGAAAGGTCCTCTTCTTCGTCGGCGGGGAAACCGCGGACATCGAACGGATCCGACCGTACCTGGAGAAGATGGGTCGAGGGATCGAGATCATCGGCCCGGTCGGATCGGGGAACGCGATGAAGCTCGTGAACAATCTCATGACCATCGGTCAGGTGGGTCTGATCGCCGAGGCGCTCGTCTTCGGCGAGGGTCTCGGGATCGAGCGGACCCGTCTCTTGGATCTGTTGGCCAAGGGCGGGGGCAGTTCCGCGATGCTCGACAACAAGCGAGCTCTCTTCGAGAAAGCGGAGTTCGAACCGCACTTCCGCCTGGCCCTCGCCCGCAAGGACCTCGGGCTCATCGAGAGCACGGCCAAGCAGACCGGACGGTCAGTGCGCGTGGTGCACGAGGTACGTCGCCTGGTCGACGAGGCGCTGGCCCAAGGATTGGGGGACCGGGACTTCGCGGTCGTCTACGAGGCCGCCCGGGCGCGAGCGGTCGCTCCGGGGTCCGCGGCCCCGGTCCCGGAACCCGCGGCCGCCTCGTTCGGGATCGGGGAGCGCGTGCTCAGTGAGGGCCCGGCGCCGCCGGAGGGGGGGACCGGAGACGACGGTACTCCTCCACCGTCGTAGGGTATCGGACGGCCCGGTCGACAACCTCCGAGAGCGCGGGATGGATGTGCATCCCGCGTAGGATGGGTCCGGTCGTCCCCTCGGCGGTGTACATGAGATCGACGATCTCTTGGAGCAGGATGGCGGCCTGGGGGCCAATGATGTGCGCGCCCAGGATCTTGGTCGAAGGATGTTCCAAGATCACCTTCACGAACCCATCATGGTCACCGATCGATTGGCCTCGGGCCGTGTCCGCATACCGGTAGTGGCCGATCCGGATGTTCGCGGCGCCGAGCCGCTCGATCGCCTCCGCCTCGCCGAGACCGACCGCCGCGATCTCCGGCTCCGTGAAGACGGCGTGCGGCACGGCCCGGTAGTCGACGCGGGAGTTCCCTCCCTCGACCAGGTTCGTGAAGATCGTATGCGCTTCCCAGTTCGCCTTGTGGCGGAAGAGGAAGCGACCGTTGGCGTCCCCGAGGGCATAGACCCCCTTCTGGGACGTCTCGAGACGATCGTTCGTGACGACCCATCCATGCGGGTCGACCGCGATCCCCGCGCGTTCGGGATGGAGCAGTCCGGTCGTGGGACCTCGGCCCGACGCGACCAGGATCTCTCTCGCCTCCAACTGATCTTCCGTCCCACCCGACCGGTCCTCGAACGTCACTAGCTTTCGACCCCGGCGTCCGGGCGCTACGCGCGTGACCTTGTGCCCCGTCGATATCGTGAGGTGCCGGGAGAGGACCCTCTCGATCGTCTCCGAGATCTCGGGTTCCTCGTCCGGGAGGAAGCGCTCGTTCCGGCCGAGGATCGTGACCCGCGCGCCCATGGCGGCGAGAAAGGACCCGTACTCGGCCGCGATGTACCCGCCCCCGATGACCGCGACGCTCTCGGGAAGCTCGGTCAGCTGGAGCAGCGTGTCACTGGTCAGGAACCCGGTCTCGCGGAGCCCGGGGATCGGCGGGACCACTACCTCGGAACCCAGCCCCAGCAAGAGGAGCGGAGCGTGGATCGTCTCCGCGCCGACCTGCAGCGTATAGGGAGCGACGAACTCGGCGATCGTGGGATAATAGTCGAGGCCCGGGGTCTCGGAGAGCTCCTTGCGGATGGACTCGATATCCTCTCCGATCATCCGGCGCATCCGGACCATGATGTCGGCGAAACGGATCTTTCGCACCGTCGCGTCGATCCCGAACTCATGCGCCCGCTCGACCGTTCGCACGAGCTCCGCGGGGTAGAGCAGGAGCTTCGATGGGATGCATCCGCGCGTGAGACAGATCCCTCCCGGAGCGTCCTTGTCGATGATCGCGGCCCTCAGGTGAGGGTTCTGCTGGAGCATCCCGTGGAGGACCGAGCTCGCCGCGCCGGTACCGATCGTGATCACATCGTACTCCTTCATCTTGCGCCCCCCGTGAGCAAGGTCGTTCGAGCTAGACGAACCTTTGGTCGCGGGAACGGCCCCGTCACGACGGGCCGGGTCCTTCGCCCTCGGCGAGCGCGTGGAGATCGAGCCACACTCCCCCGCGGGTCCCAGGGTCCTCGATGAACCCGAACCGGTGGTAGGCCCGGACCGCCGGCAGGTTCGAGTCGGTCACCACCAGGCGGGGGACCCCGAGGCCCTTCGCGCGGACCGCGGCGATGCTCCGGGTGAGGAGCGCGGAAGCCACGCCGCTCCGGCGGAACGCGGGCTCCACCATCACCTGCGTGATCAGAGGGCCATGGAAGAGATTGACGAGGATCGCGCCAGCGAGACGGCCCTCGAACCGGGCCACGAACGAGGCCGACGCGACCCACTCCCCGAGGGTGCCGTCCAGGAGTTCCGCGATGCCGCGTTCGGCGTCCACGCGCCGGTCCCGAGAGACCATGAAGAGGGCGCGTTCGCGAAGGTCGGCCGAATAGGCGGACTCCATCAGATCGACGAGCTCGCCTCGGTCGGCGTGCGTCGCAGAACGGATCGCGGCCCCGGTGGGAGGGACGAAGGTGGGGATCGACGCGGCGGCCGGAAAGAACAGGTCGACCCGTGTGATGAGCTGCCAGCCCCGGCGCTCGAGCCATTGTCGCCAGCGCTCAGGGGCGAGGCCCGGGACCCAATCCAGGATCGAGAGGACCGGCTCGCCCGGCGCCCCCAGGTCATCGGTCTCGCGCAGCAGGCGCTCGATCGAGGCGGGGGTGGCGTCGGCGGGGGAAAGGAACCAGTGGAGCTTCCGACCGACCGCCGGCACGATCTCCGTCCAGATGAGCCCGGTCGCGGGAGCCGGGGCCTTCCTCCAGAGCCAGAGGTCCGTGAGCGCCCCCGACCGGACCCGATCATCGATCTGCCTCGCGGCGGCGCGCGACCAGGAGGGAACGTCCACGTCCGCCGCGGCCACGAACTCCGCCATCAGGCGCTGGACGGCCTCGGGATCCTGGGAGGCGGGGGTCAGCGTCACGTTCGGATCGGCCGCACTCCGTTGGCCGCCGGCCTCGGGCTGCGCACCCTACGTGACCTGACGCCACAGCCGGGTGTGCCAGGCCCGGCGGACGCTGCTCGTACCATCGGCCCGGAGATGCACCTCGACCGCGGCCGCGCGGCCGAGGAGCGTGAACTCGAGGGAGTACCAGATCGCAAGCCAGCCGTCGGTCGTGGACCGCGCCTCACCGAAACAGTAGGTCTGGTCGAGGATTGTCGACTGGGCCCGCGCGATCGGGTACGACCGCTCGAGCGCCTCGCCTTCGCTGTGGACCGGGCCGGTCCCGCCGGCCGGGGGCTCCATCGGCACGTCGACCGATCGGGGGCCATCGGTGATCCCGCGCCCGATCGAGTAGCGGGCGAACTTGGTGACCATCCGGCCGTCGGCCTTCCGCTCGTCGAGGACCAGCCAGACGAGCGGGTTCGTCGTGGGCACCGGAACGGAGTAGCCGCCGAGCTCCTTCAAGCGACGCCCGACGTAGAGGCGGGCCCATAGCCGGATCCCGAAGTAGGCCCCGTAGAAGATCATGAGGCCGTAGACGGTCCAGTAGTAGATCCAGAACGGGACGTGGTTCCGTTCGACCCCGAGCAACAGGTAGAACGAGGCCACCGAGACCGCGAGCGTGATGAAATTGATCGCCCGGTCGGCGTCGAGCTCGAGCCGACGGTCGGAGAACGGGAGGAACGGCGGGACCGAGAAGTGGGTGAAGCCGTCCTCGAGCATGTGGCTCAGGCCTCCCACCTCCATGACGAGGAAGTAGATCCACGGATTGCCAGGCGCGATCCGCGGCGCGATGAGGAGCCCGCCGACGACCGCGACGATCGTCACGCCGAGGATCGAGTGGGTGATCCCATGGTGCCGCAGGATCGGGAACCGACGCGAGAGCGGGAAGAAGAGAGCGTCCGCGTCCGGTAGACCGCCCGCGAGCGCCCCGGCCGCCAGGTAGGACGGCTGGAACCCGACGATCCCGAAGGTGAGGAGGTACGCGACGAGAACGTGGGTGAAGAGGTCCACGGTGCCTCGAGAGGGGCCGTGTCAGAGAAGTCCTTCTTCCATGACTTCCACCGACTCGACGTGGGGGAGCTTGGCGAGGGCCTGCTCGGTGGAGTCCAGGATCCCGCCCGCGTCCGGCATGATGACCGAGATCAACAGGGACCTGAGGCCGTAGGCGATGTCCTTGATCTGCATCCCCCGGATCACCACGCCTTTCGGCAGGGACGTGCGCGCTTGCTCCCCCACGGCCTTGAGGTCGGTATCGACCCCCTGGGGCATCAGGCGGAACAGGACGGCGACATCACCCATGCTACCCTCGAACGGTCTACGGTCCCTCGAACGCGCAGTTGGGGCAGACGTACATCACGCTCTGGTCGCGGCAGCGCGCGTCGCGGCCGATCGTGGCCGCACTACAGTTCGGGCACGTGAAGTGGGTGGATCCACGGCCGGTGAGGGTGAGCCCGCAGGAGGTGCAGCGGAAATCGGAGACGGCCATCGTGATACCTTTCGCCCGGGCGACCTACTTCTTGGCTCGACCGCCGCGCCGGCGCGCGGCCACCCGCGTGGCCCATATAAAGAGTGCTCCGATGAAAGCGACCGCGCCGGCGACGTACCAGATCGTGTAGTTCGGCGCCGCGGCCGGGACATAGAACCCCACCGAGTACTGCTGGGCCCCGTTCGCGAAGACGACGAGCCCCTTCTGCGAGGCGAGACTGAGCGAGAACGTATGCCAACCGGAGGACAATCCGCCCGTGACGTAGTCGTACGTGACCTGGACCGAGGCCTTCGCCGCCAGTGTCGGCACGGTCACCTGTCCCACGACGGCGCCATCCAGGTAGACGGTCAAGTTGAAGCCGTTCAGCGTGGCCCCCGCCCGGGACACGACGGTGGCCGTGAGCACGTACGGAAGCACGATGTTGAAGGCGTAGGTGATGTTCTCCGTCTCGTTGGTGGTCGAGTTCGCGGTGGCGTTCGCGCTCGAGGTGATCTCCACGTGCAGCGAGATCGGCTCGGAGACGTTACCGGCCACGAACGAGAGGTTGACGGACTGGTTGACGAGCACGCCCAGGCTGGGAGAGATGGTCAGGCCGGTCTCGTTCGAGGCGAGCAACGTCGCGTTGTAGGAGTACCGGCCCACCACGCTGCCGTTCGGAGAGACGGCGGGTCCTCCGCTCGCTTGGACCCGGTAGGTCGCCTTGAGGCCGGTCCCGACGAACGTGGGTCCAGAGATGTTCCCCGTGAGCGTCGGGGTCGCGTTCACGGAGACCCCGCGGGCCGCCATGGCCGAGACCAGCACCCCGGCGGGGAGCGCCAGGAGCAACAAGGCGAGCACCGTCCCGGCGAGATGCCAGGCACGCGGTGAGGACCGACGGGGCGCCATGCGATCCTACCTCCGCACCCAGCGCCGCGTGCGATACCACCGGTAGACGAGGAGGGTGCCCACGAGCACGATCGCCGGCACGAACGAGAGCACCGGAACGAGCCAATCCGGGTAGGCCTGCGGGGTCCCGATGGACGGGCCGGTCACCGTGAGCGACGGAGCGGTCACCTCGAGGGTCAGGGTCGAGATCGCCACGGTCGCCTGGGCCTGCGCGGACGGGGAGATCCCGACGGTCTTCGCCGAGATCTGTACGTACTGAGGAGGAAGCGGGTTCGGAGTGGTGGCCGTCAGCAGCACGCTCAGCGTCTGGTTCGAGCTCGCCGAGAGGTTCAGGTTGCCGTTCGACGCGGTGGTGCCGCTCAGGAGCTCGACCGACCAGCCGAAGCTGTTGAGACGGGCCTTGTCCGCGATCGTCACATTGACCGTCTCCTGGGCGTTGCCAGGATTCGCGACGAAGAACGGCACGGAGACGGAGGTGGCGGTGATGGTCGGCGCCACGCCCGAGGTCCCGACCTTGAGCGCCGGGAACGGGGTCAAGGACACCGTGGGACCGTTCGACGTGCCGGTCGTTCCCGCGACGGTGCCGTTCGTGAGCATCGCTTCGAGGACGATCGCCGGGTGGGCGACCGCGGTGCCGTACGGGACGAAGATCGTCACATACCCTCCCACGCTTGCGCCGACGCCCAACGTGAAGGAGAGCGGATCGAACGAGAACACCAAGGTGGCCGGCGAACCCTTCATGGTGAGGGCCTCGGGGACATTACCGGTGTTCCGGACCACATAGCCGAAGGTCGCGGAACCTCCCGTTCCGAGGAGCACGCTCGTCGGGGCCACCACGCGGACGGAGGCCGACGAGACGAAGGTCGGGACCAGGACGAGGTTCGTGGCCGAGTTCCCGTTGATCAGCGAAACGGTGGCGTTCGCGACCGCCGTCGTTTGGACCCCGTACGGGGTCGTGGACGCGGTCGCCCGGATCGAGTACACCCCGGTCGGCAGGATCACGGGCACGGCCTGATTGATCGGCTCGTTGGTGTAGTTGAGACGGGTCCCGGAGCTCGAGATGAAGCTCAAGGTGACCGGACCGGTGAGACCCTGCGCTGGAGGGCGCACGGTCACGATATCGGTCCAGGTCGGTGCCAACGGGATCGAGAGCGGCGGTCCCGAGATCGCCTGCACCGTCAGCGTGGTGAGATTGGCGTAGTTGAGGCCGTAGGTGCCCGCGGTGACGAGGGCGGTGTACGTGCCGGGGAGGACGCTCGAACGGAACGCCCCGTTCGTGATCGGGATGGTGGCGATCGTTCCGTTCGGCCCCAGGAGCTGGAGCGTCCCGCCGAACGAGGTGGCCGCCCCGCCGAGCGTGACCGAACCGGTCACGGGCGTCCGCAGGGTCACCGCGTTGAGCGGCACCACGCAGGTCTTGTTCGTCCCCGATACCGCGCAGGTGTATCCGGCCGGCACGGACAGCACCCGGTACTCCCCGAGGCCGTTCACGCTCAGCAGCGCGGTCGCGTTGAGCGCGATCGAATAGGTCCCGTTGGACGGGAGGGTCACGGAGGCGTTCCCGACGGACGCGGTCGTGTTGATGCGGGTGCCACCCGGACCCAGGATCGTGACCGGCAAGGTCGCGTTCACGCCGATGGCCCCCGGTTGCTCGAGCTCGAAGGTGGTCTCCGTGATGCTCGAACTGAGCGAGATGGTCTGGGAGATGGCCCCGTTCGTCGCGTTGATGGTCACGTTCTGCAGCCCGGCGTACGTGCGGTTGTTGACCGTGGCGCTCGAATAGACCGAGTAGGAACCGGCCGGGGCGTAGAACTGATGCTCGAAGGTCGCCCCGTTCAACGTGAAGTTCGTGACCTGATTGGAGAAGATCAGGGTCACGTTCGCCGCCGTCACCGGCGAGGGGGCGCTGATCTGGCCGACGGAACTGACCTGCCTCAGGATCGTGAGGGTGTAGCTTTGTGGACCGGCCCCGGGTACGACCGTGATGGTGAACCCAACGGGCGGCATATACAGGCCCCGGAACCCGGTCAAGGGGGCGAAGCCCGTCAGCTCATAGGTCCCGGGCGTCGCCTGGAACGTAAACGGCGACGATCCGACGGCGGTCGTATTGATCGCGGTCGAGCTCCTCGCGGTCAGGTTCAGCGTAAGCGAGGTCGAGGAAGGGAGCCCCACCACGGTGACCGTGACCGGCACTCGATCGATCGGCATCAGCAGATGGGTCAGCGTGGCCAGGGAGGACGGGGCGTACCCGCAGATGTTGACCGAGGTATAGCCCGGCGCGCTCGACCCGACGCAGTAGGTGGACGGCGACGGGAGCGTCCCGGGCAAGAGGAAGCTGACCTTTCCGCTGCTGTTGGTCCCCGCGACCAGCACGACCCCGAGATCAGGCACGGAGACGCTGACGGTGGCGGTGGGGACCGGAACGATGGTGCCCGCGGGGGTCTGATTGCCCACGGTCGAGCTCAGCTCGATGGCCGCGGACAGCGGAAGGTTGACGGTCGTACTGGCGCTCAAGGTGGCGGTCGTCAGTCCGGCGTACGCTCCCTGGGTACCGTTGGTCCCCGGGATCGACCCCAGGAGGGAGTAGCTCCCGGCCGGTAGCCGGAGCACGTAGCCGCCGGAGGCGTTCGCGAACGACGAGACCCGATCCCCCGCCGGATCGTAGGCGGTCACCGAGGCCGAGGTGAGCGACGCGTTCGACCCCGCCGGCAGGACCAGCGTCCCGCGGAGCGCCAGAGCGACCGAGAGATCGAGCGGAGGGAGCTGGACGGTAAAGGGCGACGAAGGGACCCGGATCGTGGAGAACCCCGCGTAGAAGGTGTTCGCATAGACCCCGAGGCCGTAGAGCGAGTAGTTCCCGACGGCGAGGTCCGTGGTGAGCACCCCACCCGGACCCGAGATGAGGGTGAACGATCCCGCGGTGAGGTTCGCGGCGGCCGCTGAGGTAGAGCCCGAGGCGATCGGCGTGAACCGTACCGGGATCCCGGTGGCGGGCGCGCCGTCGGCCCGGACGATCATCGTCACCGAGCTCGAATCGACCAGCGTGAGGTTGAGGTCCAATAACTGCCCGGTGGTCGAGATGGCGAACGATTGAGGTTGGGAAGCGACCCCGAACGCGGTCGAGCGTGCGGAGATCGTGTAGTTGCCGGTGGGGAGGTCCTGGGCGATGTACGCTCCGTCGGCGCCCGAGGCGGTCGAGAACGTGAAGCCCTTCGTCCCTTGGATCGTCACCGCGGCCCCGGGGACGAGCGCCCCCGAATCCGTACGGAGAAGACCCGCCACGCGACCCGGTTGCAATGGGGTGCTCAGATTGGTCGTCTGCCCCGCGGTCACGTTGATCTGGGATTGGGTGAAGTTCGTGTTCTCGTAGGTGATGGTGTAGTTGTAGGTCCCCGGGGGCAGGTTCTGGAACGAGAAGGCCCCGCTGGCATCCGTCGTGGTCGCCTGGACGGTGATGTTCGTCTGCGTCAGCGTGACCTTCGCTCCCGAGACGAGCGGATCGGTCGTGGGCTGGTAGGTCGTGTTGTTCGCGGCGTTCCAGTAGACGAACCCTTGGGCCTTCCCCGACTGCAGCATGATCGGGCGAACGACCGCGGGCGAGCTGAAGCCGAGGCCGGCCGCATTGCTGACCGAGATCGGCATCGAATCGAGCACCGTGGAGCCGGCCTGAAGGAGCCCGTTGATGCTCCCCGAGGTGACGTTCACGGTGTCGTTGCCGGGAGGCAGGATGAGCGAGTACGCCCCGCTCGCCGAGGTCGTGGTGGTCATGTGCGGGATCCCGAGCTGGTCGTAGACGGTGAGCCGGACCCCGGGCACCGGGGAGCCGTTCGGGAGCTGGACGTTGCCGACCAATGTCTGGCCGGGGTAGTACTCGAGGATCGTCTCGCCGCCGCTGAAGTACGATTGGGCGCTCGCGTCCAAGGTCCCGTTCTGGGACTTGGAGAGCTGCTCCCCGTACTGGAGGTTGATCGGGTTGAAGCAGTTCGGATGGGCCGAGACATTGGCGTAGGGGCAGTAGAACGCGGTCCGGTAGACCGCCTCGAAGTGCTCCATCATCCAGCCGGGCATGATGGGCTCGTTGATCTGGAGCCCGGGGATCTGCTGCGACGGGGTCGTGCTGATCCCGGCCTCGGTCGCGTTGTACCCGATGAACGTGCGATAGATGATCGAGTTGTAGAACGCCGGCATGTAGTTGATGTTGACGTTCACGATCGAGATCCCGGGGGGCACGTCCGCGATCGGGTAGGTGTTCCCGTCCGATCCCGTGGCCGTGAGGTTGTAGTAGGCGATGGGGGCGCCGCCGGCCCCGATCACCCGGTCCGTGAGGTCCGCGGGCGCGTAGAAGATCCCCGTGTTGGAGCCGCTGAAGGGGAAGAGCCGGCTGTCCACCAGGACGTACTTGATCGTCCAGTGGGTGAACGCCTGGATGTCGTTGTAGACCTGGACGACCCCGTTCTCGGTGAGGGTGCTCGCGAGGAAGTAGGAGACCGTGTCGTACATCGCGTTGACGCCGCTCAGCTCGGAGGCGTCGACGGGGAGGTACTTGTCCGGGTTCGCGATGACGAGCGCGATGTCCAAGGTGGTGTTGATGAGGAGCGTGTGGAGCTCGGTCACGTCGACGCCGTCGTGCGTCAGGATCTGGTTGAGGGCGGGGGGCAGGTACGGCTGGCCCGAGGCCTGCGTCTCGGCGGAGAGCAGCGTGGCGGCCAGCACGCCGATCGCGAGCGACTCGTTCTGCGCGAGGAGGAAGTTCCCGGACGGTTCGATCCCGTTCTGGAAATTGTCCGCGACGGCCGGATGCAGCCCCTCATCGATGGTCTGGAACCCATAGTCCCACCAGCTGATGAGCGCCGGCTTCGCCGGCGCGGGTAAGTTGACGTCCTGTCCGGCGAGCCAATTGTATCCGGCCTCGTCGTACTGGTTCGGGGTATCGAGAAGCGTCCCGGCGGCCCCGAGGAAGAAGTTCGTCGAGTTGTTCGCCGGAGGCCGCAGGACGGGCGGGAGCGTGTTGTAGACCTGCTGGTTGAACTGGGCCTTGGTGTTCTCCGGGATCCCCGCGTCGATGGCGTACCAGACGTTGGGGACCAGGATGCCGACGACCAGGAGCATGACCAGCACGTGGCGTACCTTGAACGAGCGCCGGAACGCCGTGAACTTCCCGCGGCGGTCCGCGAGCGAGGCCACGTTGCGACGGAGCGCGGCATAGTTCCCGACATCGAGGGCCCGGGCGATGGCCTCGGCCGGTAGGAGCGCGAAGACCGGAGAGGCCACGTAGAAGAACTTCGCGGCCGAGATGGGGAGATAGATGCTCACGACCGCAAAGGAGAGGAAGAACATCAGCGCCCGCGGGTAGCGCAGCCGCGCCATGGCGACGACGATGAGCGCGAGGCCCACGAACGCGATGAAGAACGTCACGACCCCGTAGCCGAGGATGAGCGAGTCGATCGAGGGCGCCTGGGCCTCGGCCACCGTGGAGTAGACCAGGGTCTTGACGAAGTACCCCTGCCCGGTGACGATCGTGACGAAGAAGCTGTTGTTGACGAGGGCGAGGCCGATGATCGCGAGGGCGGCCACCCCGATGAGCACCGGGATGGAGATCACCCAGGGCGTGTCGCGCAACGCCATGAACGGGAGGGCGACGAGCAGGGCCCCGAAGAACACCAGGAGCGGGATGTCGAACCAGCCCCCGAAGAGGCCCTGGGCCACGTAGTACGGCATCGCGAGCGGGAAGCCGACCAGTCCGACGATCCACGTGCTGACGTAGAGGCCGAACGAATCCACCCGGCGGATCCGCTCGACGATGAGGGCGAAGATGACGAAGATGACGATCACGGCGACGGCGAACGAGTACCCCTGCCAGGCGAGCGCCAGGGCCCCGAAGCTCACGCCCGTGAAGACGGCCCATTTGACCGCGGTGCGCTCGTACCGAAGGAAGGCCCGGAGGGCCGAGGGGATCTGGCGCGGGTGCCGGTAGCTCTCCACCCACCGATAGGATCCGACCGACTTGACCGTACGGATGTACCCGTAGACGACGAGGAGGATGAAGAACGTGTAGAAGGAGAGATAATTGGCATACCCCAGGGTCGAGGAGTCGATGTTCGCGACCAGGAACGGGAAGATCATCGCCGCGATGAGACCGACGCGGCGGTTCCGCAGCTCCTTCCCGATCAGATAGATCGGGAAGATGCTGAGCCCGGCCCAGACGGGTCCGTCGATCTCGAGGAAGAACGCCCCGGCGTTGACGGCGTTCCCGCCGAAGGCGCCGGCGAAGAGCATCCCGAGGATCGCGTTCATCCAGTCGAACAGCGGTTCCCGCGGATTGATCGCGCCCAAGGGGTACTTGAGGAGCGAATCGTGGATCAGGTTCGCGTGGTTCTGGATGATGTAGGTGGTCACGCGGGAGTGGTAGTACGAGTCCGATCCACCCCCGTAGATGTAGAGCGAGCCGAACTGCTGGATGATCGGGACGGTAAAGACCGTACGGATCAGGATCGTGATCCCGAAGGCGGTCAGCAGGATGGCAACGGTCCATCCGTGACGACGCCACCAGCTCGTCGTACGTGGGTCCATTAGGTCTTAGTTCTCCCGGGGCGGCGCGAGACCGGCGAGGCGTATAAATAGGTTGACACCGCGGATCGCCTCCCGACGGATCGGCCCGCTACTGCGCTCGAAAACGGTAGAAGATACGCCCGTCCGGGAGGTCGTACGGTTCGAGTTCGACGGACTGTCCGATGCGGCACTCCGCCCACGTCGCCCCGACGATCCGGGTGAAGATCCGGAGCGGCGCTCCGTTCAGGTCCACGAGCCCGACGACGAACGGGAGATCCCCTTCCATCCCGAGGGGAGCGCCGGCCAGGACCGCGCTGAACGCGTACAACCGACCGACCCTGGGCAGGTCCACCCAGTCCAGCTTCGTCGAGTGGCACTTCGGGCAGACGATGCGGGGCGGCCACAGGAGAAGACCGTCCTTCGGGCACCGGGTGGTCTTCCATCCGCCGGCCCTCAAGGCATCGTAGAAAGGAGAGAGCCGGGTCGATCCCGGGTCCTGCAGCGGATAGAAATCGAGCAAGAAGGGGACCCTGTCGTTACCGGCCGCGGGCGCCGCAGGTGCGCTGGGACGGACGACCGGGGGCCGGACCTCGGCCCGCGTCGTTCGCCGCGCGCGGGCGGGCGGTCGACGCTTGGCCCCCGCTCGACGCTGCACCGCGACGGCCGCCATCCCTAGCCCCCCCTCTGGTACACCATGAGCGAATGGACATTGGCGCTCCCGCTCAGATTGTGGACCAAGGCCCATTCGGGGTCAGGGACCTGACGGGCCGCCGGCACCTGCTGGGCGAACTGCTGGTAGACCTCGACCGCCTGGGCGACGCCCGTGGCCCCCAGAGGGTGCCCACAGCCGAGGAGACCGCCCCGCGGGTTGACCGCGATCTTCCCCCCGATGTCGGCCTGACCATCCAGAACGAACGCTCCGCCCTGTCCCGCCGGACAGAATCCCAACGATTCGTACTCGATGATCTCGGAGATCGTGAAGCAATCGTGGATCTCGGCGAGGTCGAGCGCCTTCGGGCCGATCCCGGCGCTCCGGTAGGCTTCGTGGGCCGCCGTTCGGAGGCCGGCCCAATCCGTCAGACTTCCGGCATTGGCGAGGTTGTGGAAATCGGAATATTGGCCCGTCCCTCGGATCCAGGCCGGGGTGTCGGTGAACTCCCGGACCCGTTCCTCCGTGGCAAGTACGACCGCGGCCGCGCCGTCGGTCATCGAGGCACAGTCGCCGAGCCTTAGCGGCGGCGAGATCAGTGGAAGTCCGAGGAGCTTCTCCCGGTCGAAGTGCTTCTCGTAGAACTGCGCGTTCGGGTTGGTGTTCGCGAACCGATGGTTCTTCTCCGAGACGGCGGCGAGCTGCTCGTCGGTCGTACCGTGCTCGAGCATGTGCCGCTGGGCCACCATGGCGAAGAACGGAGGCGCGGTCGCCCCATGGACGCCATCCCAGGGGCGGTCCATGACGCACGCCATGGAGGTGTTCGCCTCCGCCATCGAGGGGAGGTTCATCTTCTCCAGGCCCACCGCGACCGCGACGTCCGAAAGACCTGCCGAGATCGCGGCGTACGCGCTGCGGATGGCGGACTGACCGGAGGCGCAGGCCAGCTCCGTCCGCTGGATGATCCGATGGGGTTGAAGTCCCATCTGCTCCGCGACGAGCGGGGCTACATGCGACTGGAAAGCGAAGCGCTCCGGCTCGGCCGCGCCGACGAAGAGCGAGTCCACGCTCACCGAAGCGAGCTTCGACATCGCCGCGAACAGGGCCCCCCCGACCTCCTGCGCGAGCTCGGCCCAGGAGAGCGGTCGCACGCCGAACTTGGTCGTGACCCCGCCGACGATCGCGACGCGCCGTCCGTTCAAGGGCCCGCCTCGTTCCGGATCGCGGCGGCGACGTGGTCGCCCGCCTCCGACGTGCTGACGGTCCCGCCTTGGTCGTACGTACGGGTCCTCCCCTCAGCGATCGTGCGGGCCAGGGCGCTCTCGAGGCGGTCCGCCTGGCGGGCCATGCGCGGGTCCAAGTGTTCCTTCGAGAGCCAGCGGAGCATCATCTCGATCGCAAAGAAGGTGGCGAAGGGGTTCACCTGGTTCTTGCCGGCGTACTTGGGAGCGCTGCCGTGCACCGGCTCGAACATCCCATGGCCCACCCCGAGGTTGGCCCCCGCCGCGAACCCCATGCCGCCCTGCAGGACCGAGGCGAGGTCCGTTATGATATCTCCCATCATATTGGGCGCCACGACCACGTTGTAGTGCTCCGGGTTCCGAACGAGCCATTGGGTGAACGCGTCCACGTAGGCGTAGTCCCGGCCGATCTCCGGGTACTCCGCAGCCACGCGGTCGTACGTTGAGCGGAAGAAGCGGCAACCGGCCATCACGTTCGCCTTGTCCACGCAGGTGACCCGCTTCTGCCCGTCGTCGGGGGCCCCGGGGACGCGCTCGCGCGCCAGCTCGAAGGCGTGCCGGATGACGCGTTCCGCGCCCTTCCGGGTGATGATGCGGGTATCGATCGCGACCTCGGTCTCATCGGCCCTCCGCAGCTCGCCCCGGATCGGAGCGTAGAGGTCCTCGGTGTTCTCCCGGATGATGACCATGTTCACGTTCTTGGGCGACCAGACCTGCCGGTACTCGCCGCTGATCCGGTGGAGCACCCCCGGGTACAGCCGGCAGGGCCGGACGTTGGCGAAGAGGTCCAGCCGCTGACGGAGCCCGAGCACGAGCGCGCCGCCCGCGATGTCCCCGTTCGGCATCGAGACGCCCGGCCAGCCGACGGCCCCCAGAAGGATGGCGTCGGCCTCGTGCGCCGCGGCCTCCCCTTCCGGTTCCCACTCCTTCCCATGGGCCTGGTAGTACTGGGCCCCACCGGGGTGCTCCTCGATCCGCCACGGGGAAGGGCCGCCCTCCGCGAGCGCCCGAAGGACCTTCTCCCCTTCTCGAACGACCTCCGGGCCGGTGCCGTCGCCCGGGAGGACGACGATACGGTAGCTCGCCTCGTTCATGCGGGAGCGTTCTCGCCCTGGGCCAGGAGCTCGAGCCGGACCTTCTCGACGAGACCCCCGGCCTCGAGCAGCTCCAAGAGATGGTTCGGCAGAGGCGGGAACTTGAGGGTCGTCCCGGTCCGCGCGTTGCGGATCTCCCCGCCGCGCATGTCGATGCGGGCCGTATCGCCCTTCTCGAACATCTCGCGGACCCCTCGGACCTCGATCGCAGGAAGCCCCAGGTTGATCGAGTTACGGAAGAAGATCCGGGCGAAGGAGTCCGCCAGGATCGCGCCGACCCCGATCGCCTTGAGCGCCTGCGGGGCATGTTCCCGGCTCGAGCCGGACCCGAAGTTCTCTCCGGCCACGAGGATGTCCCCGGGCCGGGCCCCTTGGGCGAACTCGGGGAGCGCGATCTCGAAGACGTGCTTCTTGAGCTCCTGGGGGTCGATGATCGTGAGGTACTTCCCGCTGATGATCCCGTCGGTGTCCACGTCCCGGCCGAGGGTCCATACGCGGCCCTCGATGATCGCCTCCATCGTGAGATGATCCCTGCCTACAGATAGTCGCGAGGATCGGCGAGCTCTCCGCGGATCGCGGCCGCCACCGTCGCGATGGGGGACATGAGGTAGATGCGGGCCTCCTTCGCGCCCATCCGGCCCGGGAAGTTCCGGTTGGAGGAGGAGGCGCAGACCTCTTCCGGGGCGAGGATGCCCATGTTCCCGCCGAAGCACGCGGAGCAGCTCGAGTTGGTGAACACCGCCCCCGCGTCCGTGAACGTCTTGATGAGGCCCTCCTCGAGGCACTGCTGATAGATGGAGGTCGAGGCCGGCGACACGATGAACCGTACCCCCGCGTGGACCTTCTGCCCCTCCATCATCTTGGCTCCCTCGCGGATATCCTCGATCCGGGCGTTCGTGCAGGAGCCCAGGAAGACCTGGTCGACCTTGACATGCTCCTTGACCACGTCCGGGAGCGGCCGTACATTGTCCGGGGAGTACGGGCAGGCCACCATCGGAGGCATCCCGTCGATGTCGATGTCGATCGTCCGCTCGTAGTGGGCATCGGCGTCGGCCCGCAGCGGATGCATGGGGTGCTTCGCGATCTTCTCGAGATACTCGAAGGTGTGGGCATCCGGCGCGATCATCCCGCACTTGGCCCCCATCTCGGTGGTCATGTTGCAGAGGGTGAAGCGCTCGGGCATCGACAACCGGTCGATGGTCGGCCCCGAGAACTCGACCGACTTGTACGTCGCGCCCGTGGTCCTGACCTCGCCCAGGATGCGGAGGATGAGGTCCTTCGCGGTGACGCCGGTCCCGAACTCGCCCCGGACCCGGATATGGATCGACTCAGGGACCTTGAGCCAGAGCCGGCCCAGCGCCAGGACCGCCGCCATCTCGGTCGGTCCGATCCCGCTCGCCACGGCCCCCATGGCGCCGAGCATGTTCGTGTGCGAGTCCGTGCCGACCGCGAGATCGCCCGGGACCACCCAGCCGTTCTCCGCGAGGATCTGATGACAGATGCCGTGGCGTCCGACATCGTAGAAGTGCGGGAGGTTCTGCTCCTGCGCGAACTTGCGGAGGATCCGGTGGAGGACGGCCGCTCCTTCCGTAGAGGCGGGCACCCAGTGATCGATCGCGATCACCACGCGATCCGGGTCCCAGACCCGTTTCGCTCCCATGTCGTGGAACGGTCCGACCGTCTGCGCCCCTTGCTCGTGCATCATCGCGAGATCGACGCGCCCCTCGACGATCTGGCCGGGGACCACATGGTCCTCCCCCGAGACCCGTACCAGGACCTTCTCCGCCAGCGTGAGCCCCCCGCCGTTGTGTTCCTTCATGATCCCTCCGTCCGGATGCCGACCTCTTCCACGATGGTCCAGAACTCCGCATCCGAGAGCCCGGGACGCTCGAAGAGCGAGCGATACTCGGTGAGGAAGTGCGCGAGCTGGACCTTGCTCTTCCCTTCGGTCCGGTGCTTGACGCGTTCGAGGAGCTCCGCAAGGAGCGGATCCGCCGCGATGGCCTGCCGTTCCTTGAGTTTCTCGACGAGCGCGGCCTTTCCGGTGTGCTTCCCGAGGATCATCTGGCGGTGACGCCCGACCGTCTCGGGCTGGAGCGGTTCGTAGGTGAGCGTGTGCTGGAGGATCCCGTGGGTGTGGATGCCGGCCTCATGCGAGAAGGAATTGTACCCCACGAGGGCCTTGTTCGCGGCCAGTGGGACCCCCGAGATCTCCTCGACGAGACGACAGAGCTCGAACAGTTGATCCGTCCGGATCCCCGTTCGGACCCCGTACAGGGACTCGACCGCCACCGCGACCTCTTCAAGGGAGGCGTTCCCGGCCCGTTCGCCCAGGCCGTTCACGCAGACGTGCGGGCTGTTCACGCCGACCTCGAGCGCCGTGAGGGTGTTCGCCGTGGCCAATCCAAAATCGTTGTGACAATGGACCGACCAGTCCTTCGGCCGGACCCGTCGTTGGAACTCCTCGAGGAACCATCGGAACGTCATCGGCGTCATGATCCCGACGGTATCCGAGACGACGAGCCGGTCCGCGCCGGCCTCTTGGACGGCTCGATAGAGCTGCTCGACGAAGTCGAACGGGGCCCGAACGGTGTCCTCGGTCACGAAGGCGACGTGCAGGCCCGCATCCTTGGCCTGCTTCACCGAGGAGACCGCGGCCTCGAGCACCTGGGCCTGGCTCATCTTGAGCTTGAAGCGGAGATGGACCTCGCTCGCGGCCACGAAGATCGCGATGTGGCCCACCCCGCTCTTGATCACGGCGTCGATATCGGACCGGACCGTGCGCGCGGCCGCGAGAATGTCGGCGGAGAGACCGGCCTCCGCGAGCGTTCGGACCGCGAGGGCCTCCTCGTCGGACACCACCGGGATCCCCGCGTTGATGAGCGGGATCCCGACCTCGGAGAGCTTCTCGGCGATCCGCAGTTTCTCGTCGGGGGAGAAGTGGACCCCCGGCATCTGCTCGCCGTCGCGGAGCGTCTCGTCCCAGAACACGATCGGCTCGGCGAAGCGTCGTTGGGCCGCGGTCCGGGGATGATAGTCCTCGACGAGCCGCGCCGCCATCGTATGGCTAGAGACCGGGGCTACCGAGATAACCTTTGTCGCGGCGCCTCGACGACGGGGGGCACAGCGCGCGATCCCCGGCGGCGGCTCCTGCCCGGGCCGATCCCGTTCCGGAGCGACGAATGCCCGAGCGGTCCCACATCCGCGCCCCCAAGGCTAAATAGCCTCATCGAATCAAATCTATCTGGAGCTTAGGCGACCTTGAACCTAGTGACCCAATTATGACGACCCCGGCGGTCCGATCAACGACGTTCCCCGAAGAGACCGGGCCGGCTGGCTCGCGTCCGGTCAAAGAGCTAACGGACCTTGCGGTCGTGACCGGTGGACAAGGGGGCGATGGGACCCTCACGGTCTCCGACCTCGTTGGTCGATACTTCCGCAAGAGGGGGCTCTACGTCTACACGACGAGGAACGTGCTCTCCCGTATCCGCGGGGGCCATGCGGACGCTTCGATCCGCGCCAGCCGGGACCCTATCGCCGCCATGAAGGAGCATGTGGATCTGCTGGTCGCGTTCGATCAGGAGTCGGCGGAGATCGGCCGGCCCGAGCTGGGACCGGACGGATTGACGCTCTACGATTCCTCGGTCTTCCAGCTCGATACGCCCCGCACGATCGGCTTTCCGTTCGCGACCTTGGTCGGGAGCGCCCTCGGGCAACCCATCTACAAGAACGTGGCCGCCTACGGGGTCATCTCCGTCCTCATGTCCTTCGACCTTCCCACCACTCGAGCGGTCCTGGAGGACCGGTTCAAACGCCGCAGTCCCGAGCTCCTCGAGAAGAACCTGAAGGCGCTCGACATCGGCCGAAGAGCGGCCCTGGAGCATCCGGAGAGCGGCCCGCGCTGGCAGGTCCAGGACGGGGACGCCAAGGACCAGGTCCTGATGATCGGGAACCAGGCCGTGGCGCTCGGCTTCGTGGTCGGGGGCGGCCGGTTCTTCGCGGGTTATCCGATCACTCCGGCGACCGAGGTGATGGAGTACCTGGCGCGCTACCTACCCGCGTTCCATGGCGTGGTCCGTCAGGCCGAGGACGAGCTCGCGGCCGTGAACATGATCATCGGTGCCTCCTACGCCGGGGCCCGGGTGATGACGTCGACGAGCGGACCGGGGCTCTCCCTGATGACGGAAGGGATCGGACATTCCGGGACCGCCGAGGTCCCGATCGTCGTGGCCGATTGCCAGCGCGTGGGGCCGTCCACCGGCGAGCCCACCCGCCACGAGCAATCGGACCTCTCGCATCTTGCGCACCTCGGACATGGGGAGTTCCCCCGGTTCATCCTCGCCCCCGGGACCGTGGAGGATTGTTTCTATCTCACCGTCCAGGCGCTCAACCTGGCGGACAAGTGGAGGCTCCCCGTGATCCTCCTCCTCGACCAGGCGCTCTGCCAGAACAGTTACACGACCCGGCCGTTCGATCTCAGCCAGGTCCACATCGACCAAGGAAAGCTCCTCACTCCCGAACAATTGGCCGGGCTCGAGCGGTACCAGTACTATCAGCTCACGGCCGACGGGATCTCCCCGCACGTCCCGCCCGGGACCCCGGGCGTGACGGCCCAGGTGACCGGGAACGAGCACAACGAGGACGGGCACGTGTCCGTCAATCCCGTGAACCGCGTCAAGATGATGCACAAGCGGATGGACAAGATGATCCACGCTCGGGACGATCTCCCGCTCCCGATGTACTACGGGGACCCGAACGCGAAGATCGGCTTCATCGGGTACGGGAGCACGTGGGGTCCGATCCGCGAGGCCCAGGAGATCCTCGCCGCCCGAGGGGTCCCCACCCGGTTCTACCAAGCGCGCACGATCTTCCCCGTGCAGACGCACACGCTCGAGCCGTTCCTGAACGGGGTCGATCGGGCGTACATCGTCGAGCACAATTTCAACGGCCAGTACACGAACCTTATCCGGGAGGCCATGCCCGAACTGCACGCGAAGCTCAAACCGGTGCTCAAGTTCGACGGGCTCTCGTTCCTGGCGTCGGACATCCTCCGTGCGGTCGAGGGGGCCTAGAATGGTCCAATCCGTCAAGCCGGTCCAGTCGACCTGGTGCCCGGGCTGCGGGGACTTCGGCGTCCTCGCCGCGGTGAAGAAGGCCGCCCTCGAGATGAAGGTCCCCCAGCACGAGCTCATCCTCGTCGGGGGGATCGGATGCTCCGGCGGGATCCACAACTTCATCGAGGTGAACGGGATCCATGCCCTTCACGGCCGCCTGCTCGCCCAGGCCGTGGGCGTGAAGCTCTCGAACCCGTCGCTGACCGTGGTCGCGGCCGGCGGGGATGGCGACGGATACGCCATCGGCATGGGCCATTTCATGCACGCGTTCAAGAAGAACGCCTCGATCCTCTACATCGTCATGAACAATGAGACCTACGGGCTCACGAAGGGACAGGCCTCCCCGACGAGCCAGGTGGGGTTCGAGGGGAACATCGAGCGTCCGTTCGATGCCATCCTGACCGCGCTCTCGGTCCCCAGTCCGAACTTCATCGCCCGCACGTTCTCCGGGGATCCCAAGACGATGATCCAGGTGCTCATCGAGGCGCTCAAGTTCAACAAGGCCGGAAAGGGCTACGCGTTCGTGGAGGACCTCTCCCCGTGCATCACGTACAACGACACGTTCAAGGAATGGCGCGAGAAGGTCCTGGACGTCTCGAAGCTGCCCGACTACGATCCGAGCGATCGGAAGAAGATGTTCCGGTTGTGCCTCGAGACGATGGAGAGCGGCCGCATCCCCGTGGGCGTCATGCATCGGCCCGCCGAGGCCGGTCCGGAAGAACAGGCCCTCGAGCTCAAGCTCCTGCCGGACCGCGTCGGACCCGCCCGCGCCCCGATCGACCTCGGGTCCAACATGGGAGCGTACGAGAAGCTCCTCAAGGCCCTCGCCTGAGCGTTCGATGCCGTAGGGGCCCGCGAGCACCATGCGGTGGGGCGCCTGGGTCGCTCTCGGGATCATCCTCATCGCGCTGCCCGGACTGATCGGACCGGCCCGAGGGGCCCCGACCGCCCCCGGACCCGGTCAGGGGGTCGATCTGACGCTCACGAGCGCGGGCGCGCTCACCGCGTCGTTCTCCCTCGTCGACCTGAACGGCTCGGCGCTACGCTACGCGATGGACGGGAACTTCACCCCGCTCATCCTTTCGCTCCCGTTATCGGCCACCAACCGGACCCTGGCCCTCACGGAGATCGCGACCCTCGAAGCGGAACCGCTCCTCGCGGGCCTCTTCGGGAACCGGGACGGGTCCGTGGACGCGGAGGAGGTCATCAACTTCGCTCGCCTTCTCGAAGAGGGCTCCCGGGACGTTCCCGACACGCTCCTGACCGGCGTCGATGGGTTCAATGCGACGCTCGACGGCCAGGCCCCCACGTCGCTAGTGCTCTCGAGCATCACCTTCCTGAACGCGACCGGCGCGGATACGTCGTCGCTGCCGTTGACGATCCAGAGCGATCTGGCCGCCCAGTTCGGGACCGTCGGTTCCCCTTCGGTGCTGGCCTTGGACCTCCCCGTCTCCACCCTGCCGACGGGGGTCCCGGTCGGTCTCCTTTCCGTTCCGGTGTCGTTCTCCGGTCCGGCGGCGACCACGATCACATCCGTGAGCGGGCTGGTCGGGGAGTCCACGACGAACGATCCGCTCGGGTGGGGGGCCCCGTCGGCCCAGGGCAGCTACCCGCTGGGCTCGTCCTCGGCGATCCAGTTCCATTTCGATACTGCGTTCCCCCTGGGCGATGTCCTGGCGATCGGCCTCCCGATCGTGGCCCTCGTGATCGCCCTCGTTCTGCTGGTCCGGCGCCGCCGTCGGCGACGGCTTGCCCGCATCGTGATCCCCCCGGGAGGACTGGGACCATCTGGATCGGCGTAGACGACACGGACGGAGCGGCCGGAGGGTGCACGACCTTCGCGCTCACCGAGGTGATCCAAGCCGTGCATCGGCTCGGGTTCGACCTGATCGGCGACCCCCGTCTGGTGAGGCTGAACCCGAACGTGCCGTGGAAGACCAGGGGCAACGCGGCGCTCGCGGCCCGTTTCGGGATCGGTCATGGGCCTCGACGTCGGGTGGGGCAGGTGGGCACGGAGCCGGTCTGGTCGTTCGCCCAGGGCCGCGAGGTCCCGACCGCGGCCGTCGACCGATTCACCGGGTCCGCTTGGGAGGCCGTGGCCCGTTCCGTCCAACGCGACGACCCGAGGACCGAGCCGGCCATGGTCATCGCTCGTCGCACGCTTTCCCCGGAACTCTACTGGGAGGCCGTGAGCGGGATCGTCGAGCGGGGCCGGGTCGTGCGAATCCTCGATCGAGCGGATGCCCGGTGGTTGGGCGAGGGGATCCCGCGCGGGGTGATCGGCGCGTCCGCGGTGCTCGCGTGGCCCGCGCATCGCAGCACTTTCGAGCTGATCGCCTACCGTGAGCGGGCCCGGATCGGGACCCCTCGTGACGTCGACGTGGAGAGCGTCCGACGGACCGCGGACCGGTTCCCGGAGCTCTTCTCGTGCTATGACGATCGCACCCGCCGCCTCCTCGTGACCCCGCACACCGATTGCCCGATCTTGTACGGCCTGAGGGCCACTCGTGGGGACCGCCTCGCCCGTGCCCACCGGTCCGTCGTCTCGGAACCGGTGGACCGCTGGCTCATCTTTCGAACGAACCAAGGTACCGGGGACCACCTCCGGGCCCGAAGGATCCGCGAGATCGGCCCGTACGAGGCGGCCTCGATCGAGGGCGAGGTCGGACGGTTCCCCTCGGTGGGCCCAGGGGGGCACGTCCGGTTCGAGCTCACGGACCTGCGGAAGGATCGGATCGAATGCGTGGTGTTCGAGCCGTCGAAGACGCTCACCCCGGTCGCGCGATCCCTGCGGCCGGGCGACCGACTGCGGGTCTGGGGGGGACGAGGAGAGGACCCCTCGTTCCGGGTCGAGGGATTGGAGCTGATCGAGTTGACCCAGCGCGTGGAGGGACGGACCCAGGTCCGCTGCCCGGAATGCTCCCGGCGCGCGGGGTCGCTGGGCCTCGGGCGAGGGTTCCGGTGCCGACCATGCCATCGACGGTTCCCTCCGGAACTTTCGACGCTGGTGCTGGTGCCGCCCCAGTACCCCCGCGGCACCTATCATCCGACCCTCTCGGCCCGACGTCACCTCGCGCCGCTCGGCAACGACCGCCTCAAAGTGATGACTTAAAAGGCCCGGGCGGGATTCTTCGGAGAGGCTCGACATCATGGAGGGGACCCCGCTCCGCTTCGTCGCACTCTTCGGTGGGATCATTGCGCTCTTCATCGTGATCGGCGGGCTCGTGGGCGAGTACCTGTTCGGAAGTTGGATCGCCGGCCTGGTCATCGCGCTGGGGCTCTCGCTCGTTCTCAATCTCGTGTCGTACTTCTTTTGCGACCGTTTCGTGCTCTGGTCCAGCCATGCGAAGATCGTCGGTCCGGACGACGTACCGCGCCTCACACGGATCGTCAATGAGCTCGCGCCGATCTTCGGGCTGACCCATCCGCGCCTGGCGCTGATCCCGAGCCAGACCGCGAACGCGTTCGCGACCGGCCGGGACGAGCGACACGCGGTCGTGGCCGTCACCGAGGGGATCCTGCCCGCGCTCGACGACCGCGAGCTGCGCGGCGTGCTGGCCCATGAGCTGGCGCATGTCAAGGACCACGACATCCTCGTCATGACGTTCGCCGCGACGATGGCGGGGGCGATCTCCTACGCCGCCCAGGCGGTCTTCTTCTCGATGTTCTTCGGGGGCGGGAACAGCCGGTCGAACGTGAACCCCCTGCTCCTCATCGTGGCGGTCATCACCGCGCCCATCGCGGCCCTGTTGATCCGATTGGCGATCTCCCGATCGCGGGAGTCCCGGGCGGACGAGGTCGGGGCGCGGACCATCGGCGACCCCGCTTCTTTGGCCGATGCGCTCGAGAAGCTCGAGGCGAGCAACACCCGTCGGCCGCTGGGCTTTGGGTCGCCCGCGACGTCGAGCCTCTTCATCGTGAACCCGTTCCGGGGAGGGGCGCTCGCGGGGCTCTTCTCGACCCATCCGCCGACCGCGAAACGGATCGCTCGGCTCCGCGCGATGAGCGCGGACTTCCGGTATCGCCCCCGGGTGGCCCCTCCTGCGGTGCGGTCCCGTGTACCCTCCTCCTCCGGCACGGTGGCGCGACCGTAGGGGGCTCTCATGGAGACCTGTCCTGCCTGCGGCCGTCCGACCCGGGCGGGCGCCCTCGAATGCGACAACTGTCACTTGGCCGCCGCGCTGTTCGACCCCGTTCGAGAGGCGGTCGGTGTTCCCCGTAGCGACCCGGGATACGTCCAGGAGCTCTCGGAGGTCCTCGCTGCCTTGGAGGCGGCCGTCCCGGTTCCGGCGAGCGAAGGATCGAGCCGGGGTGGGGAGATCTCCTATTCGGCCCGCTGGCTCGCGACCCCGTCCCCCCGAGCCTCGTCCCCACCGTCGTCCGCGGCCCGTCCCCGGATGACGAGCGGCCTACCGGCCCTCCCGGGAGGTCACGGCCCGGCCCTCTGGCGACGCCAGATCGACGAGTACCTTCGGCTCGGTCGGCAACGGGGGATCGATATCGCCAACTTCGCGAGCGATGCCCGTGCGGCGATCCAGGCGGACGACGCGGCGAGCCTGGAGGTCCTCAACCGGGACCTCTTCGTGTTCGTCGCCGCGAAGCTGACAGAGGAGTTCGAGCTCGCCCACCGCCGTCGAGAGGAGCTCCGACGATGGGCCCCGGTCACCTCGATCGACTCCGAGCTCGAGTCCGCCGAGCAGGCCCTCGCGCTCGGGGACCTGCCGGGCGTGGACCGCCGGCTGCGGCGGATCCAGGACGAGATCACCCATCTCGAGGAGGACTGGGAGGCGATCCAGATCCTGCTCACCGAGGCCGACCTCATGCGGGAGACCATCGTCGAGCTCTCCGGGGACCCCGGACCGGCTATGGGACCGCTCGAGAAGGGTCGGAAGCTCTCCGAGTCGGGGCACCGTACCGAGGCCGAGTCGATGCTCGTGCACGCGAACACCGCCCTCTGGTCGGTGCTCGCCCCCTTGCTCGCGCGCGATCTGCGCCGGCTCAAGGACGTCGTCCTGCGGCAACAGGCGGAGGGCGCGGACGTGACCGATGCCGCCCTCGAGCTCCGCGAGATCGCTACTCATCTTCGTCACCACAACTTCGGTGCCATGGTGCCCGGATATCGTCGATTGCGGACCCTGGCCGACTCGTGGCCGGCCGCCACCGGCGACGGGGCGATGACGCTCGCGAGCGCCGGCGGCGCCGCACGGTCCAGCTGAGGACACCATCGATATACCACCGCGACGGATCCCCGGAGCGTGCCGTTCGAGGGCCTTCGGGGGTTCCGGGACTATACGCCGCCGGAGGCCGGGGCCCGCTCCGAGCTGCGGCGCCGGATGCGAGAGGTCGCGCGTCGGTCCGGCTTCTCCGAGCTCGAGACCCCTTCGGTCGAGAGCCTCGAGCTCTTCCGGGTGAAGAGCGGCGACGAGATCGGCGACGAGCTCTGGACCTTCAGCGACAAGGGGGGCCGACCGGTCACGCTCATCGCCGAGACGACCCCCTCGCTGGCGCGCATCTTCGTCGACCGGGCGAAGAGCGAGCCGCTCCCCGTGAAGTGGTTCTCCATGTCGAAGCTCTGGCGCTACGAGGAGCCCCAGGCCGGCCGGACCCGCGAGTTCTCCCAGCTCAATCTCGATATCCTGGGGTCGCCCGGACCGGAGGCCGAGGCGGAGGTCCTCTCCACCGCGGCGCAGGTCCTCGAGGAGGTCGGGGCGAAGGGGCTCTACGCGTTCCGGTTGAACGATCGGCAGTTGGCCGAGTCGCTCGGGACCTCCCTCGGGGCGAGCGATATGGGCCGGTACTTTCGCGCCCTCGACCGGTACCGCAAGCTCTCGAGCGACGAGTTCGATCGCGAGCTCGTGGCGGCCGGGCTCGACGGCCCCTCCATCGCACGGCTCAAGGGCCATCTCCAGTTGGCGGGCTCGGGTGTCCCGATCGGGAGCGCGGGTCCGTTCCTGGACCTTCTGACGGAGGGGGGGCTTTCCGAACCGGGTCTCGCCGGCATCCACCGGCTGAAGCGCCTCATCGTTCTCCTCGACCTCATCGGGCTCGGCGATCGGGTCGTTCTCGACCCCACCGTGGTGCGCGGCCTCGCCTACTACACGTCCACCGTCTTCGAGGCGTACGACGTCTCCGGCGACCTGCGGGCGCTGTTCGGTGGAGGCCGCTACGACAACCTGATCGAACTGTTCGGCGGGCCGGCCACCCCGGCCTGCGGTCTCGCGATCGGGGACCAGACGATGGAGCTCTTGCTCAAGGTCCACGACCGCTGGCCGAGCGGAGAGCCGCCGATCGACACCTACGTGATCGCGGTCACCCCGGCGCAGCAGGACGAGGCCATCCGATGGGTGAGCCGGCTCCGGCAGGCGGGGATCCCGACGGATTGGGACCTTATGGGCCGCTCGCTCTCTCGACAGCTCCGGGAGGCGGCTCGTCGGAAGGCTCGTCGGGCCCTGATCCTCGGTCCTCAGGAGGCCGCCCGTGGCCGGGTCGTCGAACGGGACTTGACGACGGGATCCCAACGTGAGCTGACCCCGGACGAGGTGCTACCGCCGGCGTGATCCCCTCGATGGTCGGGGCGTCCCAGAGCAGGATCCCGGGCGGGGAATCGGCCCCTTCCACGTACCCATACCAGTAGACCACGGCCCCCTCGCCGAAGATCTCGGTGTAGGGGGCGAGCTGCCGGCGGAGGTTCTTCCGGAGCTCGACATCGTCCCCGAAGTTCGCCTTCGACTCGATCCACTTGAGCTTCTGGCCGTAGAACACGATGGGATCGTCCAGGAGGGCATCGGGGGTCTTCGTGTACTTTCCGCGCAGGTCCTTCTCGGTACGATAGCCGATCCCGTGACGGTCCAGCCAATCGTACAGTCGGGCCTCCCCACGGCGTCCCCGCTCGCGTTGGACCTCCATGCCCCCGGGCGAGTAGATGGGGTCGTTGTCGAGGAGCTCGTGGACCTCCTTTCGGATCCGGGCATCGGGCGAGTCGTCGGGGTTGAGGAACGTCTGCCAGACCTTCTTCCGGGGCACCTTGAGCTCCTGGAGCATGATCTGACCGAGGAGCACGGGCGGGAAGTTCCACTCCTGGGCGATGTCGAGCATGGTGCGCCCCCGTCGCCATTGGGCCGCGAGGCGGGGGATCTGACGCTTCAACACGTAGAAGCGACGGGTGGCGTCCCGGGTCACGCGGTGCGTGTGGATCACCATGAGGAGCTCCAGGTCGAAGTGCTCCTCCTGCGCGACCCGTTGGACATCGGGCACGGCGCGTAGGGTCTCGTACAATCGTTGGTAGGTCGCGCGATCCATCGAAATGGCCTATTGAGCGATGCTCCCGGAGGACCGCTCGGACGGGCGGCACGATCTCAGGGGTAAAAAACTTCCACCGACGCCGGCGGACGGCCCGAGGGCGGCGAAGCCGGTCCCGGGGTGGCCGGGGATCGCAGTCGGCCCGGCCGGCGAGGACCTCGGGCACGGGATCCGACCCCACGGCGGGCCCACGCCTCGTCGTGCCCGACCGCCGGCGACCCGCGCCACGCGGTCCACGAGGTCACTCGCGCCAGTCCAGTCCGATGGTGCGGAGCGACAGTTTCGGTATGGGAGGGGTCCGACGCTTGTGACGGGAGGCCTCGACCCTCGCCTCGACGGCCCGGACCTTTCCGATCGGGATCCTCGTGATCCGCGCGATCTCCTCGGGGCTCCGCAGCTGCTCGATCCCCATCAGGATCCGGTCGAGGTCCGCGTACGGGAGCCCGAGCTCGCCCTCGTCGGTCTGGCCGGCCCAGAGCCCGGCCGTGGGAGACCTCTTCTGGACCGCCGGCGGGATCTCCAGCTGTCCGGCGAGCTCGCGGAGCTGGGTCTTATACAGGTCCCCCATCGGCAGGACGTCGGCGCCTCCGTCGCCGTACTTGGTGAAGTATCCCGTGAGGAGCTCGGACTTGTTCCCGGTGCCGACCACCAGGGCCCGCCCTTCCCGGGCCAAGGAGTATAGAAGGATCATCCGGGAGCGCGCCGCGACGTTCCCCCGGGTCGTCCGGTCGCGGACCTCCGGGAGGAGGGCGCGGACGGCATCCTCGATGGCCGCGATGGGAAGGATCCGGGTCCGGATCCCGAGCGAATCGGCATACCCTTGGGTCTCCTGCAAGAGCTCGGGTGGGTAGTCCTGTCCCGGCAGCAGTACACCCAGTACCTTCTTCGCCCCGATGGCGTCGGCCGCCAGCCGGGCCATGACCGCCGAGTCGATCCCCCCGCTGAGGCCGAGCACGACCCCGCGGCTCTCGCTCAGCTCGACCTGGTGCCGGAGGAACACCCGGATGGTCTCGGGGGCGTGCGCCGGCAGACGCGGGACGAGGGTCATGTCTCGAGGCCGAGCGCTTCGATCCGACCCTGGGTCCGCCACGTCTCCTTGCAGTCACAGTCCAGATCGCGCAGGGCGTCGAACGATTGGGCGAGCGAGGCCTCCTCGATCGCGGCGAGCACGGCCTTGTCGCACCGACCGCAGTTGTGCGGACCCCGGGGAAGGCCCCCGGCGGTCGGGAAGGAGACGAGCCGGCTCTGTCCGCGATAGAGAGCCCCTTCCGAGAGCACCTGGACGAGGCTCCATAGCCACGGTGGCCGGTACCGGTTCCGTCGGTACAGCCATTCGACGATCGTTCCTCCCTGGATGTGCACGGGATTGACCGAGATCGCGTCGAACCGCTCCGCCGCCACGCGGATCGAGGTGGCCACATCCGCGATCGCCTCGGGTTCACTCAGGTACGGGGGTTTCAGCAGCAGGTACGCTTTGGGCCGCAGCCCCATGGTACGCGACCGGTCGGCCGCGGCAAGGTAGTCGGACGGAGGGGACCCTTTGTTCACGAGGCGCTGGAGGACCTCGGGCTGGGTCGACTCCAGTC
>JBARHO010000259.1:0-1866 GCA_049799275.1 Thermoplasmata archaeon
AACTGATCCGTTACTCCTTAGGGTTCCCCTCCCGGTGCGAGATCTTGCACATTGACCCGGAGACCTCCTAGTAGACCGTCCCGTTGATCCTTGAAGTGTCGCCCCCGGTCAGATGGGCAAACGCCGCACAATCGAAGCATTCCTCAGGGGTTCCGTCGAACCGGCCGTCCATCGTCACCGATCGCTCGTACCTTTCCTGGGCGTAGCTGTAGAACCAGAACCCCCAACGGAATTCCCCCATCCAGATAAACTCCAGACGGCAGAGACGGACCAGCCAATCCTCCTCCCCCGACTTCCCGATCCGCATCGCATCGACATACAGGTAGGGTCCTTTCGCCCCCACTCGAACCTCCCGGCAGGTGTCCGCATACTTCTCACGGGCGTGCTTCTCGAGACGAGCGATGACCTTCGGGATCACCGAAGGGGGGATCGACCGGGCTCGCTCCGGCCGTCGGGATCGGGAACCGGGCGACTTCACGCCGGGATGAGCGAAGAACCCAAGTTTAGCCCTTGCTCCTGCTCGAGCTCCGCGAGCCACTCCCGCATCTCTTCCTTCGTCCAGTTCCAGCGGGGCGGACGGGCGTGGCGGTTCCGACGCTGCTCGAACCCCCGGATCCGTTCCTTCACGGCCTCCACGGTGGGGAGATCGTTCGGGGTGAGGGCCTTCCTCTCCACCGCCGAGAAATACTGCTCCACCGCGTTCAACCAACTTCCGTGCTTCGGGGTGAACGCGAGGTGGACCTTCGGCCACCGCTCCGCCACCCGGGCCGGGAAGGTCCGGGGATCGTGAGCGGGTCCGTTGTCGAGGATGAAGAAGACGCGGGGAGCGGAGCGACACGGTTCTCGGGCCATCAGCCTCTCGACGAAGGCGAAGAAGGGGATCTTTTTGTTCGCCTCCGGGAACTCCCCGATCACCTGACCATTCCCCATATTCAGAGCGGCGAGGTAGATCACCGTCCCGTTCTGGCTATACTCGTGCTCCACCCGGGCCGGCTGACCGGGCGCCGGAGGCTGAGTAGGCCGTTGCCGTCTGAGCGCCTGGATACAGGTTTTCTCGTCGAGGCAGAGGACCACGTCCCGGGGGTGGAGGGGTTGGCCCTCCCACACCCGATGATACAGGTCGAGGACCCGGGCGGCCTTCGGTCCGAACTCCGGGTCCCTCGGCCGTTTCCAATACTGGCTTCGCCACGGTTGGAGGTGCGCCTCCCTCAGCCAGCGGTGCAGGGTGGAGCGACTCGGAGCGGGTCGGATCTCGTGGGCCACTTCCCGAGCGAGTTCGGTGAAAGAGAAGCGGGAGAGGGCCGCTCCCTCCCGAGAAGGAAGTTCGCAGGCGAGGGCCATGGCGAGCGCCCGGTCCTCGACCGAGTAGACCCGGGCGCGGCCGGGTCGAGGGTGGTCGATCAGTCCCCGATCGCGTTCATGGAGGAAGCGGTCGATCCAGTTCCGGGCCGTGCGAGGATCGATCCCCAGCTTCGCGGCGATGGCGTGGTCCTTCCATCCTCGGTGAGCGAGCACGATGATCTGGGCGCGCCCGACCTCCCGATGGGGACGGGTCGCGCTGCGGGCCGTTCGGACCAAGCGATGGAACTCTTTCCGATTCAGGTGGACTCGGCTCGGGGAGGAAGCTCCGTGGGAAGGCATCCTCCCCGGCTCACGGTCGACTCTTGAATCCGAACCCTTCCACTCGAAAGGAGACTATGCCGCGCGAGGACAGGAGCAAGGATCAACGGGATGGTCTACTAGGACCGAGCTCCCGGACCAATCGGTAGACCGCGGCGACCGCCTGATCCGTCCGGGTCCGGAGCTCCTCGAAGTAGTTGCGCTTCAGACGCTGGGGGTCGTTCAGTCGTTGGGTGATGAGCCTCT
>JBARHO010000260.1:0-4156 GCA_049799275.1 Thermoplasmata archaeon
GGTCCCAGGTCGAAGAGCGCCATGCCTTACCCCCCGTAAGCACTTACCCCCCATAAGTAGTGATCGCCCTCCACAAGGCCGAGGTGAGCGGGCAGGGCCAGGGGATCGGTCGATCCCAACCTGAGGACCCGGGGTAGGATCGGTCTCGAGGTCTTGGAGAGCTACGGCCCCCGGGGTCCTGAGCTGGTTGGATCTGCATGTTCGCCCGGCATGGGGGCCGCATCGGCCCACGGCCGCGCCGTATCTAGATAACCTAGGGCGGGTTCGGATGGCCATGGCATCGCGGACCGACGTCAGAGGGATCAACCGAGGGATGCAATGATCGCCGATTCGAGTCTGGCGATCCTCATCCCGATCCGGAACATGGACCGGGCGATCAAGTTCTACACCCGCGCGTTGGGCGGGAAGCTCCAGTACCGGGGGGAGGGCGAGATGAAGGATTTCTGGGCCTCCCTCAAGCTCGGAAAGAACGATATCTGGCTGATCACCCCGGAGAAGCGAGAGCAGCGGAAGTTGGCGTACTCGACCTTCCTGGTCGACGATATCCGGGCCATCGTGACCCAGCTCAAGCGAAAAGGGGTCAAGTTCCAGCGGGCGGGGAAGGTGAGCAAGGAGACCCGGATCGAAGGGCCGATCGCCTTCGACACCATCGGGGCCTCGGCGTTCTTCAAGGACTCTGAGGGGAACCTGCATATGATCTGGCAGTACCTCTCGTCCATGTGAGGCGTCCCTAGCGCCCTCCTCGCAGGCCTGCGCACGATCGAGGTCCGGCCAGGCGCGGCCGGGATCTCGATAGAGCAGGTGGGCACGCCCGACCTCGCGGGAGGACCCGACTACAGAACAGTCGAGGAGGAACGGCACACCCACGACTTTCCACCCGGGTCCAGGACACTGGGGACGACGGCCATGGGATGGTCATGCGTATCCGTGCGTGGGAGGTCCTTTCCATCGGGGAGCGGATTTATAATGCCGCACCGGCTCGCTGCTGCAGGAAGTGTCGACCCTGTTACACCGAAGGCTCGGGTGGTCCCTCGTTCTCGCTCTGCTGATCCCCTTGCTCTTGGCCACGCCGACCACGGCCCTTGTCACTATTGCAGTTCCCTCTCCCGACACCACGGCGTCGGTCGCTTCCGGGGTGAGTGCCCTCGGTATCCAGGACCTCCTTGCGTCCCCGGTCGTCCCGGTGGTCGATACCGAGCCCGGGCTCGCGGTGCCCGGAGCTCAGCTCACGGGCGCTCCGGTCCCGGGCACCGCCTCGATCCTGATCACGCTGGACCATTCCGACGCGTCCGAGCTTGGGACGCTCCTCGCCTCGATCTCGGACCCGTCGTCCGAGCTGTTCCACCAGTACCTGACCGCTGCAGAGTTCGACGAACGGTTCGGAAGTTCACCGGGGGTCTACAGTTCGGCCGTGGAGTACTTTGGATCCTTCCACGTGGGGGATCTCACAATCTATGCGGATCGCACGACCCTATCGTTCGATGCTACCTCCGCTCAGGTCCTGAGCATCTTCCATACCTCTCTCGGCGAATATCGGGATGCACTGGGAAGGAGCTACTATGCCCCGGAGGGCCCACCTCAGCTGCCCGCTCCTCTGGCACCCTTTATCGCAGGGGTCCAGGGACTCAGCGACTACTCGAAGTTCCTGCTCCAAACGGACCTCGAGCCGGAACACCTCGCGATGGGCTCCACACTGTCGGCGCCGGCGGCTGGGACGGCTCAGGCCACACCGTACAAATCGACCCCATGTTCCTCCGCAGGAGGCCCCTTCCAATGCACCACCGTCGGTGGCCGATCCTATCCGGAACCCGCCTACGGGACCCTCAATTTCGGCTCTGATCTGCAGGTACCGTACGATGTCTCGGGCCTCTACAAGTCGTATGGGTTCCCCGTGGATACGACGGTCGCAACGATCCTGTGGGTCGACACGATCGACAACTCGACGGGGGCGGGCTCCTATTGCTCGGGTCTATCCGCGAAGCACTACGCCGCGCCCTACTACCCCTCGGACGTTTCGAGCTACTACAGCTACACGCTCCCTTCGAACGAACCCAAGCCTCACGCGATCGGGGTGCCGATCCTCGATGGGTCCGGCCAGGCGCCGGGGCCGGGCGAATCGGCGAGCTGCGATTCAGGCCAGGCGGATTTCGAGAGCACGTTGGACCTCGACATGGTGGGCTCTATGGCACCGGGCGCGAACATCTACGAGGTCTATGGGGACGCCGGCAACAGTGGGACCACCGACCTCGCGTTCGCGGACATCCTCAACCCGAGCAGCTCCGAGGGCACAGGCATGACGACGTCGACCATCCGGGGCCTCGCCAACGTCTCCGCGATCTCCAATTCCTGGGGATACGAGGTGTTCAACGACACGAGCTGGTACTCGGACCTGGAGGAGGCGCAGGTCCGAGGGATCACCATCCTAGCGGCCACTCCCGATGCCGGCGGGAACGCTACGAGCGCGCCTGGCGCCCAGGCGTACGACGCGTTCGGGGACGTGGCGGTCGGCGGGACGACTATCCTGATCAATTCCACGACGCTCCAACGAACGAGCGAGGTCGCCTGGTACGAAGGGACCGGGAGCGGCTCCGGTAGCAGTGGCGGCGTTGCGACAGTGACGGATCCCGGGTTGGATTGTGGGACCGGGGCGGCCCAATGCTTCCCGGAGCCGTCCTGGCAACGGGCGTCCGCCGACGCGAACGGGGTCCTTCGGAAAACAGGAGACGGCCGCGGAGAGCCGGACATCGCGGCCATCGCCAACGATACCCCGATCTCCATCACATACGAAGGGAGCGATTACTCAATCCTGTGCCTGGTCGATGGATGCGACTTCGACATCGAGACCGGGGACAGCATCGCAACTCCCCTCGAGGCTGGCATCATCGACACCATCGATCACTCCCTCTCCGTCGCTGGTCGATCCAATGTAGGTTTCCTGGATCCCGAGGCCTATACGCTCGGCCAGGAGCAATATGCCGGGAACTTCACCGGGAGCAGCAACCTGCTTCCCTTCTTCGACGTGATCCATTACGGGAACGCGGCGTTCAATGCCACTAAGGGCTACGACCTCGTCACGGGATGGGGACCGATCAATGCCCAGAACCTTACCGCCTTCCTTCTGCCCCACGCGATCACCTTCACCGAAACGGGGCTGCCGGGAGGTACCCGGTGGAACGTGACACTCAACGGCGTCCTCAATACGTCCACCTCGTCCACGATCGGGTTCTCTCTCCTGAGCGGCACGTACCACTATCAGATCGGCCTGATCCCTGGCTACCACACGACCGATTCCGGGACCGTCACCGTCAAGGCCACCGCGGTCAAGATCACGGTAAAGTTCTCCACCACGACGTACTCGATCGAGTTCAAGGAGTCGGGTCTGCCGAGCGGCATGGCGTGGAACGTCACGATCTCCGGAAACAAGCTAAGCTCGACGAGCTCGCACATCACGTTCTCGTTAGGGAACGGGACCTACGCGGCGACGATCGGGATCGTGAACGGCTACAATACGACGGACACGCGAACGGTGGTCGTGAGCGGCCAGACGCAGACGATCTCGGTGAAGCTCGACCGTCTGAAGTACCATGTGGAGTTCAAGGAGACGGGACTCCCCAAGGGCACATCCTGGTCGGTCAAGTTGGGAACGGCCACGATGAGCTCAACGGGGACCTCGATCTCGTTCAACGAGCCCAACGGTTCGTATCCGTACACCGTCAGCTCGGTCGGCTACACCCCTGATCCGTCCTCCGGAACGGTTGTGGTAACTGGGACGGCCGTGACGACCCCCATCACGTTCGAGACCGGTTCGGCCCCGTTCTGGACCATGGCCGCATCGACCGTGCGGACGTAGGTACCGGTCCGGGGTGATCGACCCGTCCGGGTCCAACCTACTTGGCGACCTCAGCGGAGCGCGCAAATCGACCAAAGAAGCTCTCGGGCTTCCAGGACGGCCGATCATCTGCGTTGGCGACCTTCAGCACCAGCTTCCGCTGCAGCTCGTTGAAGCGTGCCGCCGCTTCGGGGTCGATGGGCTGCTTCGCGTCGTCCGCCGGGCTGTGATATCGGAACTGGGTCCATTCATGCGCCATCTTTTCCTCGGGTGATCCGGGAAAGTACCCGATCCCCGGGAACAGGGCGGGGACCCCCTGCTTGATGA
>JBARHO010000261.1:0-21704 GCA_049799275.1 Thermoplasmata archaeon
CGGAGTGGCGGTCCGCGCGGAAGCCGAGGGACCTCACGGATCGAGGCGGTTGGGCCGCGATCAATCGATTGATCCCTTCGTCGCGACAGCCGCTGGTGCTGACGGTCAACGACCCCGAGCCGTTCGCCCGTCATGGGGGCGATCTGCGCTCCAGCGTGCTCCGCATCCGTTTCTCTATGCTCGACCGGTCCGAGGTCCGGCATCTTCTCCGAAAGGTGATCGCCGAGGAGCAGCTCCTCGTGACGCGGGACGCGCTCGAAGCGATCTGCGAGCGGAGCCGAGGGGATATCCGGGGGGCGCTCAACGACCTCGATGCCGTCGCCCCGCTCCCTCCGGGCCCGTTGCAGGCCCAGGCGCTGATCGCGCGCGATCGACCCACCGATTTCTTCCGGTTCACGGAGGATGTCCTGCTCCGTCCTCGGTTCTACCGTTCCGTGGAGGTCCGCAACCGGATCGACGCATCGCCGGACGATCTGCTTCCCTGGATCGAGGAGAACGTACCCCGGATCGCATCGAACGCGACCGAACTGGACGACGGTATCGCCGTCGTTGCTCGGGCCGAACGGTTCCTGGCACTGGCCCGGCGGGCCCGCGTCTGGGCGCTCTGGAGCTTCGCGTCCGAGCTCATGACCGGCGGGGCCGGTCTCGCACTAGGCGGGACGCCCCGGGACCCCGCCCAGGTCTCGCTCGCATTCCCGCGATTCCTGAGCGACATGGGCCGGTCGCGCTGGTCGAGGGCAACCCGTCTCGGGATCGTTCAGAAGATCGCCCATCATTCCCACACCTCGAGGGCCAAGGCGGGCGAGTATCTCTTCCCGTACGTGGAGGAGGTGTTCCGGCGCCGTCCCCCACCGGCGCGTCAGGGCCTGGTACGGGAGCAGCAGCGATCGTACGTGAGTGCGTTCGAGCTCACGCGCGAAGAGATCGCCTTTCTGATGGATCGATCGCCGGAATCGGCGGAGGTCGCCGGAACTCTCGAGGCCCCGGTCGTGGAGGCCGAGGCCCCTGCACCCAAGACCACCCGAAAGAACAAGGCCCAACCGCCGGCTCCGCCCGCCCCGCCCCCGAGCACGGAGAGCACGAGCGAGCGGGCGCCCGATCCGAAGGCACGGACCCGGGGAACCCAAAAACGTCTCGCCGAGTTCTGATCGAGCATGGCCTCGAGGCCATGGGACCCGCGGCCTGGGCAGAGATGGCCTCGAGCCCCGTCGACCGGCTGCTAACGTTTTCGTAATCAGATTGCGAATCCCGCCCTTTCGGACATCGCGTTTTAAGGACCCCGGTAAATGGTCCATCCCGAGCAGCGGGTTCGATGGTCGAGAAGCGGGACGAAGGGGCTCCGGGCGTACCCGATCCCCGATTGGACGATCGCGTGATCGATCTCTTGCTCGATCATCATGGTCGCATCGCCTTCAACGGTCTGCGCAGGGCCCTCCATGTGCACCCCGAGTCGTTGACCCGCGCGCTCCGAAGGCTCGAGAGGGATGGGCTCGTCCGTCGAGAGAAAGGAGGGTACGCCGCTACCGCGGTCCCGTCGGCGACCCACGAACCGCGATCGGAACAGCCGCGATCCCTGGTGGCCTCCATCGAACTGGCCCCCATGATCCCGCGCGAGGAGATCCTGGGCGCGCTCGCCGGCCGCTGGTTCGGTTCGTTGCGTTGGGTGGGGATCCACGAACGCCCCGGAGACCCGTGGCTCGTATGGTCCGTCGGCGACAGCGGTGCCCATGTGATGCTGAGCGTCCGTCGAGGCACCCTTCGCGTCTACGTCGACCGGGAGCGGTCGGACCCCCAACGTCCACTCGTCGAACCGGCCGCCCACGATCTGCTGCGTTTCGTGCTCGAGCGCCTCACGAGGTTCCCGGCCGACTCCTCGGGAGGCCCGTCCGCTCGGTTCCTCGGGGCCGCCCCGCCCGATCCCCGCGTGCTCTCGATGCCGAACTGAACCGGATCGCATCGCGGCCTTCGCCCAGATGGGTGTGACTGGATGAGGCGTCCTCCGCTCAATATCCCCCTGCGGGCCCTGGCTCCTTCGCTGCGTAAGGTGGCGAAGAAGAACTATGAGCGAAGAAGGATGGCATGGATCGAAGGGATCGTACGGACCGTGGGTGTGGAGCGCATATCGGGCCTACAACGAGCTGTTGCGGGACAAGATCAAGAAGCGTTTCGACGCCCAGGAGGGTCCTTGGATGGATCAGCTGGCGCAAGCGTTGGTCGAGCTGGTCAACGCCCGCTGGGAAGGCGGCCGGAAGGGCGACAAGGTCGAGGGCGACGTCCTCGCCAAGATCGACAAGCTCCTCGAGGAGTAGACGGGGGTCGGATGTCCGCTCGGATCGGACCTCAATCCGGACCTCCCCTCGGTCCGAACCCCCCGGCCCCGATGCCCTGGCCGGTCTGAACGACCCCGCGTGACCGAGCGACCTCACTGAGCGGGGGCCATGACGGGCGTACCGTTCGAGGAGGAGATGATCGCCGCGGTGGACCGGATCCGCCCGGCGGTCGTGCAGGTGCGTCGCCCGATCGACCCGAAAGGGAGGCGGAGGGGCTCCGCCCCCCTCGAGGGCGCGGGGACCGGCCTGGCCGTCTCCCAGAAGGGCCTCGTCGTCACGAACAGTCATGTCGTGCGGGACGGGCGGCACGTGAACGTGTCCCTCTCGGACGGGCGCGAGCTCGTGGGAGAGGTCATCGGAGATGATCCGGCCACGGACCTCGCGCTGATCCGGGTCCCGGCCGAGGACCTTCCGGGGGCCCGGATGGCAGATTCGTCCCGGGTCCGAGTGGGACAGTTCGCGCTCGCGATCGGGAACTCGTTGGGCCTTCCGGGGGCCCCGACCATGTCGCTCGGCGTGGTCAGTGCGATCGGCCGGGCGTTGCCCGGTAGCGAGCACGTCTTCGAGGGGCTCCTTCAGACGGACGCGGCCATCAACCCCGGCAATAGCGGGGGTCCGCTGGCCGACCTGCACGGCGAGGTCATCGGGATCAATGCGGCGATGATCGCGTACGCCCAGGGGGTCGGCTTCGCCATCCCGTCGAACACGGTGCGGCGCGTCGTGGAGCATCTGCGGGAGGATGGGCGGCTCGTCCGGCCCTGGCTAGGGATCTCGGGGCGGGAGCTCGACCCCTCGATGCGCACCCGGTTCGGGGTCGCGGCCGGAGCGGGGATACTGATCATGGACACGGTGGACGGCGGACCCGCGGACCGGTCGGGTCTACGACCGGGGGATGTGATCGAACAGGTGGGACCCTGGCCCGTCCGGTCCTTGAGGGACCTCCTGAGTGCCGTCGGCCAGCTCCCGGTCGGCGGGACCGTCGACCTCGGGATCCGGCGCGGGGCCGAACGATTGCGGCCCCTGGTCCAGCTCAAAGAGGCGCCGCCTTTGGAAGCCGCCTAGGGAGCGGCCTTCCCGGACCGGGGTAGGCCGATCCCCGGCTCGCTGGCCGCGGCGAACTAGGGTACCAGTTTGGCCGTGACCTGGATCGCGACGTTGTTCTGGAGCGCCTGAGAGATGGGACAGTTCTTGCCGGCGGTCTTGGCGGCCTCCTCGAACTGTTGAGCGGTGATCCCGGGCACCTTTCCGGTCACGGAGAGGTTCATCGAGACGACCTTCCAGCCCTCGCCGACCTTGTCGAACGTCGCTTGGGCCGTGACGTGCAGGTTCTCGGGAGGCTTTTGCATCCGTCCGAGGGCGCCCGAGAGCGCCATTGAGAAACAGCTCGCGTTGGCGGCGGCGAGCAGCTCCTCGGGACTGCTCTTCCCGCCGGGTTGCTCCGTCCGTGCGGCCCAGCTGACGGGGAGCTGCGGTAATGCGCCGCTCGCGCCCTTGACCGTGCCCTGGCCATGTAGAAGGTCTCCGCTCCATTCGGCCTCCGCCGTTCGAATCGCTGCCATTGGGGCGAGACCACGCCGCACCAACTTAAGGTCGAGGGTGGGTCGATCCGACGTCCGGCGCTCGAGGGCGAAGGACGCGTTTTATACCGTGGGTTCCAGAAGACCCTGCACCTTTTCTGCTATCGCGATCTCAATACTTCGTGGCCCTCATGCTCTCCGAGATACCGAAGTACATCGTGCTGGAACCCCACGGGGGGGTCCGCCTCGATATCGATCTCTCGCTCCCCGCCTGCGAGATCGACGCCGAGCTCGACCACCCGCGGCGGGGGGTGAGCTTCATCCTGATGATCGGCCACCGGGGCGGGCCGTTCGTCCAGCGGGCACGGATCTCCGGCGGGGCCCGCCTGCTCTTCGACCCGGAAGCTCCCGGGACCTACGTGGTCCTGCTCGTGAACCCCACGGGCGAACCGGTCGTGGTCCATCTCGGGGCCGAGGGGGTCGCCTCCTCCGCGGCGAAACGCCCACGGTTGGCGCTGGCCGCCACGACGAAGAAGGCGCGGAAGGGACGCGGTTCGCACACCGGTCCCCGATCCGTTCGGCCCATGATCCGGCCTCGGCCCCGAAAGGTCGAGCGGGGTACGAGCCGCGCGACCCGGCGACCCCCCTCCACCGGGAACCACTGAGGGATCGACCCGCAGCTGCTGCCCCGGCCGTGGGAGGAAGAGGTCGCGAGACCTCGGTCCTATGGGTCGCTGGTCACGGTACGCTACCGCTCGTTCGCGCCGCTCCCCAAAGAGAAATACTCGGGGGTCTCCTCGCTCCTCGTGTCCGACCCGGGAGCCGCGGTCGGCCTTCGTTCCGACGAGCTCCCTAGTACTGTCGCCCGGTCGACCGAGCGGGATTGATGGTCGCCGAGCTCCCCTTCTTCATTGCCGTCCTGGTCAGTGTCTTCGCTATCGTCGATCCGATCGGTACGCTCCCGTTCTTCGTTAGTCTCACCCAAGGGTTCGGGGAGGCGGACCGCAAGATCATCCTCCGTCGGGCGATCACGGTCCTGGGCGTCCTTCTCGGTCTCTTCGCCCTCGCCGGCCGGTTCCTCTTCGAGGCGTTCGGGTTCACCTTGGCCGCCTTCGAGATCGCCGGCGGGATCCTGCTCTTCCTGGTCGCGTACGACATGCTCCAGGGCGAGCTCACCCGCACGCGCCTCACCCCGACGGACCAGGTGGAGGCCATCGCACGACGGGACGAGCTCTCCATCGTCCCGCTCGGCATCCCTCTCCTGGCGGGACCCGGGGCGATCTCCACCGTGATGATCTATGAGGGGAACGCCGGCAACGACCCGATCGCGATCGGGGGCATCTTCCTGGCCATCGCCATCGTCACCGTGGCGTCGTTCGTGGTGCTCCGGTTCGGGCCGCGGATCTTCCACTACCTGGGTCGCGTCGGGGTCATGGCGATGACGCGGGTGCTCGGTCTCCTGTTGGCCGCCGTGGGGGTCCAGTTCGTCGTGAACGGGATCCTGGGATCATTTCACTTTTAGGCGGCGCTTCGGGCTCGGGCCCTTCTTTTTGCGCGCCGCGGTGCGAGGGGCGGTCGGCGCCTTGTCCGGAAGGCGTTTCCGCAGGAGGTCCATCACCGCGGTCGACGGCGTCCGCGGGTTCCGACCCGGGGACCACACCTTCTCCCCGGCCCGGATCGGTACCGGCAGATCGTTCTCCGCCGGCGGGAATCCGCACTCGTAGGCGTCGGTGTAGGCACAGTAGGGGTTGAACGCCCGGTTGAAGTCGATCTCGTACTCGTCGTTCTCATTGAGCTCAAGGGTGAGGTACCGACCCGGGCCGTAGGTCTCCTTTCCCGACGTCGAGTCCCGGAAGGGAACGAAGACCGAGGTCCCCACACCCTCTCCCGCATGGTAGACCCTCAACCGGAGGGTCCTTCGCTGGATCTGGAAGACGAGGTCCCCGAGATAGCGCATGACCGCCTCGCCGTCCCGATTGGTCCGCAGGAACGCCTCTTGCGGGTCGGATACCCGCTCCAACTGGCCCTTGACCCGATACCGCTCGTCGATCGGGAAGTACTTCAGGCCAGTGAACCCGGGCACATCCTCGGCCACGAACGGGGACTCCACATGGCGGCCCATGAAACTGTCCTTCATGGTCCGCTCGGTCCTCAGGTCCTCCACGTACGTGCTCATCTGAACCCTCGCTGGGCGCGCATCAGGGCTCCTCGGCCTTAACCTCTCGGAGCCCCGGACGATCGCCGAAGCTTCCGCGGAACCTGTCCCCGACCTTCAGTCGGGAGCACGCGGGGAGCCGGAGGGTCTCTCCTCGACCTTCACGTACATCCGCTTGTGGCGGGAGCCCTTGTTCTCGATGCGCTCGAGGCTCAAGGGACCCACCTCGGCCGTCGAGCGAACGTGGGTCCCTCCGTCGGCCTGTACGTCGAACCCCGAGATGTCGATGAGCCGGACCTCCTCCACGTCCGGCATCAGCTGCGCCGCCACGCGCACCAGGCTGGCGTCGGCCTGGGCGGACTGCCGATCGATGAACCGGACCTGGATCGGCAGGTCCTTGGCCACGATCGCGTTCGCGCCGTCCACCAACTGGTCCGCGAGGGCGCGGTCGAAATCGGGCAGGGAGAAGTCCATCCGGGCCCGGTCGCCGTAGATCTGCCCGCCCGTGATGCCGGATCCGAAGCGATGGAAGACGACTCCGCTCAGGATGTGAAGGGCCGTATGGTACCGCATGTGAGCGTAGCGACGCGGCCAATCGATCTCGCCCCCGACGGGGCTCCCCGCCGGGGGGCCCGGATCGAAGTTCCCGCGATGTACGATACCGTCGGCGGACTTCTCGACCCCCGTGACGGCCCAACGGGCGCCGTCCGATGAGATCAGGGTCCCCAGGTCCGAGGGCTGCCCGCCCCCGGTCGGATAGAACACGGTCCGATCGAGGAGGATCCCGTCGGTCGAGCTCGAGCCCACGACCGCGTCGAAGTGCGTCAGGTAGGCGTCGCGCAGGTACAGCCCGTCGGTCATGCGGGTCCGCAGGCGGCTCCCCGAGTCGAGCTCAGAGGTACCCGAACTGCCGCTTGGCGAACTCCGACATCCGTTCGGGGGTCCACGGCGGCTCCCAGACCATGTCGACGGTCGCCCCTTTCACGGTCGAGACCTTCTCGATGGCGAGCTTGACCTCCTCCGCGAGGATCCCGGCGACCGGACAGCCCGGCGCGGTCAGGGTCATGTGCAGCGTCACGGCATCGTCCTTCCAGTCGAAGCCGTAGATGAGGCCGAGGTCCACGATGTTCATCGGGATCTCGGGGTCGTAGATCTTCTTGAGGTTCTCGACGATCTGGATCTCGCGCTCTGCGTACTGGGGATCGCCCGACGCCGGCACGTTGGCCGGTAGTTTGGGCGCCGGCGCGGAGGGAGAGGGCTGGGCTGGGGTCGCCGACGGGATCGCCTCGCTCATGGTCCGTACCTAGGGTGGGCGGACCTATAAGGTGTGGGAGGGCGGCCGGTGGCGTCGGGGCCACGTAAGCTGTTTAAGGGCTGCCCGAGTCAGCGCCTCGTGATCGACGTCCACGCCCTTCCTCCGGCCCACGGCCGCCTCATGCTACGCAAGGTGGGCGTGAGCGGGATCCACAAACCTCTCTCGGTCCAGCGACAAGAGCGGGTCGTGACGCTCAGCACCGAGTTCTCCGTGAGCGTCGATCTCCCCTCGAGCCGCAAGGGCTCCGATCTCTCTCGGAACGCCGAGCTCTTGGCCGAGATCGTCGACCGGACGGTCATGCGACCGGTCTCGAGCCTGGAGGGGGCCTGCGCCGAGATCGCCGGTGAGCTCCTGAGGCGACACCAGTACGCCCACGACGCCGAGGTCGAGGCGGAGGCCGAGTACTTCCTCCAGCGGGGGATCTCCGAGGATCGTCGGAGCTTCGAGAACTTCCGGCTGATCGCGGAGGCCCGCGCCGAACGCCAGCCCGACGGAGCGATCACGGTCACTCGCGGGATCGGCGCCGAGGCGGTCGGGATGACCGCCTGCCCGTGCGCGATGGAAGGGACCCGCCGACGGCTCTCCGAGGAGTTCCCCGCGCTGCGCGACCCGAGCCTGAAGGACCTTCCGATGATCACCCACAACCAGCGGAACCGGACGCTCCTCTTCTTCGAGCTCCACAGCGAGGCCGCGCCCGAGGCCGATGCGTTGATCGACGCCATCGAGCACGCCCAGTCGTCCCCGACCTTCGCGATCCTGAAGCGGGGCGACGAGGCCCAGCTCGTCCTCAATGCGCACCGGCACCCCCGGTTCGTGGAGGACGTACTGCGCGACCTCATGTCGAGCCTCGGCGACCGGTTCCCCGAGCTCCCCGATGCGACCGTGGTGCGGGTCCAGACGGTGAGCGAGGAGTCGATCCACAAGTACAATGTGGTCGCCGCCCACCAGGCGACGCTCGGCGAGCTGCGAGCGCCCCCCGCCGCATAGGGAACGGGGGACCTGAGAGACGCGTCATGCGTTATGCCTTCGATTCGATCCGACGACGGCCGGGCCGCTCCGGGCTCACGGTCCTCGGCATCGGGCTCGCGGTCGGCCTCGTGATCATCCTGCTCGCCGTGGCCGCCGGGGTCCAATCGAGCGCGGTCCGATTGGCCCAAGCGAGCGGGGTCGATCTGTTGGCCGTGAGCTCGAACACCTCCATCGGGGGGGCCGAGTTCCCCTACCTGCCCAACGCGCATGCCCTGCCGGGCGCGATGGAGAAGGCGGACCCGAACGCGGCCGCGGTGAGCCCCTGGCTCATCGATTCCCTCACGTTCGGAAATGCGTCGCTGTATGCCGCGGCGAACGCTTCGGAGCACGGGGTGCCGCCCCCGTCGAGCTGGTCCCCGGCGCGCACCGAGGCGATCGGTTGGATCCCGGGGGACAATTCCGGTCTCAACGTTCCGGCGGTCCAAGCGGGACCCGGCTTCTCCTCCTCGAGCGATCTGCACTACGCGAACGGGACGTATCAGGGCCCGTTCTCCCACGACCTCGTCATCGACCAGGAGCTCGGCCAGCTGCTGAACGCCTCCGTCGGGTCGACGATCTGGGCGAGCCAGGCCTCGGTCGGTAACGCCTCCGGTCTCGAGTCCTGGTACGGTTCCGCCACCCCTTTCACGGTGGTCGGGATCTCGAGCCCGTTCTGGCTGATCCCGTCGGAAGCGCTGGGTTTCCTCTTTCTGTCCGAGCTCCAACAGCTCGTCGGGCTCGCGAGCCCTTCGACCGACTACGCGTCCGTCGTCCTCATCCATCTGACGGACCCCACCCGGGCCGCCACCGATCAGAGCCTGCTGGAACGGGCCTTCCCGACGCTCACGGTCTTCACGCTGGCGAACGTGCTCGGAGCGGTGGAGCAGGCGGTGAACCTCTACCGGACGTTCGGGACACTGATCGGGGTCATCGGGCTGGTCGTTGCGGCCCTGTTCACGACGACGGTCCTCCTGATGTCCGTCGATGATCGCAGCCAGGAGATCGCGCTCCGCCGCGCGCTCGGGTCCTCCCGCGGCCGGATCGGCTGGCTCGTGGCGGAGGAGGCGATCCTCCTTTCGCTCCTCGGTCTCGCCGTCGGCGTCGCGCTCGGCGGGATCGGTTCGTGGGCGCTCAACCGGTTCTTGACCCGGCTCATCGCCGGACTTCCGAACGGCTTCACGTTCGTCTCCTTCGATCTCAGTGTCCTCGCGACCGGCCTTCTCATCGTCCTCGTGATCGGGCTCGGTGCCGCGATCCTGCCGGCCTGGCGCGCGATGCAGTTCCCGATCGCGGAGGAGCTTCGGGCCCCGTGAGGCGGATCCCGCGCAGCTGGAGGTTCCGGCACTACCGATGGCAGTGGGGCCTCGCCGTGGCCGCCCTCGCGACGGCCGTCTCCTTACCGGTGATCCTTCTCTCGGTCGGGGACGGGGTCGTCGCGGCCGAGATCGGCTCGTTGCAGAACGCCGGCTACCAGATCGTGATCGCCACGGCCGGCGACCACGGGATCTCCGATGCCCATTCGCTCACCTCCCAGATCCTGCACCTGTCCTTGGTCGCGGCGGTCTCCCCGATCCTCAGTTCGGCGGTCGACCTGTTCTCGGGCGGATCCCTGTGCAGTCCCGCTCTCGCGGAGGGGGTGATCCCGGCCCAGTTCCAGTCGACCGAGGGCTCCACGGAGAGCGGGCTCTTCCCCTCCCCGCTGCCCCTGGGGGATCCCACCGATATGGTCCACTTCGCGAACGGGACCTACGCCGGCCCGGAGACGTACGACGTGCTCGTCTCCAGCCCGCTCGCCCAGAACTGCTCCATCTCGAAAGGGGAGCGGGTCGTCCTCTCGACCTCATCGAACACCACCAACGGGGTCGGGTTCAACGTGACCGGCACCTTCGGGGTGCCTCCCTCTACTCTCGGCCCGGCGGCGGCGTTCGCGATCGTCCTTCCCCTTTCGGACCTCCAGCAGCTCCTGGGGTTCGGCCGCGACGCAGGGACGGGGACCCTCGTCGACGCGGTCGATACGGTCCAGGTCGCGCTCACCGGGTCCGCGTCCACGAACGCGACCCAGATCGGGAACGTGGCGGACCAGATCCGTTCGATCGTGCCCTACTATAGCGTCACGACGCTCACCCAGCAGGCGGATCAGCTGCGGAGCGGCACGGCGGTCCTCGATGGGTTCTACCTGGCCCTCTCGTCGGTATCCTTGACCGTGGGGCTGATCTTCCTGACGTTGGTCATGCTCCGACGGGTGGAATCCCAGCGACGGTCGATCGGGATCCGGCGGGCGATCGGGGTCCCGGGCCGGCAGGTCGCCGGGGAGATGACGGCGCATGCGCTCACGCTGGCGGCGGCCGGCAGCCTGCTCGGCGTGGCCGGTGGCTATCTGGTGGTGCGTATCCTGGCGGTGACCGGCAGTCCCACGGTACAACTGGCCGCGAACCTGGCCGTCTTCGACCCCATCACCTTGATCGAGGTGGTCCTTGCGGTCCTCGGGCTCTCGCTGCTCGCGGCCGCGGCGGCCACGAGGGCCGCCCTGCGGTTGCCGCTGGCCGAGGCCTTGCGGTGATGGTCCCTCCGACCGCCCGCGTCCCGCAGCTCAGCCTGGCGGGCGTGCGGAAGGTCTACCGGTCGAAGGGCTCCGAGGATGTCCGCGCCCTGAACGGGATCGACCTCGAGATCGCGCCGGGGGATTTCGTCTCCATCGAGGGCCCATCGGGCTGCGGGAAGACGACCCTGCTCAACCTACTCGGTCTCCTCGATGTTCCGTCGTCGGGCACGGTGTCGTGGGACGGACGGTCCGTGGCCCTGCCCTCGGACCGGGAGCGATCGCGCCTACGCTTGACCGGGGTGGGCTTCATCTTCCAGCGTTTCTATCTTCTCCCGACCTTGAGCGCGCGCGAGAACGTCGAGCTCCCGATGCGGGCGCTTCGCACCCGGGCGGCCGAGCGCGGCCGCAAGGCGGACGAGCTCCTGGCCGCGGTGGGCCTGAGCGCCCGCTCGCACGCTTTCCCGCACCAGCTCTCCGGGGGGGAGGAGCAGCGGGTGGCCGTCGCCCGGGCCCTCGCGAACGGACCGGGTCTTCTCCTCGCCGACGAGCCGACGGGGGAGCTGGACCGGGAGAACACCGAGCAGATCCTCGACCTCTTGACCCAGGTGCAGCACCGGACCCGCTCGACCTTGATCCTCGTCACCCACAATCCGAAGGTCGCCCAGCGTGCGGACCGCCATCTCACGATGGAGGACGGGCGCGTGGTCCAGGACGAGTAGGGGTCTCGAGCATGAGCCGGATCGCGATCCTCATCGACGAGCGCTGCCATCCCAAGGAGTGCCAGTGGGAATGCCAGACGTACTGCCCGGTCGTGCGGATGGGCCAGGAGTGCATCATCGAGGGCCCGTTGGGGAAGCCGATCATCTCCGAGACCCTCTGCATCGGCTGTGGGATCTGCATCCACAAATGCCCGTTCGATGCGATCAAGATCCTGAACACTCCGGCGACCGACGAGAGCGAGATCGTGCATCGGTACGGGTACAACGGCTTCCGGATGTACCGGCTGCCGATCCCGCCCGGTCATGGGATCACCGGGCTGCTCGGTCCCAATGGGACCGGAAAGTCGACCGCCCTGCGCGTGCTCGCCGGTACCGAGGTCCCCAATCTGGGGGACTACGAGCACCCTCCGACCTGGGACCACGTGCTCGAGCGGTTCCGCGGGACGAACCTCTTCGCCCATTTCTCTCGCATCCGGTCGGGCGAGCTACGGTCCGCGCTGAAACCGCAGTATGTGGACCGACTGGCGGAGGACACCCGGACGGTACGCGACTTCGTCTCGAGCTCGCCCGAGGCCGCGAGCCGGGCGTTGGCCGAGGTGGGTCTCCGGGGCCGGGACGAACGTCCTCTCAGCGAGCTCTCCGGGGGCGAGCTCCAGTTGGCCGCGATCGCCCGCACGTTGGCGACCGACGCGGACCTCTACCTCTTCGACGAGCCCTCGAGCTATCTCGACATCGTGAACCGGCTCGCGATCGCCCGGGTCCTGCGACGGCTCGGGGAGCGGAAGAGCGTGATCGTCGTCGAGCACGATCTCGCCCTCCTCGATTACCTGGCCGACCAGGCCCACCTCATCTACGGCGAGGAGGCCGCCTTCGGCGTGATCTCCCATCCGCTCCCGATGCGGACCGCGATCAACACGTACCTGAACGGCTATCTTCGGGACGAGAACGTCCGCTTCCGTACCGAGCCGATCCGCTTCATCGCGCACCCGCCCAAACCCGCGGCCCAGCGCAACGTGAGCGTGCGGTTCCCCTCGCTCGAGAAGGAGTTCCCGGAGTTCCACCTGGTGGTGGGGGCCGGGGAGCTCGCGAAGGGCGAGACGGTCGGGATCGTCGGACCGAACGCGACCGGAAAGACCACGTTCGTCCGGATGCTCGCGGGCGTCGAGCCGCCGACCCGGGGCCGGCCCCCGGCCGACGTGACCGTGAGCTACAAGCCACAGTACCTCAAGGCGACGCAGAGCGCGAGCCTCCGGCAACGGATCGAGGCGCTCGCGTCGGACCCGACGTTCGACGGGAAGCTCTTCGAACGGGAGCTCATCCCCGGCCTGGGGCTCGAGGGCATCCTCGATGTCGCGCTCCCCGATCTCTCGGGCGGCGAACTGCAACGGGCCGCGGTGGGGCTCGCGCTCGCGCGGCCCGCCACGCTGTACCTGCTGGACGAGCCTTCGGCCTATCTGGACGCGGACCAGCGGATGGCGATGGCCCGCCTGATCCGGCGCCAGATCGAGCGGCAGAGCTCGACGGCCCTGGTGGTCGACCACGACGTCTATTTCTTGGACCTCGCGTGTGACGAGCTCATGGTCTTCCAACCGGAGGGCACGGACGGACGGGCGGGGCGAGGCGAAGGGCCGTTCCCCATGCGGGATGGGATGAACCGGTTGCTCAAGCTCGTCGAGATCACGTTCCGCCGGGACGCCGAGACGCGTCGGCCTCGGATCAACCAGGAGGGGTCCGCCCTTGATCGGGAGCAACGGGCGAGCGGGGAGTACTACTATGAGCCGGCCGACTGATCGCTCGGTCGCCGGCGCCCTGTTCGAACGGGGCGGACGGGCCGACGCGGGCGGACGGTTCGTCATGCACGCCGCGATCCCGTGGGGCGTCGTCGTCTTCTACGTGATCCTGATCCTCCTCGTGACCTATATCGAGCTCATCCACGAGCTCCCCTCTACCCCCTATCTCTACCTCGTGCTCGTGGGGGTCCTGGTCATCTTCCTGGCCCGGATGCTCTCGACGCGCTACGTACTGGACGCCGACCGCGTCATCGCGTCCCGTCTCTTCGGCAGCCGAAGGGCCCGCCTGGACCGGGTCCGCAAGATCGAGTACGCGAGCCTCCGCGAGCTCGCCCCGGTGAGCCTTTTCGGAGGCTGGGGGTGGCGCGGCCGGGCGTGGAGCCCGACGATCGGTCGGTTCGATTCGCTGCACACGACATCGGCGGGGGTGCTCGTGACGGTCGATGAGTACCCGATGTTCCTGACGCCGCGCGATCCCCCGGCCTTTGCCCGGGAGCTCTCCCGCCGCGTCCGATCGTACGTGGGCGGGCTCGAGGTCGACGTGGGCGCCCCGGACAAAGCGCCGGTCTAGGTCGCGTTCCGATCCGCTGCTCTGGTCGGACCAGCGAACCTCTCGACAAGGGCTCGGCCGATCCGGCCCGAAATGAGGGGCGTGCCCGACTCCGCGATCCGGTCGCCGGGTCGGATCAGTATCGGGGCATGGACGGATCGATCCGCTCGGCCCAGGCGTCGATCCCGCCCTTCAGGTTCTTGACGTTCGAGAACCCCAGGTCGAGGAGCAGTCGCGAGGCGCGCGAGGAGCGCCCTCCGGTCTTGCAGTAGACCACGACCTCCCGCGCGCCGGTGAGCTCGGTCAGCCGTTCGGGGAGCTCGCCTTGGGGGATCAACGTCGCGTTCGGAAGGTGGGCGATCTCCCACTCGGTCGGCTCCCGAACGTCCAACAGGAACGGCGGATCATCTGACCCGAGCTCCGCCGCCAGGGCCTCCGGGGTGATCTCCGGGATGCCCGTGATCACCTCGTTCGAACTGTCGATCCCGCAGAAGGCCGGATAGTCGATCAGCCCTGTCTGTGTCGGATGCGTCCCCGAGATCACACACTCGGGGTCCTTGCGTAGCTTGAGCTCGTGGAAGGAGAGGCTGAGCGCGTCGAAGAGGAGGAGCCGACCCACCAGGGGCTCGCCGATCCCGAGCAGGAGCTTGACCGTCTCGATGGCCTGGATCGTTCCGATCAGGCCCGGCAGGACCCCGAGCACGCCCCCTTCGGCGCACGAAGGGACCAGACCGGGAGGTGGGGGCTCCGGGTAGAGGCACCGGTAGCAGGGCCCCCGCCGTGCGTCAAAGACGCTCGCCTGTCCCTCGAAACGGTAGATGGATCCGTACACGTTCGGTTTGCCCAGGAGCACGCAGGCGTCGTTCACGAGGTAGCGCGTCGGGAAGTTGTCGGTCCCATCGACGACCACATCGTACGGGGCCAAGAGATCGAGCGCGTTCGCGGAGGTGAGATGCTCCTCCATGGTCCGGACGCGGACGTTGGGGTTCAGGTCGTTCAAGCGTTCGGCGGCCGCGGTGAGCTTGGGCCGGCCGACATCCTTGGTGCCGTAGAGGATCTGCCGCTGGAGGTTCGAGATCTCGACCCGGTCGAAATCGACCAGCCCGATCTCCCCGACGCCGGCGGCAGCGAGGTAGAGCGAGGAGGGCGCGCCGAGGCCCCCGGCCCCGATCAAGAGGACCTTCGACCGTCGCAGTCGCTTCTGCCCCGCGACGCCGACCGCGGGCAAGAGCAGGTGGCGGCTGTACCGGTGCAGATCGTCGGACGAGAGCGGAAGGGGATCGTCCGCGCCGGGTGCGACGCGGGGGCCCGCCGGCCCCGCGGAAGCGGTACCTCCGGCGATCGCCGGGACGATCGAGATCACGTCCCCGGGCTTGACCGGCGTCTGGTCGCGCCCGAGGTACCGGATATCCTGATCGTTCACGTAGACGCTCACGAAGTTCCGGAGCTTTCCCTGCGGCGTGAAGAGGTGCTTCTTCAATCCCGCATGCCGCGCCACGAGGTCGGCCAGAAGCTCGCCCACGTTGTTGCCGGTCGTTCGTACCGAGGCCTGACCCCCCGTCAGGTTGCGCAGCGGGGCGGGTACCTTGACATCGTTCTCGGACATCGTTCGGATCAGCTCGGAAAAGAGGCGGTCGAGGTCTTACGGTCTTGCTTACCCACCGGCCACTCCGCTCCCTCCGTTCGTTCGAGCTTCACCTCGTGGAAGGCCCTCGACGCTTCGTCCAGCTCGAACGCCCCGAGGGCGCCGGCCTTGCCCTGCTGGACCCCCAGGACCAGGTAGGTGTACCACGGCCAGGCGTGCTCCTCGTCGAACTGGGAGGGACGCGCCGGGTGATCGGGGTGGGAGTGGTAGAAGCCGATGACCAGCTCCCCCCGGGGCCCCAGCTCCGACTCGAGGGCACGGAGCTCTTCCGGTCGGATGACGAACCGACGACGTCGCTCCACCTCGACCGTGTTGCTCGCGGGAACGATCCGGATGATCTCCCGTACGGCGGTCTTGCCCGGGTCGGCCCGGCCGATCAGGAAGCCGCAGCATTCCTCGGGATAGTCGGCCTCGCCGTGCCGGCGGATCCCCGACTCCGCCACGGCGGGCAGCAGGACGTCCATACGACCTCAGTCCGTCGCGTCCGCTGTACGCTCTCCGCGATCGGGAAGGATGACCACCAGGACCGCCTCCTTCAGCGGCCGACCCACGCCCAGGGCCGCCTCCACCGCGGCCCCCGAAGAGGTACCGACGAGGAGACCTTCTTCGCGGGAGAGCCGCCGGGTCATCGCCTGGGCCCTTTCTGTCTGCACGAACGCGGTCTCGTCGACGAGGGTCTCGTCGTAGGTGCTGGGGCGCAGGGCGGTCTCGATGTGCTTCAAGCCCTCGATCCCGTGGATCGGGCCGTCGGGCTGGACCCCCACGATGCGGACCCCCGGCACGGATCCCTTGAGGTATCGGGCGGTCCCCGAGAGCGTTCCTCCGGTCCCCACCCCCGCGACCAGGTGCGTGATCCGGGATCCGGTCTGTTCGAGGATCTCGGGTCCGGTCGTTCGATAGTGCGCGCGAGGGTTCTCGGGATTGTTGTACTGGTCCGGATAGAAGTACCGCTCCGGGTCCGACCGCGCTCGCTCCTTCGCCGCCCTCTGGGCCCCATCCGTTCCGTCGATGGCCGGCGTGAAGGTGATCCCGGCGCCGTACGAACGGATGCGGGAGGCCCGGTCGGCGCTCACGTTCGCCGGCAGGAAGAGCTCCACGTCGAAACCGAACCGGGCCCCGAGCATCGCATAGGCCACGCCGGTGTTCCCGCTCGAGGCGTCCACGAGGGTCCGCCCGGGTCCGAGCGCCCGCTGCCGGATCGCCGAGGCCACGATACCCCAGGCCGCTCGGTCCTTGACCGATCCGGTCGGGTTCAGGAACTCTGCCTTGGCCCACAGCTCGACGCGGGGGGATAGCTCCGCGCCGATCCGGGCCAACCGCAGGAGGGGCGTGTTCCCGATCGCGCTCAGGATGGAAGGCTCCGCGATCGGTGGGGCCGCGGCGGAAAGCGCCGAGGTCCGTTGCGGTGGAACTAGTGCAGCTGGATCAGGTGGGTGCACCTCATCCCTCCGCGGCTGATCGAATCCTTCAGATCGAGCCCGACCTGACCGAGGAGCGCTTCCGTGAGATGCTTATCGAAGACATCGCACAGAAGATAGGAGTGGGTGAGCGCGCTGTGGCGGAAGACGCAGTTCGATCGCACGATCTTGAGCTCCCCCATCGGCGTCTGCTCGACCGTGCACCGGAACCCAAGATGGTTGAGGGCGCCCGCCAAGGCCTGCGCGCGATCGAGCGTGGTCCCCGTGCTCGGGACCTCCTTCATGATGGTCTGCGCCATCCGGCGTGCGGCCTCGGCGAACAGGGCGGAGACGAACCCTTCACCTTCCTGCGCGAGAAGCTCCTCCATGACCGAATCGAGGAGCGCCTCGTACTGGCGCGGGAACAGGTCCTGTCCCTGGTCGGTGAGCAGGTAGCGCTTGCGCGGCCGGCCGACGCCCTCCCGGATGAACTTCGGGACGACGTACCCCCGTTCCTGGAGGCGCTCCAGGTGGCCACGCGCCGCGCTCTCCTGGATCCCTAGGGTCTTGGCCAGGTCCCGAGCGGTCTTGGGCGAGACCGCGAGCTCCTCGAGGATGCGCCCCCGGGTGCCCTCTCCGACCTGCGTATCGATGGAAACCATCTCCGGCCTCACTTCGATCGAGGATCCACCCCTAAGAGTTTACACACCACGCCATGCTTAAATAACGGTATCGGCTGTAAAAGGTAGGCACGTACATGACCGAGCATACCGTCCCCTCCCATACACTTGTCGTCCACGACCTTCACGCCGAGGTCGGGGGCAAGGAGATCCTGAAAGGGGTCAACCTGACGATCAACGCCGGCGAGCTCACCGCCCTGATGGGGCCGAACGGGTCGGGGAAGAGCACCCTCGCCTACGCCCTGATGGGTCACCCGAAGTACAAGGTGACCAAGGGCACGGTCACCCTGGACGGGAAGGACCTTCTGGCGATGTCGGTCGACCAACGCTCTCGTGCCGGCCTCTTCCTCGGGTTCCAGTACCCGCAGGAGGTCTCGGGGCTTTCCCTCTCGAAGTTCCTGTGGACCGCCCACATGCAACGGCACACGATGGAGGACGCGGACGCGGAGGGTTTCGGGAACGACCTCAAGACCCACCTGGGGTTCCTCGGAATGGACGAGGCGCTGATGAAGCGCTCGCTCAACGAGGGGTTCTCGGGAGGCGAGAAGAAGCGCGTCGAGGTGCTCCAGATGGCGACGCTCCGTCCGATGTTCTCGATCCTGGACGAGCCCGACTCAGGGCTTGACATCGACGCGGTTAGGGCTGTCGGCGAGACCGTCGCCAAGCTCCACCGGCCCGATGCCGGCATCCTTGTGATCACTCACTACCAACGGATCCTGAAGTACCTCAAGCCCGACCGCGTGCACGTGATGGTCGATGGGATCGTCGCGCTGTCCGGCGGTCGGGAGCTGGCCGAGCAGTTGGAGGCCAAGGGGTACGACTGGGTGAAGGTCGGCGTCCAGGCCAGCGCCTAGGGGTGCCATCCGACGGGGTGGCCGCCGTGCGAGCGAACGCGAAAAGGGGGAGCGGACGGTGGACACGGACCGGATCAGGCAGGATTTCCCGATCCTGAGCCGCACCTTTCACGGAAAGGAGCTCATCTACCTGGACTCCGCCGCGACCTCCCAGAAGCCCAACGAGGTCATCGATGCGGAGACCGACTTCTATCGTCGTCTCAACGCGAACGTGCACCGGGGCGTCTACGCCCTGAGCGAGGAGGCGACGGCGGCCTACGAGGCGGCCCGCGAGCACGTGGCCCGGTTCCTGCATGCGGAGGACCCCAACGAGGTGGTCTTCGTTCGCGGCACGACCGAGGCGATCAACCTGGTCGCCATGAGCCTCGGCCGCGGGACCCTCGAGAAGGGCGACCGGGTCCTCACGACCGTGATGGAGCACCATTCGAACATCGTCCCCTGGCACATGCTGCGCGGGTACCCGGGCATCGAGCTCGATTTCCTCGACATCGACCCGATGGGCCGGCTGCGACTGGACGAGCTCGACAAGCTCCTTACCCGTCGCACGAAGGTCGTCACGATCACGCACGTCTCGAACGTGCTCGGAACGATCAATCCCATCCGGGAGATCGCCGATCGCGCCCACGATGTCGGTGCGCTCGTCGTGGTCGACGCAGCCCAGTCGGCGCCCCATCGACCGATCGACGTCCAGAAGCTCGGGGCCGACTTCCTGGCCTTCTCCGGCCACAAGACGCTGGGCCCGACCGGGATCGGGGCGTTGTGGGGTCGGCTCGACCTCCTCGCCCACATGCCGCCCTGCTCGGGCGGGGGCGAGATGATCCGGGAGGTCCACACGGACCGGGTGAGCTACGCCGAACCCCCGGCCCGGTTCGAGGCAGGGACCCCGAACGTCGCGGGGGCCTTCGGGCTCTCGACGGCGCTCGGATATCTGGAGCGGATCGGCTGGGAGGAGCTCGCGGACCATGACCTCCACCTGACCCAGCACGCCTATCGGAGGGCCGAGGAGCGGTTCGGCGACCGACTGCGGTTCTACGGACCGACCGACCCGGCCGAACGGGAGCCGGTCCTGTCGTTCTCGTTGAAGGGGGTCCATCCCCACGACGTCTCGAGCCTTCTCGATGCCGAGGGCATCGCGATCCGGAGCGGCCATCACTGCGCGCAGCCCCTCATGGAACGCCTCGGCGTGCCCGCCCTCTCCCGGGCAAGTCCTTATCTATACAATGACGTGGACGACCTGGACCGTCTCTTCGACGGCCTCGAGAAGGTCGAAGCGGTCTTTGCGACCCCTCGACCTCAGGGGAGCCCGGTCGCACCCTGAGAGCGGGGGGCGATCCCCGAGGTTCGCGAAGAGCTACTGAGCATTTAAATACCTACATGTGATGTAATTCATTGGTGCAACATGGCCCAAACCGCTCCTCCTGAGGTTCTTCCCCTCGATTATACCCGGTACGACTTCAAGAACCCCGAGACGTACAAGGTCCGGACCGAGAAGGGCCTGAGCCGCGAGATCGTCGAACAGATCTCCCGCCTCAAGGACGAGCCCGACTGGATGCTCGACTACCGTCTGAGGGCCTACGAGCACTTCGTCGAGCGGCCGATGCCCGACTGGGGGCCTTCCCTCGACGAGATCGATTTCGACTCCTACACGTACTATGCCAACCCCCTCGCCGAGGGGGACACCAAGAAGAGCTGGGACGACCTCCCGGCCGACATCAAGAACACCTTCGAGAAGCTCGGCATCCCCAAGGCCGAGCGGGAGTTCTTCGGCGGGGTCGGGGCCCAGTACGACTCGGGGACCGTCTATCACAAGATCCGGGAGGACCTGAGCCAGAAGGGGGTCATCTTCTGCGATACGGACACGGCGATGCGCGAGCACCCGGAGATCTTCCGGAAGTACTTCGGGAAGATCGTTCCGTACAACGACAACAAGTTCTCGGCGCTCAACAGCGCGGTCTGGTCCGGCGGAAGCTTCGTCTACATCCCGCCCGGCGTGGACGCCGCCATCCCCCTCCAGGCGTACTTCCGCATCAACGCGAAGAACGTCGGTCAGTTCGAGCGTACGCTCATCATCGCGGACAAGGGGGCCAAGGTCCACTACATCGAAGGATGCACCGCCCCGATCTACTCGACCGATTCGCTGCACGCGGCCGTCGTCGAGGTCGTCGCGGAGCCGTACGCGAAGGTCCGCTACACCACGGTCCAGAACTGGTCGAAGAACGTCTACAACCTGGTGACGAAGCGGGCCGTGGCCTACGAGAACGCGCTCGTCGAGTGGGTCGACGGCAACATGGGCAGCAAGATCACGATGAAGTACCCCAGCGTCTACCTCAAGGGGCGCGGGGCGCGAGCGGATGTACTGTCCGTCGCGTTCGCCTCGGCCGGCCAGATCATCGATAGCGGCGCCAAGGCGGTCCACTCCGCCCCGGACACGTCCAGCAAGATCGTCTCCAAGTCCATCGCGATCCGCGGGGGCCAGACGAGCTATCGCGGTCTCTTGCACGTCGCCAAGGGCGCGACCGGCGTCAAGGCGGCCGTCCGCTGCGACGCTCTCCTGCCGGACGATCTCAGCCGATCGGACACGTATCCCTACAACGAGATCCATGAGGAGGACGCCACCATCACGCACGAGGCGGTCGTGGGCAAGATCGGCGAGGAGCAGATCTTCTACCTGATGAGCCGCGGGCTCAACGAATCGGACGCGATCCACCTCATCCTGATGGGCTTCCTCGCGGAGTTCGCGAAGGAACTGCCGGTCGATTATGCCCTTGAGCTGAACCGTCTCATCCAGCTCGAGATGATCGGCGCCGTCGGATAGATCGACGGGCGCTCGGTCCGCGCGGTGAGGCCGCGTTCGATCGGGGTTAACCCGTTACTCGGGGGCGGCGAGCGTGACCCGCCGGGTCGCCTTGTGGCGGCCCGTCTCGGCCGAATCATCCGGATCCGGCTCGTACGCCGGATGACGTTGCGGACCATCCGTCAGGGCCGGGGGCCAGGCGATGATCGGGGAGCGGCCCGGCTCCTCTTCCGCGGTCTGGACGCGATAATAGGCGCCCGTGTCCCGAAGAAGGTCGTGGACCTGCTCGATGCGACCCCGGAACTCCTCGGCGGTGCTCCATTCGAACATGAGGTCGTGGCTCCCGACGATGAACGAGAGCCCCAACGTCTCGCGGATCCGCTCGGCCAGGTCGATGGGCGAGGGACC
>JBARHO010000262.1:0-3643 GCA_049799275.1 Thermoplasmata archaeon
AGGAACTGTTCCAGCCGGGAGACGGGGTCCGAGGCCCGGGCGCGCTCCATCCAGTCGGCCGCCTGGTATCGGGTCGGGTCATCGGAGCTCGAGTGCGGCGTCATCCGATAGAGCACGAACTCGAGCAGGGTGGGACCCTTTCCCGAGCGCGCGTCGGTGATGGCCCGCTCAAGCTCGAGATAGCAGCGCACGAAGTCGGTCCCGTCCACCCGGCGTGCCTGGATGCCGTACGCCGCGCCCTTCTGCGCCAGCGTCTCGGACCGGGTCTGGCGGTCGACCGGCTGTGAGATCGCCCATTGGTTGTTCGTACAGCAGAGGACGACGGGGAGCGAGAACACCCCGGCGAAATTGAGCCCGGCATGGAAGTCGTTCGCGCTGGTCGCCCCGTCCCCGAAGAACCCGAGCACGACCGTGTCCGCCCGCCGGGCCTTCATGGCGTAGGCGACCCCGACGGCGTGACTGATCTGGGTGCCGACGACCGAGGACATCGAGACATAGTGCACGTCCTTCGCGGTCGGGTGACAGGGCATCTGACGGCCCTTCGCCGCATCGTGGTCGTTGGCGAAGAGATGATGGACGTAGTTCTCGAGCGGGTGACCGCGGACCAGGGCCACCAGTTGTTCCCGCAGCCCCGGAAGGATCCAGTCCTCCACCCGGCTGGCGAGCCCGGCGGCGACGCTGACGGCCTCCTGACCAGTGGCCGGTCCGTAGAACCCGATCCGCCCCTGCCGTTGGAGCCCGAGCATCCGCGCGTCCAGTACGCGGGCGAGCGTCATCCAGCGGTAGCCGGAACGGAGGAGGGTGACCCACTCCGGTCCGATCTGTTTTCCGAGGCCCTCGGGGGTGTACGGCAGCTCCACGATGGCCGCGGGAGCGCTTGCGGTCGGGACGGCCGAAGCCACCTGCGTGCTGCTCGTACGCGTCCCTCACGCCATCTCGGCGAACAGGCGGTGGGGATCCTCGAGATGGGATTTGACCTCCGCCAGGAAGTGGGCGGCCACGACGCCATCGAGCACCCGGTGATCGAGCGACACCGAGAGGTTCATCAACTGCGCGGGACCGATCGTCCCATCGGCGCGATAGACCGGTCGTTGCGCGATCTTGTGGACCCCGAGGATCGCCACCTCGGGGTAATTGAGGATCGGGGTCGCCATCACGCCGCCGAGGGCCCCCAGGCTCGTGATCGTGAAGGTCCCGCCCACGAGCTCGGAGCGCTCGAGCTTGCCCGCTCGCCCGCGCTCGGCCAGGTCCTGGATCTCCTTCGCGAGGTGGCTCACGCTCTTGCGATCCGCGTTCCGGACGATGGGCACGATCAGCCCTTCGGGAGCGGCGGTCGCGATGCCGATGTGGTACTCCGGATACACGACGAGCTCGCTGCGCTCATCGTCCATCCGGGCGTTCATCCACGGGTGGGCCTTGAGACCGGCGGTGACGGCCTTGACGATGAACGGAAGGTACGAGAGCCGAACGCCCTGTTTCTCGACGTGCTTCGCCATCCGTTCCCGCCAGCTCACGAGCTCGGTCGCGTCGATCTCCTCGACGTAGGTGTAGTGGGCTGCTCGATGAACGGCCGTCGACATGTGCTCCGCGATGATCCGGCGGACCCCTCGAAGGGGCACCCGTTCTTCCTTGCCGGCGGAGGCCCCCACGAACCCTCCGGACGTATCCCCCGTCGCCGGAGAGGCGGGCGCGACCGGTTCCGGCCGGCCCGATGGGACCGGAGCGGTCGGTGACGGGCCGGCCCAACCGGGGTCGGCCTGGGTCTCGGCCGGGGTGGAGGTGGTCGTCGCGGGGGCGGGGGCGGAGGCGGGCTCCGAGGTCGCGGCCCCAAGGTCGGCCTCAGTGATCCGCCCCCCGGGGCCGGATCCATGGATCCGGGCAAGGTCGATCCCTCGTTGGGCGGCCAACCGGCGCACCTGAGGGGTAGCGAGAACACGAGCGGACGCTTCCGGTCCATCCGGTGCCACCACGTTCGACGTTCGAGAGGTGGGGATCGCGGTAGTTCCGGTGAGCGTGGCCGGGCCCGGAGCGGCGGTCGGGGTCGTCGGAGGCGCCGCGGAGCCTCCCGCGACGTCGAAGGTCACGAGCGGACCCCCGACCTTGACCTTCTCGCCGACGGCGGCATGCAGCTTCACGATCCGCCCGCTCTTGGGGGACGGGATCTCGACGTTCGCTTTGTCCGTCAGGACGGAGACGAGCGGCTGATCCTCCTGGATCGTCTGGCCCTCCGTGACGAACCACTGGACGATCTCGCCTTCCGCTACCCCTTCTCCGATATCCGGGAGCCTGAACTCGTACGACATGGCCCTGCCCTCGATCAGCTGGCCTTGACCGTCTCACGCAGTTCGTGGACGATGCGCTCGGCGTTCGGGAGGTAGAGGTGCTCGAGCGCGTACGGGAACGGAGTATCGTACCCGGTGATCCGGACCGGCGGCGCCTTGAGCGAGTAGAGGGCGCGCTCGGCGACCAGGGCGGTCAGCTCCGCCCCGAACCCGCAGAACCTGGCCGCCTCGTGGACGACCGCGACGCGGCCGGTCTTCTCCACGGACCGCACGATGGCCGCCTCGTCGAGCGGGACGAGGGTCCGGAGATCGATGACCTCGGCGGAGATCCCCTCCGACGCGAGCTGCTCGGCGGCCTGCAGCGTCGGCGGGACCATGGCCCCGTAGGCGAAGACGGAGATATCGCTCCCCTCGCGAAGGACCGACGCCTTCCCGAACGGGACCCGGTGGTCCCCTTCCGGGACCTCGCCGGTCGAGGCCCGATAGATCCGCTTCGGCTCCATGAAGATCACCGGATCCGGATCGAAGATCGCGGACAGGAGGAGGCCCTTGGCGTCCGCGGGGTTCGAGGGAATGACGACCTTGAGACCCGCCGTGTGGGCGAAATAGGCCTCGGTGCTCTGGGAGTGATAGAGCCCTCCTTTGACGCCCCCGCCGTACGGCGTGCGGATCACCACGTGGCATGGGAACTGACCGCCGGACCGGTACCGGAACTTCGCGAGTTCGCTCACGATCTGATCGAACGCCGGGTAGATGAAATCCATGAACTGGATCTCCGCGACCGGCTTCAACCCGTAGAGCGCCATCCCGATCGCGGTGCCCACGATACCGGTCTCCGAGAGCGGCGTATCGATGACCCGATCCGCTCCGAACTCCTTGAAGAGCCCTTCCGTGGCCCGGAAGACGCCCCCGTTCACCCCGACGTCCTCCCCGAGGACGAGGACATCCGGGTCCTGCCTCATCGCCTCGAAGAGCCCGCGATTGACGGCCTGGACCAGCGTCATCTCGGTCATTGGTGGATCTCGCCCATCTTGTACCGCTCTGCGAACTTGGCCCGCTCGGCCTCGAGGCCCGCGGGCCGTTCCTGGAAGACATCGTCGAACAAGGTCATCGGGTCGATCGGTGCGGCGGCCTCCGCCGCCTGGAGGGCCGAGGCGATCTCGGCCTTCACCTCCTCGACCATCTGTCGGTCCGTCGCTTCGGTCAGCAGACCGGCCTCGATGAGCTCTTGTCGCAGTCGCCGGACCGGATCCTTCTCCCGCCACGGGGCGAGCTGCTCCTCGGTCCGGTACCGCTTCGGATCATCCGAGGTGGAGTGGGGACCCAGCCGCATCACCTGGGCCTCGATCAGGGTGGGGCCC
>JBARHO010000263.1:0-5668 GCA_049799275.1 Thermoplasmata archaeon
CTCCGTGGCTCACCCGGTCCCCCAACCGATGAGGCCCGCCGTACCTAGGCTCCCCCCCTTCCACCGGGGCCCGCGCCCCTCGCGACCTCGAGGAGCGAGGAGATCCCCTGGGTACCGCAACGAGGGAACTTGCGGACCTACAGGATCCGTCCCGCGCGGATGATGGGGGTCCCGTCGACGCTGATCTCCGAGCCCGCGAGGCAGATCGCGCCTCGGAAGTCCGAGGGGTTGCTCCCCCCCGAGTAGGTGTTCCCGCCCACGGTCAACCGGACGCTGCCGCGCTCCTTCTCCTCCATGTACGGCACGTTCTGGAGCTTGGGGTTCAGTCCGAGGATGAGCGAGCCCGTCCGGTCCCTCCCCGGCGTACCCCGGGCGTAGTCGCTGGCGAACTTGGCCCCTCCCTTCTCGAACGAGTACGACGTCAGCTTCCCATCGGAGAACTCGAACGCGCCGCCCGAATACACCGCCCATGGGAACCAGACCTCGTCGTAGCTACGACGGTTCGAAACGATCCTCCCCTCGGCGGTCCGGGCGTCCAGGGCCATCCGAAGCCTCCCATCCGGGAAGTTCCCCATCATGTCGAACTCGCTGTAGGCCTTGTCGTTGGGATGGGGGTACCCTTCGTAGAGCCTCGGAGGCACACCGGCCAGGGCCACCTCGAGGTCCGTCCCGTTGGGGTGGGTGATCCGGATCTTGTTCCTCCCGGTGAGCGCGCGGGAGAGGCGCTTGCCGCTCTTGGCCAGGTCCGTCGGGTCGACCAGGCAGCCCTTCAGGAGGTCGTTCATCCACACTTGCTTGCGGACCCCCCAGTGACGGACACGGGAGTCCGTGACCCACCCCGTCGCCATCCGCCCGCCCCGCAACCCGGTCGATCGGGCCAACTTGTACCACCGATCGAACCAGCCCGTGGCCCAGTCGTCCAGGTTCTGCTCGCCGAGCTTCTCCAACCGGGCCGAGTCCGCCGGGCCCCAGAACTGTACGTAGGCGTCCGCCGCCGCGATCGCGGCCCATTCGGGGTCGGACAAACGGCCGAGGGGCTTGGCCTGTTTGCGCTCTACCGCACGCCACCACGCGTCGTCGTCCTCGTACGAGAGGAACGCGCTCCCGCCGATCCGGCGCACCTCGTCCACCATGGCCGACGCCATGGGAAGCGTGTGGGTCCAGGATTCGACGATGACGTTCTCGCCGGGCTTGACGCGGAGGTAGTTCTTCACCAGGTTCCGAGCGGCGGCCCGCTGGAGGGACGAGGGGGTTTCACTCATGACTAGCGGGGCGAACTGAGGCCCCTACTTGTACCCTACCAGGTCCGGAGCAGCAGGGTCCGATCCTCGGTTCCAACACGACCAGAAAGGTGAGCGGATACGGCACCCCTTGAGCGTCCTGGACCTCCGGTCCGGGCCGGCCCCGAACTGGGGATCCCCGCCCCGGCTGTCCTACTGGATCGGCCCCAGGTCCATCGTCCGGAAGCCCCACACGGCGGCCCCGAACGCGATGGCGGCGAGCAGGGCGAGAACGCCGACCCCTTCGAGATCGTTCACCCCCAGCACGCCCCCGAAGGCGTCCCGGATCGTGTTCGCCGCGTAGGTCAGCGGGTTGGCGTAGAAGATGACCGCGAGCGCTCTCGGGGTCCGATCGGTGATCGGATAGTAGACGGTCGAGAGAAAGATGACGAACAGCTGGAGGAACGACTGGATGGTGAAGTAGGCGTTCGCCGAGCGCAGACGGGTCCCCAGGGCGATCAATAGTCCGGCGAAGAAGATGCTTCCCAGGGCCACGGTGAGGAGGACCGCGCCCACCCCGACCGCGGAGAGCGAGGGGATCCCGATGAAGGGAAGTCCGATCAACATCATGATGCCGACCCCCACGAGCGAGAACAGGAGAGTGGTGAGCATCAGCCCGCCCAGGTACTCGGACCGGAGGAACGGCCCGGAGAAGATCTGCTCGACCATCGACCAGCGCCGATCGAGCCAGAAGAGATTGCCGGAGACCACGCCGCCCGTGATCATCTGGAACGCGATCATCCCTGGGACGAGGAACGCCGTGTACGAGCTCCCGCCGGTCACCGACGAGGAGATGATCGAACTGAACATGGTGCCCAGGACGACGATCGTGACCGCCGGTTGACCGAACCGGATCGTCACCGTGAGGGGATCGAGGTTCGAAGCGAAGTTCCGGATCACGAGGCGGAACACCGGTGGGATCCTCAGGTCAGTCCCTCCGTGCGTCCCGGCGGGAGCGCCTCCGCCCCTCGTTCACTGGACGCCGCGCCGGCGTTCTCGTCCTGGTCCGCCAGTCCCACCATCCCGAGGAACGCGCCCTCCAGCGTCGCCTCCTCGATGGACAGGCGCCCGAGCCCCAGACCGTGATCCTGCGCCCAGTGACTGAACCAGGGGAGGAGCTCCTCGGCGTTCTTCGCCCGGAACACGAGCTGGGTCGCGGCGTTGGGCGAGCTCTCGATCTCGAGCACGAGAGCGTTCTGCGCAGCGAGGGTCCGCGCGAGCTCCTCCCGGAGGAGCGACGGCAGCGCGGCGGTGAAGGTCACCGAGACCTCCCGCGCGCCCCCGTGCTTGACCTTGAGCGCCTCCGCGGTGTCCAGCGCGATGAGCCGGCCCAGGTGCAGCACCGCGATCCGATCGCAGAGCACGTCCGCCTCGTGGAGGATGTGGGTGGTGAACACGATCGAGAGGCCCGTTCGCGCCCGTTCCTTGAGGTACTGAAGGATCCGTCGGCGGGCGATCGCGTCGAGCCCGACGGTGGGCTCGTCGAGGAAGAGGATCTCCATATCGTGCATGAGCTCCCGGGCCACCTGGAAGCGCCGCCGTTCCCCGCCGGAGAGCGCCCACGGCTTGCGGTGCCGGGCCGGTCCCAGTTCGAAGAGCTCGATCATCTCTTCGGCACGGGACTTGGCGGTCTCTCGTCCCACTCCCCAAAGGAACGCGTACAGCGTGAGGTTCTTCTCCACGGTGACGAAGTCCAGGGACTCCGATTGGAGCACGACGCCCAGATGCGACCGGAGGGCCCTCCCTCCGGTCCGGATATCCTGGCCGAGCACCGTGGCGGTCCCCTCGGTCGGCGGGAGCAGGGTCGTGAGCAGCCGGACGGTCGTGGTCTTCCCCGCCCCGTTCCGGCCGAGGAGTCCGAGGACCTCTCCCCGACCGAGGCCCAGCGTCAGGTGGCGTACCGCGAACCTCCCGGGCGCGTAGGCGTATCCGAGATCGCGGGTCTCCAGGACGAGCTCGTCGGGCTGCATGGTCAGCTTGGGCGCGCGAGCGACACAGGAACTTGACTTGGCCCTTTCGCGACGGATGCGTGAGCCATGGTCACCCACGTGAACGGATCATGAACCGCTCCGGCCAAGACCGTGGAAAGGACCTGGACCGATGGCGGTCAGCTCGGCAGACGGCAGCCGAACCCTCTCGACCGCGCCCGTCGGGGGACCCTCGCTGAAGAGATCGGTCACCCCTTGTCGAAGATCGTTTACTGAGCGGCCTCGCATTCCGACCGGAACACGGATCTTGGCCTGCCCTGCGGGGGGTCCTCACGCTGGGACGAGCCGAAGGTAGTATCGCAGGCCACCCGTGGGACTGGCCAGATTTGAACTGGCGTCTCGGAGTCCCGAACCCCGAAGGATGGACCAAGCTACCCCACAGTCCCACAGTGAGCGGCTGTTCTCGATTAGGTTGTGACGGCTATTAAGGATATTTCGGTCCGCCGCCGGGATCGGCATCCGCTCGGGTCCAGTGGTCCCCTCCTCAGCGTTTCAGGACCTCTCCCGGCACCCAAATAGGTAGAACCGGTTGACCCGGTGATGACCGAGCAGCCTCCCCTTCCCGATTTTCCGGCCGTTCGGCCGTTCGAGGGGCTCTCCATCACGATACCGGGTCTACGGGAGGACCCCTCGATGTGCCTGCGCTGCCGGTCGGCCCGGATGTTGTGCGGGAAACCGGTCTGTCCGATCGTCATGAAGTACGAGGCGTTCGCCCGGACGCTCCCGCTGATCTCGGGACGGGAGCTCGACGGATCCTCGCCCCCCGGACTGTTCGTCGGCCGGTTCGGGTACCCCAAGATCTCGTTGGGACCGCTCCTCTCCACGACGCACGGCGATACGCTCCTGCTCGACACGCCCGAAGAGTGGGTCGGCCGCTCGGTGGCGGACGTGGTGGGCTTTCGGACCTCCCTCGTCCGAGGGACCCGACGGTTCAGCGTCACGGAGGCCGAGTCCCCGAACCGGTACATCACCGATCTCCAGGAGATCGCCCTGGCCACGGACAGCGTGGAGGTCGAAGCGGAGTTCCGTCGCCCACCGCGGGGCAACCTCCTGCTCTCCGATAGTTCGCCGCCCTACGGCCCCTCGGCCCCGATCGAACGGGTAGAGCTCGACGTCCGGCGGGTGGACGCTCGTCTCGATCGGTTGGCGAGCGATACCGATGCGACCGCCCAGGTGGCGGTGGACGAGCTCTACCATCGTGGGGTGCGGGTCAGTCGCATCCAACGGGCGTTCTCGGCGGGGACCCTCGGACGTCACGGCCGGCGGAGATTCGTTCCCACTCGGTGGTCGATCACGGCCGTCGACGATATCCTCGGGAAGCAGAACCTCGAGGGGGTGCGCTACCTCCCCGAGCTCTCCGAGTTCCTGGTGTACCGATTGACGGCCCTCGGGAACCGCTGGATCATCGTTCTCCTACCCGGGACCTATCGGTACGAGTCCATCGAGGCCTGGTACCCGAGCACGTTCTGGAACCCGAACCCCACGGAGATCGTCCTCATGGGGGACCACGAGGGGTTCTACGGGCGGACCACCTACGCCTCGATCGGGGGCTGCTACTACGCCGCTCGCCTGGCCACGTCGGAGGCGCTGCTCCGGCTCGGACGCCAGGCCGGGGTCCTGGTCCTCCGGGAGGTCCACCCGGGGGAGATCCTCCCGCTCGGGGTCTGGAACGTGCGAGAGCACGTGCGCGCCGCCCTGCAGACCGTGCCGGTCCACCTCAGCTCGATCGCGGAGCTCCTCACGGTCGTCGGCTCGACGTTCGCGATCCCCCTACCCCGATGGTTGGCCACGAGCGCGCTCCTCCACGAGGCCCGTACCCAGCGGCGGCTCGACGATTTCCTGGGACCGAGCGAGGCCGGTTCCTAGGACCCGACCGGGGCCCCGCACTTTCCGCAGTACTGGTCGCTCTCTACGATCGCCTGACCGCAGCGCTGACAGGAAGGGGCTCGCAGCGTCGTCCCACAGCTACGGCAGAACCGGTCCGAGTCCCGGGTCGCGCGGTGGCACGTGGGACAGGTCGCCTGAAGGGCCGGGCCGGCTCGAGCGGGAGCGCCGGGCCCCGCACCGTTCGACGGCCGGAGAGGGGCGGCGGTCCCCTTTCCCGGTGGCAGCGGAAAGGAATCGAGATGGGAGCCGAGCGCGCGACGACCACGGAGACCGAGCCGCAGGGCCTCGGTGAAGTCCCCCCTCCGGTAGGCGCTCTCGGCCCCGTCCAGCTCCTCTTGCCCGGCCTTGAGCCGGGGATCGCGCGCGTTGCGGACCCGCCGCTGTTCGATCTCCTCCGAGAGGAGGTTCAGTTGGAAACGCGATTCGACCCGGTTCTTCGGCAGCGTCGGCCGGGGATCGACCGGTCCCTCGTCGCCCTCCACCGCCGAGGCGCTGCCCGGGCCCGGGGAAGCG
>JBARHO010000264.1:0-8336 GCA_049799275.1 Thermoplasmata archaeon
GACGTACATCGCTCCGATCTCCTGCGGGTCGATCGCCCCGCGGATGAGGGCGACCCGGAGCGCCTCCGTGCTGATCGTGATGGTGTCCTCATCCGGGGCGGGGACGCTCTTTCGTTGGACGTTCAACCCGATCCCCATCGCGGCCCCGTCGATGCCCCAGACCTTTCCGATCTCCGCGGGCGTGATCCGATAGCGAGGCACGTACGCGCCGTAGCTCACGATTCCTGCTTCCATCGATTCTCCTCCTACATCTCTTGCAATCGTTCCAGGACCTGGTTCGATCCGAGGCTCGTGGACAAGAGAGGGATGTTCTCCACCTCGGAGAGGCGGACCGCCAGTGCGTCGATCCGTCCCGGGGCGGAGAAGATGACGGCCGCCGGTTTGAGCGGATGGGCCCGGATGGCGACCATCGGGGAGCGACCGTACTTCACGTTCGCGAAGATGAGCGCCCGTTGCGTGGTCCACCCATAGACCTCGACGAACCGGGAGGCGTCGATCGACAGGATCGCCCGGGGCGCGTCGAGCAGGGTGAAACCGTGGATGTCCCGGTGGAGATCGACCCGGGAGTTCGGCCGGGCCTGGAGGCGATCGGCCAGGGTCTTGAGCGGGATCGCGATCGAGAACTCGCGCATCCCCAGGATGCCATCGGAATGCGGCCGGAGCCCGAGCCGCTGGGACACCCTTCCTCCGCTCTGCGTGTCGCAATCCACGAGCGCTTCCACGTACCGGCGGATGAACGCGGCGCCGGGGCTCGCCCGACGCTCCGACTCGTAGTCGGAAACGACGGAGGGGACGGTCTCCAGGGTACGGGCCAGATCGCGCTGGGATATGCCGAAGTCCTCGCGCCATTTTCTCAAGGTCCGGCCCGGGTGCGAGGAGAGCACGACCTCCCCCGCGATCTTCTCTTTGAGCTCGAGTTCCACGATCGGGATTCAGAAACCGAGGGCTATAAAACAGTACGCGTGGATGTCGGTCCTCGGGTTCGACAAGGTACGAACTTCTCCTCGGAGAACGTGGAGCGAAAAGTGGACCGGGCGAGAATCTCCGACGCCGGGGTTCCCCGACCTCCTTTGAACTCGCGGCCTCTACCTTGCCAAGGTAGCGATCTTCCGGGCTGATCTACCGGCCCACGAGGGTACACGAGGGTCGGATGCGGATAAACTTTCACGTGCTGTTCGGCCCGAACCATGTTGGACAGTTCCGCCCGCACGACCGACGCCGGAGGTCCCGCGTCGGCCTCCCTCCGCGACGGCGATCCGGGTCAGCTGGGTGACCGCATCGCTACCGGGCCCCTACCGGGTCGAGCGAAGCGACCGTCGGACGGTCCCCTCGACGATCCGATGGGCTCCTTCCGGAGCCGGTACATCGGAATCGTTATCCCCCGGTTCCCGCTCTTATCGGCACCATGGCGGAAGGTTCCTCCGGCGAACCGATCGATATCCTGGTCCAGAGCACTCGGGACCTCCTCCGACCCGAAGAGCTCCTCCGAGAGGCGACACGCGACATCGTCAAGGACGAGATCCGCCGACATCTCGAGAAGACGCTCAAGGAGGACCCGAAGCTTCAGCAGGACCTCAAGGACGCCGTTCGTGCCCTCCTCGAGGCGCGGGCGTTCGAGTACGCCGCTCTGGTGCGTGTAGGCGCGTGCACGGCGCGCCTCGGGCTCGCCGCGATGCCCGAGAACATCCGCTCGGCGTTGACCAAGGACATCGTCGATCTCATCAGCAAGGAGCTCGGCCACATCGTGGACCGTTCTATCTGAAACCATGACGATGGGTCAGGACGACGTCAAGATCTACGAGGTCAAGCGCATCGACGTCGAGGGGGCCATCGTCATCGATGGGTTCCCTTCCGTTGGACTGGTCAGCTCGATCGTGGCCAACTACTTGATCGACACGCTCCACATGGAGCAGATCGGGATCGTCGAATCCCCCTCGTTCCCGACGGTCTCCCTGGTGCGCGACGGGACCCCCCAGCATCCGGTTCGGATCTACGCCGGCCGACCGGGGGCGGATCGCGCCGGCCGGGTGGCCGACAAGATCGTGGCGTTCGTTTCGGAGTTCCACCCCGCGCCGAACATCATCCATCCCCTCGCGACCGCGATCATCGACTGGGTCCAGGAACAACGGTGCGGGCTCCTGGTCTCCCCCGAGGGTCTCGTCGTCGAGCAGCCCACGGTGATCGAGTCCCGCGGCCGCGGTCCCCGTCTCGCTGATGTGAAGGTGTACGGCGTGGCGAGCACCCAGAAGGCCCGCGAGCTCTACATCGAGCCGAACATGAGCCCCTTCATGGAAGGGGTCATCACCGGCATCGCCGGGGTCCTGCTCAACGAGGGACGGCGTCGGGGGTTCGATGTGCTGACGTTCCTCGCGGAGGCGCAGGCGGACTATCCGGATGCCCGAGCGGCCGCGAAGGTGATCGAGACGATCAATCGCATCCTGCTCCACACGCCGCTCGATCCGATCCCGCTCTACCACGAGGCGGAGCGGATCGAACAACAGCTCCTCTCGATCCAGCGCAAGGCGGCCGACAAGGTCCCCGGCGATCGGCCCACCGTGATGTCCCAGCCCATGTACCGCTAGGACGCCGAGGGCCCCGGTCGACCCGGTACCCGCTCGACGAGCTCGCGAACTCCCGCGACCAGCGCGTCCACGTCCGCGGGAGTGTTGTACAGGTAGAACGACGCCCGGACGTTCCCGCTCAAACCGCGCTTCGCGTACCAAGAGTGGACGCAGTGCATCCCCGACCGGACGAGAACGCGATAGCCCTCGTCCAGGAAGAGGGCCGCGTCGTTCGGGTCGACGCCCTCGATCGAGAACGCGAAGATGCTCGGGCGATCGTTCGGCTCGCCCGGCCCGAGCACCTGGATGCGCGGGACGCCTTCCAGGAGCTGGGTCATCCGCCGATTGAGCTCGCGATCGTGCGCCGATATCTCGTCAAGCCCGGCGCTCTCGAGGAATCGGATCGCGGCATGGGCCCCGAGGACGCCGGCGTAGTTCTGAAGGCCCGCCTCGAACCGGTGCGGCGGAGGCCGGAGCTTGTGGTCCGTCAACGTCGTCCACTCGACGGTCTCGCCGCCCACAACGAGCGGTTCCAGCTCATCCAGCGCGTCCGGGGTCCCCGCGAGGACGCCGGTCCCGGTCGGTCCCAACATCTTGTGGGCCGAGAGCGCGTAGTAGTCGACGCCCAGCTTCGCGAGATCGATCGGGATGTGTGGGGCGGCCTGACAGCCGTCGATCAGGACCCGCGCCCCCTTGGCATGGGACCGTTCGACGATCTCTCGGACGGGGAGGGAGCGCCCGTCGAGGTTCGAGGTATGGAACAGGCTGACGAGCCGGATCCCTTTGCCGAGCTTTTCTTCGAGCAGCTCCGCGTCGAACTGACGGTCATCGGGCAGAGCGAGGATCTCGATGGCGATCCCGTGCTCGCGGGCGAGCCGTTGCCACAGGACGAGGTTGGAGTTATGCTCCTGGTCCGAGATCAGGACCCGGTCGCCGCGATGCCACCGGATGCCCCGCCCGACCAGGTTGATCGCCTCGGTCGCGTTCCGAACGAAGACGACCTGGTCCGGTTCCGGAGCGCCGAGGAACCGGGCGAACGCCTCCCGGCTCGCCTGGAACCGATGGGAGACCTCCTCCGCGAACCGGTGCAGGCTGCGGCCGGCGCAACCCGGGAAATCCCGATAGTACTCCATCATCGCTTCGAGGACCGCGTTCGGGACGAGCGACATGCAGGCCGAGTCGAGGTAAACGGGGGTCCCCCGGTCCTCCCGCGCGCGCAGCGCCGGGAACTCCGATCGGAGCTCTTCGACCGACGGGGTCATGGCGCCTGGAGCCCCTCCACCGCGCTCGCCAGAGCGGCCGCGCCGGTGATCAGGACCGCCTCGTTCGGCGCGAAGGTCGGGCTATGGAGCGCCATCGGGTGACCCGGTTCCCCGACACCCAGCCGCAGGAACGTGCCCGGGACCTTCTCCAGGTATCGGGAGAAGTCCTCGGCGCCCATCTCGGGCCGTTCCATCTCCGTGACGTACTCCTTACCGAGCTCCCGCCGGAGGGCCTCCGCCACGATCTGGGTGGCCTTGGGCTCGTTCACGGTCACCGGGTACCCACGGATGTAGCGGGTGGTCGTCGAGGCTCCCATGCTCCGGGCCAGGAGCGCGACCCGGCGCCGGAGGTTCTTCTCCATCATCGAGCGAGTATCGGCACGGAACGTGCGGACCGTGCCCTCGAGGACGACCTCCTCGGGGAGGATATTGTGGCGCGTGCCGCCGTGGATCATCCCGACGCTCACGACGACCGGGTCGAGGGGATTGCGCATCCGGCTGACCAGGGCCTGAAGGCCGGTCACGATCTCGGCGGCCACGACCACCGCGTCCGGACCGCGGTGTGGGTGGGCGGCGTGGCCAGGCGTGCCCCGGATACGGATGACGAAATGGTCGGCGGCGGCCATGATCGGTCCGGTCTTCCAACCGATCGACCCGAGCGCGACACCCGGGTCGACATGTTGGCCGACAACAAAGTCGGCGTGGGGATCCTCGAGACAGCCGCGCTCGATGAACGGAAGGGCCCCTCCCCGGACGCCCTCCTCCTCGGCCGGCTGGAACAGGAGCTTGACGGGTCCAACCAGCCGGTTCTCCTCCCGATGCAGGATCGCGGCCGCCCCGAGCAGGCAGGTCATGTGGACGTCGTGACCGCAGGCGTGCATCTTCCCCGGCGTTCGGGACCGGAACGGGAAGTTCGTCTCCTCCGTCACCGGCAGTGCATCCATGTCGGCGCGCAGGGCCACGACCGGGCCGGGCCGGTCCGCGGCGATGACGCCCAGGACCCCGTTGAAGTCGTTGTAGGTACGCGTCGTGATCCCAAGCCCCCCGAGCGCCTCGAGGATCTTCTGTTGGGTCCGGTGCTCTTCGTTGGAGAGCTCGGGTTCCCGGTGGAGATCCGCGCGCCAGGCGCGCATCGCGGGGAGCACCCGGCGGGCCTTCCGCACCCAGGGTCCCACGGGGCGGGTCATCCCCCGGTGGAGATGCCTCGTCCTATAAGACGGAATAGCGACGGCGTTCGTTCCTCCTCTCGATGACGGCGGACCCCGCGCGCCGGGTGCTCAGAGCGAGGGGGGCCAGCCGGCCGAGTGCACGCTCAACCTCTCGTGATCTCGCCGGTCGCCCGACCGCGATCCACCAGCCATGCCAGGATCTCCGGGAACCGGCGCTCGAAGATCGTCAGGTGGGTCTCGTCGTCGAACAACATGAGCTCTGAACCCGGGAGGTGTTCCGAGAGCCACACAGAGTGCGAGTACGGTACGAAGCGGTCGCTCTTCCCATGCCAGATCGAGGTCGGGACCTCGGGGGGTCGGAGCTCGAACCCCCAGGGTGCGACGTGGGCCAGGTCATCGTCGGTCCAACCGGCGAACCCGGGCATGAGCGCCTCGATCGTGGCGGCACCGAGATACTCCCCGAGCTCCCCCTGAAGGAGCTCGAGGTCGCCCGGTGAGAGGAGCGTCATGAGATCGGGCCAGAACACCCCTCCATTTTTCTGGAGCGTGAGCCATTGGGGACGCAGGAACCCCTCCATCGCGTCCCGACCGGCCAGGGCGGCACGGAACTCGTCGACATTGGAGCTCCCCAGCCCGGCGAACCAGTCGAGACCTGGGGCGCCGTACGGGGCCATCGCCCCGGCAGCGGCGACGGCCGTCACGCGTTCGGGCAGGAGCGCGCCGCAGGCCAGAGCGTGGTTCCCTCCGCCGGAGTATCCCCAGACCCCCAATCGCGATAGCCCGAGCCGATCCGCGATGAAGGAGACGTCCTGGGCCGCCTGGGCGACGTTCCGGCCCGGTAAGGCATCCGAGCCGGCGTACCCCGGGCGATCATAACTGATCAGACGGATCCCTCGAACACCGGCGTACGCGAGCTGAGGTCGGTACAGTCGACCGGACAGGGGGATCCCGTGCAGCAGGATGATCGGCCACCCCCGGGGGTCCCCTCCTTCGGTGATCCGGAGAGAGCGCCCTTCGGGCGTCCGGACCCGGAGAGCCGTGGCCTCCATTGACGGCCCCTCAGAATGGACGTGTGGATGAGCGTTACCCGACGGCGGGGGCACGTCGAAGGCCGCGAGTTCCGTGGATCACGGGTTCGCCAAGCGGGCGAACGAGTCCTCGTTCCAGCCGTAGCCGATCAGATCGAGCGCCATGCCCTCCAGCTCTTGGCGCTGCCGGTCCACGGGGCGTCCGCCATTCTTCTCGTAGAAGGCGCGGTACGGGTTCTCGGCCACCATCCATATGAGCAGGTTGCGGTGGCCCTCGATCTCGAGCGATCGTGCGGCCGCGGCCATCAGCGCTCGACCCACTCCCTTGCGCTGATGGTCCGCGCGCACGTACATCGCATAGATCTCTCCCGTGTAGGTCGAGCTCTGTTTCGCCTGGGGACCCGACCACGAGAACCCGATGACCCCCTCGGTCGTTTCTTCGCCCACAAAGATGTGGCCCGAGCCGGGGTTGGCCAATCGCTCGGACCACTGGAACCAGGCCGGACAACTGGATGCGAGCTTGTCCAGGTAGCCTTCGGGGATCAACCCTCGATAGGTCGTCAGCCAGGTTTGGAGGTGGACTTCCCTTACCGCCGGGGCATCGCGGGGCTCGGCCGGTCGGACGGCGTACCTCGAGCATCGACCCGGGTCCGTGTCCGCGCTCGTCATCGATCGTAGCGCCCCACGGGCGCGGAGGGCCTGCCCCAGGTCTGGAGCGTGAACCCGTTTAGTGGTAAAGACCCTCCGCCGTGGGATCAGGAGCTCCTCGAGGGCCGGGAGGACCCCGTCGATCGGCCATGCTGCGAGAGTCCAAGGCGTCCGTGAGCTCCGCCGAGGACTCCTGAAGAGCAAACGCCTTTTCGACGACCAGGCGTTCCATCCGAGCGGTCGCATGGCATCGACGCTCCTCGGCCAACCTGGCTCGCCCAGATCCTCCCCTCGGGGCGCCCGAACGATTAAGTACGTTGATCCACCGTCAGGTCTCCGTTGGCCGCAACCGGTCGGATCGCGGGCGCACTCGCCATCGTGGCCGCGGTTCTTCTGCTCGCTTCGGTCTTCCTCGGCTGGTACGTGACCACGTTCTCGGGATCCAATGACGGGGTGAGCGTGAGCGAGTCGGCGACATTCGTTCCCGGTCAGACGGTGACGTACAGCTTCAGCTGCAGCGGGTCAGTGGCTTGTCCGGCGTCGAACCAGACCACCTACTCGAACTTGGGCCTCAACCAGACCGGGAAGCTGTACCTCACCACACAGATCCTCTTGATCCTCGGATTCATCCTCGGTTTCATCGGCGCGATCGTTCTTTTCGTCGCCCGAGCCGGGTTCCGCGCCCGTCGTTCGATAGGTATGGCGCTCGTCGTGCTCGGCCTGATCGTTGCGATCGCGACGCCCATGATGCTACTGGCACTTCAACCGAACGCCCTGCACACCGACAGCTTCACGACTGGCGCAAATTCGACGAGTAGCCCCGCCACCTCGTTCTTCGGGTCGTGCTCAGGCAGCACGTGCGGCCTGTCGGGAAACGCCTTCAATGCGAGCGAGACCTGGGGTCCCGGTATCGGGTGGTATCTGGCGATTGTGGCGTTCGTACTATTTGTCCCCGCGCTGGCCTCCGCCTCTCGAATTCCCAAGGTGCCTCCGAACTATCCGACGATGATGGCGCCGCCCGTCGCCTATCCCCCTTCGTCCCCTCCCAATTGGGATCCTCAGCCGGCGTACCCGCCTGCTCAGCCGACGTACCCGACCTCGCCGCCGCCCTCGGCCCCACCCCCTTAGCGACGGCTGCGGCGGCGATTCGCTTCCACGCCGGACGAGCCCCCCAGTCGCAGCACCTCCTAGCCCGGGGGCTTTGGGGTGACCGAGGGGGTCCGGTCCGCCAGCTTGCGGGAACTAGCTGCAGGAGGTCACATGCCCCCGACCGGATATCCGTGGCCTCGCCCGCTCCCCCTAAAGCGGAAGCGATACCGGATGGACCGGGCGAAAGGCCATATTCCAGGCTTGACTATCCCCTCCACGCGACCCGAACCGAAGAGTCGCGAGGCAACCGGGGGGACGGTTCGTCGGCCGGTGCGAACCGAATCTGGTCTAGGCTCTCTTTTTATAGTAGAGTAGGCTAACTGCTGCGCGTAAGCGTCGCTTATTGGCAAACTACGGTTGGATAGTTCAGGGGAAGAGGAAAAATGGCGAAAATCATCGGTATCGATCTGGGCACGAGCAACTCGGCGGCTGCCGTATTGGAAGGCGGGCGACCGGTCATCATCCCGAGCGCAGAGGGAACGACCATCGGCGGGGGCAAGGCCTTCCCGTCGTACGTCG
>JBARHO010000265.1:0-1538 GCA_049799275.1 Thermoplasmata archaeon
GCCTCGGTCCGTCCCTCGTCGTCACTGATCCGCTGCCGCGTCGTCGGCCTTCTTGGGGGCCTCCCACTTGGCGTCGAGCCAGGATTCGTAGATGGCCCGTTCGAGCGGAGAGGGGGTCTCGATGGGCGTCAACAGGTACTTCTCCGGGGGCGCCTTCCCGGTCACCAGCGGAAGTTTCGTCAACCAGCCCCGGCGGAAGAGCGACACCTCGACGGTCGAGCCCGCCGGGAATCGTTTCAGGGACTTCTCGAACTCGGAGAAGGTGACCCGCGCGCCGTTCAGTGCGACGATCTCATCCCCGGGAGAAAGCCCGGCCCGTCGCGCGGGGCCCCCGTCCAGGACCGAACGGATCTTCGGCCGGCCCGCGTCGTCGGTGAACTCCACACCGAGGTAGCCGGCCTCCTCGTCGTCCCCGGGTTCGGGCTTGGGCTCCTTGGGATGGAACTTGATCCCGGCGTACCGGAGGAACCGGGCGAAGTCGATCTCCTCCGTCCCCTCGACGTAGCGTCGGAAGAAATCCGAGACATCGATCCCGGTCTCCGCCTGAACGATCCCCGGGACCTCGTGCTCCTCCAAGCCCCGTCCCACCTTGCCGTAGTTCCGCCAGAGATGCCGCATCACGTCATCGAGCGAATGATGGTCCTCCGTCCGATGGCGGATCTCCAGGTCGAGGGCCAGGGAGACGAGGTCGCCCTTGGTGTAGTAGGAGACGGACTGGTTCCGGGAGTCCTCGAAGGGAAGGTAGAGGTCGATCCAGGACAGGAACGAGGATTCCTCGAGGCTGCGGACCGCTCGACCCGGGATCGCGAGGTACCGATGGATCCGCTCGCCGAGCTTCTCCAGGTAGTGCTTCGCCGGCCGAAGCTGGGCCCGCCGGAGCAGGAGGTAGGCGTAGTAGTCGGTCGTCCCCTCCATCAGCCAGAGCAGGTGGGTGTAGACCTCCTTCGTGTAATCGAACGGACCGAGGACCTTCGGCCGGATCCGCTTGACGTTGTAGAGATGGAAGTACTCGTGGCAGAGCAGGACGAGCAAGCGCTGGTAGGAGCTCTCGGGCCGGAACGTCGTCCGCGAGACGACGGCGGAGTTCGAGGTGAGGTGCTCGAGCCCGCCGTCCGGCTCGTCGGTCAGGTGGAGGAAGAACGTGTAATGGTCGAGGGGAGAGTCGCCGAAGAGCCGGATCGTCGTCTCGACGAACCGCGTCACGTCGGCCTCGAGCCGGTGAGGTTCGGCATTGCCGCCTTCCCCACAGAGCACGATCCGATGCGGGATCCCGCTCGCCATGAGGGTGAGCTCTGCGGGATGGCCGCAGTCGATCGGGGAATCGACGAGCACGTCGTAGCTCTCGGCGCGGAACCGGGGCGGGTTCTTTCCGATCTCCTTCAGCTCGGTGTAGACCTTCCAGCCCGGGGGCAGGTGAAGGACGACCTCGCAGGGGAGGTCCTTGGCCCCGTCGACGTACGGGAAGGCGAGGATCCCGGTCAGGAACAGGTGGTCCGAGTTGACATCGACCGACTCGGTCCGAAGGTCGTGACCGTAGA
>JBARHO010000266.1:0-2050 GCA_049799275.1 Thermoplasmata archaeon
GAAGAGCTTGTCGAAGAACGGATGGCGCGCCAGCCGCGAACGGACGGCCTCCTCGGCCAGGTCGAGCGGCCGGGTCGGATCGCCGGGTCTGCTGACCTCGACGGGTGGGGAGACCGTCGCCAACGCCACCTCGGTCGTCCGAGCGACCGGCAGACTTTTCCCTCCTAGGTATCCACCTGCCCTGCCTTCGCAGGGCCGTCGGCGTCCGAAGAGCGAGCGGTCCGAGGATCAGCGCGGCGGTCCGTGCGGAGGAGGCTCCGATCCTATCGAGCCGCCCGCCCGTAGAGCAGGGCCACGGGATGGTCGCGGAAGAGGTCCGCTAAAGGGAGCGACCCCGCCCCATCGAGGCCGTCCGCGCGGAACACGGCGTTCCCCAGTTGAGAGGTCCAGGACCGAGGGGATCCGGGAGGCAACCGGAGGTCCCGACCCTGCCAGAACTCGCCCACGGGCGGGCGCCCTCGGGACGCGCCGAGGGACCCGAGCCCGCGTCCGACGGCCACCAGCACGTGATCGGCCCCTGATCGGCGCAGGACGGCGATCACGGGGAGCCGGTTCGGTCGTTCCTCCCCGACGGGTACGTACGACCCGGCCTCGAACACCCGCCGATGCTACCGTCGAAGCTCCAGCGCTCGCTGGATCACGATGAGCTTGAAGTTCGCGGGGAGCCCCGCGTGCCGTTCGAGCAGCGGTCGCGGACCGGCGCGTCCGGGGCGCGGCGGACCGGCTTTGAGGAGGAGCGCGCGTCGACGGGCGAAATCGATCGGTCGTCGGTTGTCCGGGTCGACGAAGGTGAGGTCCCAGAGCGCTGTACCCTGGTAGAAGTCCGGGACGCCCGGTACCGTGATCTTGAGCAACGTCTGGCCCACGGAGTAGAACGAGCCTAGGTAGCTGATGCGGCGGATCCAATCCAGGAGTTCGGCCTCGAGGGTCCGGTCCCGTTGAGGACCGACCAGACGGGAGACGAACCGTTGGAGGGCCTCTTCGTAGGAAGGGTCCGGGTGCACCCAGGTGGTACGCTCCTTGGCTTCGCGCGCGGCCTTGATCATGTACTGCCCGAGGCGTTCGGAGAAGCCGGGCCACTGCGCGACGCGGCCGGGTCCCGCACCGACCACGCTCTGGTAGACGAGCAGCTCGTCGGCGCCGGAGATCGACCGGGTCGTGCCCGTCACCCGTCGGGCCTCTTCGGTGCGATCGTGCCAGCGATGGACCGCCCTGGACCACGGCCCAGCGAGCTCCGAGAGCACCGCCAATCGAACGCGCAGGTCCTCCCCGCGTTTGGAATCGTGCGTGGAGGTGGCAGTGAGCGAGAGCGGCTGCCGAGCACGACGGGCGACCTGGAAGCGATGAAATTCCTCGGAGGAGATCGCAAAAAGGCCGGGGTCGGCCCCGACCTCGTTGCGCGCCACGAGGCGCGGGTAGCGATAGAGCGCGGTGTCCTCGACCCCCTTGGCGGCGACCGCACCGGTCCATTGTTGCCAGCCACGGACGAACGCGCGACGCGCATGGGTCCGGGAAGCCGGGAGCGCTCGCGTCCCGGCCCCGGGACCGAACAGCTCACGGAGGCGGTCGTTCGATCGCTTCCGGAGCTCCTCCCTACGCACCGCGTCGTCGAAGGCCCCCTGGAGCTCCCGTGGAATCTCCGCCCCGGGACGATCCGGATCGAGGTACGTCCGATAGACCCCGAGGGCGGCGGTCAGTACGGACAGGGCGCGGGCCATCGCCGCACGGTCGGTTCGAGAGTCCGGTTCCGGCGAATCGAGCGCCTCCAGTGCGCGACCGACCAGGCGGTCCAGCTCGGCCGGGAACAATCTGCGGATGACCATCCTTTTGGCGCGGTAGGCCACCTCGCGGAAGACGACGGAACTTCCCGTGATCTCCGAGACGAGCCGATCGAGCACCGCCTGTCCCAACGGGTCCACAAAGACCCCGGTCAGCCGATCCATCCCCTCGTACCCGGTCGTTCCTTCGACCGGCCAGCCGGGCAGAAGGTCCTCGTGCTCGGCGAGGATCTTCTCCACGACCGTGTACACGTCGCCCCCTTTCTGGGAGG
>JBARHO010000267.1:0-8454 GCA_049799275.1 Thermoplasmata archaeon
GCGGGATCGGGAAGAGCGGGTTGGCACTGATGAGCTGCCAGCGTACGACCGTCGCGGCCGCGACCGCCGCCCCCACGGGGACGAGGCTGCGCGGCTTCCATTCGAACAAGAGGAGCTCTACGGCGAGGAGGAGCGCGGCCAAGGGACTGTTGAATGTCGCGGCCATGCCGGCGGCCGCGCCGGCGACCAGGAGCGTCTTGCGTTCGACGGCGGTGATACGGACGAACTGTCCTAAGAGCGAGCCGAGGGCACCGCCGGTCATGATGATCGGGCCTTCCGCCCCGAACGGACCGCCCGAGCCGATGGAGATCGCCGTCGCGATCGGTTTGAGCACGGTGACGCGGGGCTCGATCTTGCTCTTGTTGATCAGGATCGCTTCGATCGCTTCGGGGATCCCGTGGCCGCGGATCCGCTCGGACCCGTAGCGGGCCATGAACCCGATGATGAGGCCGCCCAGTATCGGGACACCGATCGCGAGGATCCCCAACTGGTTCCCCGAGGGCGAGGAGAAGGCGAAAGAGATCCGGCCGTAGTAGAAGAGGTTCGTGAAGAACCCGATCAGGTCGAGGAGCGCGACGGCGACGAACGCGGCCAAGATCCCGATCGCCAAAGCGAGGGCGATCAACGGAAAGATCCGCCGATCGACGCTCGTGAAATCGCCGAGCTGCTCGGCACCTAGCGGTGGGGTGACGGTCGGAGGGTCCGCATTCACGGTCCACCTGGTCCGTATGGACGCGTGCAACGGCGTGCGCCCCGATGGATCCGGCTCCCCGCGGGGCTCATCCGCGGTCCCCGAGGATCAGAACGGAGCACGGCGAAGCCCCGGCCACGTACTTCCGCACACTGCCGCGCAGACGCTGGGAGAGCGTGGTCTCCCGAGATTCCAACACGATCACGTCACAGGCAGCAAAGCGCGCGTACTCGCAGATCCGCTGACCGGGGTCGCCGTGCAGGATCTTGATCGGGACCTGGTGACCCTCCTCCCCGAAGGAACGGACGAGCTGATGACGGATCGAGGCCAGGATCGCGACCTCCTCCGGGTTGGCGGGCGAGCCGTCCATCTCGTTCCCCGCGACGCTCGTCGATCGCATCACGACATGGCAGGCGATCACCTCGACGCCGAACTGATGGCCCAATCGACCGATCGCGAGCAGGAACGGGGGGGCGGGAGGCTTCGCGTCGAGCGCGACCAAGGCCCTCCGAAAGAGGGGCGAGGCCGGGCCCGTGCGACCGGCCCTGTTCGGGGCAGGCGACCCGCCTCCTGGGGGAGCGCGTCCTTGGCCCGCATCGTCGGCCGCCATGCGCCCTTACCTCCGCCTGGCCCTATCGCCAGCGCGTACGGCTCTAGATCCGGAGGCGATCGTCTCGCCCTTTACCTCGGGCAATGGACCCTGACCCTTCCGCGAGAGGGCACCCCGAACGACCTGGGATCGGACCGACCCTCGTCCCGAGGTAAGGGCCGTATCGAGCTCCGTCACGGCGGAGACCAGCGCGAGATGGGTGAGCGCCTGGGGATAGTTCCCCAGATGATCGCCGGTAGGCCCGATCTCTTCGGCGAAGAGCCCGAGCGTTCCCGCGTGCTCGAGGATCCCTTCGAGCAGCTTCCGCGCTCGACCAAGGTCCCCGGCCCTGGTGAGGTATTCGATCCTCCAGAACGAGCATGCTAGAAAGAACCCCTCCTTCCGAAGTGGACCCCCGTCCCCGTGGTACCGGTACACGAACGGACCTTGGGCCAGGTCCGCCTCGATCCGCCGGGCGGTGACCTTCATGATCGGGTCGTCCGGGGCAAGGAACCCCAGCTCGGCCAAGCGGAACAACGAAGCATCGGGACCGGCCGAACCGTAGTACCATGCGAGCGAACCGCTCCCGTCGGCGATCCGTCCATGCTCGAGCACGTCCTCGCGGATCGCTCGGGCCTGACGGCGCCATTCGTCGAAGGGTCCATCGAACCTCAGCCGCTCCCCGAGGTCCGCCCCGCGGACCAGAGCGGACCATGCGGCCGCCTTGGAATAGACGTAGTGCCGGGGTCGTCCCCGGATCTCCCAGATGCCGTTGTCCGGCGAGGACCACTCTTGGGCCGCCCGTTGGAGGATCCTCCGTACCTGCTTCCAGAGATCCGCGGAGACGATCTCTCCGTTCTGTTCCAGGAGCTCGACGATCGAAACGATGTTCGCGGCCGCGTCGTGCTGCGATTGGTCGTGGGCCGCATTCCCGACCCGCACCGGCCGAGACCTCCGATAACCGGCCAGTCCCCGGAGGATGCGCTCGGGCGGCGGAGGACGGCCATCGACCGAGTAGAAGATCTTGAGCCGCGACCGGTCGCGATCGAGGATCGAAAGCAGCCAGTAGATGAACCGGACCGCCTCGCGCGAGTATCCAAGGCGAAAAAAGGCCCTCAGTGCCAAGGCCGTATCGCGGATCCACGTGAACCGATAGTCCCAGTTCCGCGGGCCCCCGAGCCGCTCGGGCAGCGAGGTGGTGGGCGCAGCGACCATCGCCCCGGTCGGGCGGAAGGTGAGGAGCCGGAGGGTGAGGGCCGACCGTTCTACGGGCCCTCGCCACCGGCCCGCGTAGGTCGATGCCTTGGACCAGCTCCGCCAGTAGCCCAGGGTCTGATGCAACCGTCGATCCGGGTCGAACGCTCGTACGGGATGGACCCGGTCCGCTCCTTGAGAGAGAACGAACCATTCTTCCTCTCCCGCTCGAAGGGAGAACCGACCGAAGGCGCCTCGGTGCCTGAGGTCGATACCCAGCCTTCGATCGGTCGACAAGGTCACGATCTCGCTCGTCCCCGAGGCCAGGAGCCCATGTGGGGTCCGCCGGAGCTCGGTCGGCTGGCGTCCATAGTCGAACCGTGGCGCATACCGAACCTCGATACCGACGGTCCCGCGGGTCACGCAGACCCGGCGGTGCACCTCGGAGATCAGAAGCAGGTCGGCCTCGGTCTCGGGACAGAAATCCACGAATCGTGCCTCGCCGCCGTCCCGGGTCCGCACCCGTCGCGTGAGGACGTTCGTCCCCGCCTGGTAGCTCCACCGGTCCTCCTGGATCGGATCCGAAGGCCGGAGAGCGAACAGACCCCCGCGGCCCGCGTCCAGCAATCCGAAGAAGATGGGCGGGGAGTCGAACTGAGGGAAGGGCGCCCAATCGATCGAGCCCTCCGGGCTCACGAGGATGGCGGTCCGATTGTTCCCGATGACACCATACGTTTGGATGGGGTGGTGCCGGGTCAGCCAGGGGTCCCCGCGGAGCTTCGTACGGAGGGAGGAGGGTTCCGATGGGGGGACCCGCCTGGCTGGCTGGTCGCCAGAGGCGGGGGCCGCCTTCCGCTGCGCCGGTGAAGGAGGACGAGGAGGGATCGATCCTCCGGCCCCCCGCTTCGAGTTCGGGACCCGGCGGGCGCCTGGAGGGCCCGAATGCGGGGCCGTCCTACGGCCGCGGTCCTTGGGCCCGGTGGGGCGGCAGGTCACCGAATGCGAGAGCTCGGGTCGGTCCTGCGAGGTGGTGGCCGTCCCGATCGACCCCCGGGTCACCTCGACCGTTCTTGACCCGGGCTCGAGGTCCCCCTCCATCCGCTCCATGATCGGGCCGCCTCGCTAGGACCGCGTCGACATCGCCATACGGAGGACCTGGGCCACGTGGAGAGGGTACGTCCCAGCGAGATCGCGGATCTGTTCGCGGCAGCTGAACCCGTCGGCGACGACCACGGTCCCTTCGTCCCGCTGCCGAATGGCGGGCGCCACGACCCGCTCGGCGATCTTGATCGATACCGGATACTTTTTCGCTTCCATGCCAAAGCTCCCGGCCATTCCACAGCAACCTCCCTCGAGCATGCGAACGTCCATGCCCATCTCCCGCAACAGATGTCGGAAGGCATCGAGACCGATCACGGCGGACTCATGGCAGTGGGGTTGCACCAGAGCGCGTCTCGTCCATTGGGGGATCGGCAGGCCATTCTTCTGGATCAGCTCGGGTAGCGACAACGCGTCGTGCTTCAGTTGGGTGGCGCGAGGATCCTTCGGGAGGAGGCTGGGGAGCTCGTCCCGAAAGACCGAAAGACATGAAGGCTCCAACACGACCACCGGGGTCCCCCATTCGATCTCCCGTGAGAGCATCGTGACGATCTGCCGGACCTGCTTTTTGGCTCTCGTTAGCATGCCGAAGTCGTAGAGCGGTCGTCCACAGCAGATCGTTCGCGGGGGCAGGATCACATCCAAGCCGAGCCGGCGGAGGACCTCCTCGGCCGCTTCCAAAATCTCGGGGTGAAGGAAGTTGTTCCAGGTATCCGGCCAGAGCAGAACGGTCCGTTGGCTCAAGGCCCGGTCAGCGCCCTCTCGCCGGCGGAAGGACCGGTCGAAGGGCGCCTTCGCGAGGGCCGGCAGGTGGCGCTCGGGGGCGATCCCCGCGATCGACTTCATGAGACCCGCCGTGGGTCCCCAATGGGACAGAGCGTTCACGATCCCGGGAACCTTGGCCCCGATCGGTAGCCACCGGTGCGAAAGGCCAAGGGCGTAGGCCGGCCGAGGCCGGGGTCGGCCCCGGTAGTAGTGGGACAGGAACTCGGCCTTGTAGGCCGCCATGTCCACGTTGACCGGGCATTCTCCCTTGCACCCTTTGCACGACAAGCACAGATCGAGGGACTCCCGAACGGCGGAGCTCCTCCAACCCTCGTCGTGGAGCCCGCCGTGCTGGGCCATCTCGTAGAGAAGGCGCGCCCGGCCCCGCGTCGTGAATTTCTCCTCGAGGGTGGCCTGATAGCTCGGGCACATGAGCCCGTCGTCGGTCCGCCGGCACTTACCGATCCCGACGCACCGCAGGGTCACGCTGTTGAAGTCCCCATGGTCCTCCGGAAAGGAGAACGCGGTCGTCCACGCGCGGGGACGGTACGTCTCTTTCAATCGTAGGTGGTCCGTCATACCGTCGGGGTCGACGACCTTTCCTGGGTTCATCTTGCCCTGGGGATCCCATATCCGCTTGAACTCCCGGAACGCACCCACGATCTCCTCCCCGAACATGACGGCTAGGAGCTCCGCACGCGCCTGGCCGTCGCCGTGCTCCCCGGAGAGCGAACCCCCGTGGCGGACCACGAGCTCCCCGGCCTCCTGCATGAACGCTCGGAACCGGTCGATCCCGGTCCCGGTCTCGAGGTCGAAGGTCGTCCGCGAGTGGACGCAGCCCTGCCCGAAGTGTCCGTACAGTTGGCCGACGACCTGGTAGCGGTCCCACAGCGTTTGGAGGTCGCGAAGGTAGGCGCCGAGAACGCCGGGGCCGACCGCGGAATCCTCCCATCCGGGCCAGCCTCGTCTGCCGTCCGGCTCTTGGGCCGTGACCGCTAGACCGGCCTCACGGACGCTCCAGAACTGCTTCTGCTGGTCCCGGTCCGATACGATCGACGAGTGCACGCTCCGGGCCTCGGAGGCGATCTCCTTGACCATGCGCTCGGCCTGTCCTGCGGCCGCCTCGACCGTCCCGGCGCCGAACTCGACGAGGAGCCACGCCTTGCCTTGCGGCAGGAGCTCGACCTCCCGCGGATGGACATGCTTGGCCCTCATGTTCTCGACGAGATGGTGGTCGATCGCTTCGAGGCCGATGGGGTGGAACTCCAGGATCCGGGGAACATCGTCCGCGGCCAGGAAGATGTCCGGGTAGGCGAGGACGGCCAAGGAGCGCTGGGGCGGGTTCGGGACGAGCCGGAGCACGGCTCTCAGGATCACTACACAGGTCCCTTCCGTCCCCACAAGGGCCCGTGCGAGATGGAACCCGTTCTCGGGGAGAAGGTCGGGTAGGTTGTAACCGGAGATCCTCCGAGGGATGTCGGGGAACCGTTGACGGATCGCGTTCGCGTGCCGGTCGACCAGACCCCGTAACGCTCGGTAGATCTCGGCCGTTCGGCCGCCTTCCTCGATCCTCCGGCCGTAGACCTCTTCGCTGGTGGCACCGACGGTGAGGTGGTCCCCCTCGTAGGTCAGGATCTCGAGCTCCTCCACGAGGTCGGAGGTCCGGCCATAGGAGTCCGGGGCCGCGAGAAGGGAATGGACACCGCACGAATTGTTCCCGAGCATGCCGCCCAGGGTGTTGTACTCGTGGGTGGAGGGATCCGGGGGGAAGGTGAGCCCGAACTTGTCAGCCTCCTTACGCAGTTGATCGAGCACCACCCCCGGTTCCACGGTCGCAAGACGGCGCTCGGCGTCCAAGGAAACGATCCGGCGGAGATGTTTCGAAGTATCGAGGACGACCGCCACGTTGCACGTTTGACCGGCGAGGCTCGTGCCACAGCCCCGGGGCAGGATGGGGGCTCCGAACTCCCGACAGATCGACACGATCCCGGCGATCGAATCGACGGTCCGTGGGACCACGACGCCGATCGGTAACTGGCGGTAGTTGGAGGCATCGGTCGCGTACAGGGAGCGGCTCCCTTTGTCGAAACGGACCTCGGCGTCCGTCCGGTGGGAGAGCGCGCGTTCGAGGCCGGCTACGTCGACGATCCCCTCGGACCGGGGGCTCATGGACCGACCTCGAAACGTTCGGCTTCCTTCTCTCGGATGGTGAGCCCGAGCCCCGGTCTCGACCGGTCCGGAGAAACGGTCCCGTCCACGGCCCGCGGGCCTCCTTCGAAGATCAGGTCCTCGACCCGGACGTGGTCGCTAAAGTACTCGAGATGCCGGAACGGTTCTGGCGATGCAGCGCACAGATGCGCGTGAAGGGCCGGAGCGGTGTGGGAGGAGAGAGGGATCCCCCACGCGGAACACAGGGCCGTCACGGCCTGGAACCCCGTGACGCCTCCGCACCGGGTCGCATCGGCCTGCATCACGTCCGTCGCGTGGCCCGAGATGACCCGCCCGAAGTACCGCGGGTCCCAGCCGTACTCCCCCGTCGCGAGCTCCATCCCGCGCGGCAGACCTTCGCGCACCTGCGCGAGGCCGAGAAGGTCCTCGGCCGGTACCGGCTCCTCGAACCAGGTCACGCCCGACCGTCGATACTGTTCGGCGAGATCGAGGGCCTGCTGGACCGCGTAGGCCCCGTTGGCGTCCACATAGAGCTCCGCCGGCTCGCCGACGACGGCCCGGACCTCCCTGACCCGTTCCGCGTCGGTGGACGGTTCCCGCCCTACCTTCATCTTGAACCGGGAGAATCCCTGCTGGCGGGCCCCCGAGAACTCGGCGCGCAGGGATCCGATGGTGGAGGAGGTGAAGCCGCCGCTCCAGTACGCCGGGACGGCCTCCCGCCGGCTCCCCAACAGATCGACGAGCGGGAGGCCGAGAAGCCTCGCCTTGAGGTCCCAGAGCGCCACGTCCACGGCCGAGATGGCCATGGTGACGGCCCCGGGACGACCGATGTTCCGGACCGCGTGGAACAGGCCGTCCGTACTACGTTGGGGGGCCAGCGCGTCGGCCCGGTCGATCCGAGGCAACATGGTCTCGCGGAGCAACGTGGCCAGGGCCGCATCACCGTAGGTGTACCCCAGTCCGGTCCGCCCCCCGGCCTCGACCTGCACCAGGACCATCGTGGTAGAGTCCCAGTCGAGGGTACCGTCCGACTCCGGGCCCGGCGTCGGGACGGTGAACGCCCGGACATCGCTGCCCACCACGGGGATGGGCATAGCTCAGGTCACTTCGTGGATCTTGTCGTGGACCAAGGTCTTGACGAGCTTACCTCGATCGGGCTGTCCCCGGAGGAGCGCCTTCGCCGTCTTGGCCGCCTGATGCATCGTGAGGTGACCCGGCATGGGCGGTTCGAGCGGATCCACCACGGCCTCGACGAGGGCCGGCCCGTCGTGAGCCAGCGCCTCTCGGAGGACCGCCTCGCAGTCCTTGGGATCCTCGAGATGGAGGCCCCGGACCCCACAAGCCTCAGCGACCCCGACGAAGTCGATGGGCTGCAGCTCGATCCCGAACTCCGGGTTGCCGAGAAAGGAGATCTGCTCCCACTTGATCTGACCCAAGGAATTGTTCTTGATCACGACGACCTTGACCGGAAGTTCGTGCCTGACGGCGGTCGCAAGCTCGGCCATCAGCATGGAGAGACCCCCATCGCCGACGAGCGCCACCACCTGCCGGTCCGGATGCGCGACCTGGGCGGCCAGGGCATAGGGCAACCCACACGCCATGGTGGCGAGATTGCCCGAGCAGGAGAACATCTGGCCCCGGCGGATCGGGATCTCGCGGGCCGCCCAGGTCGTGACGGTGCCCGAATCGGTCACCACGATGGCGTTCGATCCGAGGAGCTTTCCCAACGTGCGGGCGACCACCTGGGGTTTCATAGGGGTGTCCGGTCGAGTACCCCGCTCTTCCATCAACTGGTGCCACTTCTCCATCTCCTTCTGGGCTCCCTCCAAGAAGCTTCGGTCGCTCCGTTCAATCAGGAGCGGAATGAGGCCGTCGAGCACCGTCGCCGCGTCCCCGACGAGCCCGATCGCCGCAGGATGTCGGAGGCCGATCCGAACGGGGTCCAGAT
>JBARHO010000268.1:0-2388 GCA_049799275.1 Thermoplasmata archaeon
GTAATGTCCATTCCGAAATCGTTCCCGTCCCCGATCGCGGCTTCGATCTCCTCGTGGAAGGGGCCCAGGACGACCCCAACCTCCTTGATGCCGGCGCGAGAAAGATGGCCCAGGGCGTACAGGATCATCGGCTGATTGGCGAGCTGGATCATGTGCTTGTTGCGGCACGAGGTCAACGGACGTAGCCGTACGCCGTTGCCGCCCGCCAGCAGAAGGGCCCTGGAAATTGGCGGACCGTTCGAAAGTCCGGCGCTGTCGGACACCTCGGAGGGACCCGAGATCGCTCCCGCGTGCAGCGATCGCGCCGTTAGTCCGGCGGCCCGGACCTTCATCTGGCCCTCCCATACATTGCTCATCGCCGATCCCCAATTCCTCAATACTTGATGGGTCGTGGATTACCTTGTGGAACAATGGTTGAATGCTAGTCGATCGTCGGCCGACAGTCGATCGAGAATATTGTACGGTACTCGCGTATATGCTTTGGGGGGTCAACGACGTTTGGTACCATAAGAGTGACGTATCTTAGTGATAGGGCCTACCCCGGGATGGTGTCTCCGCCCTTCGCGGTCGCCCAAAGTATGTGCATGGGATCGGTCTGAAGGGTAGGGCATGCGAGCCCGGTTGTCGCGGGATGGCGGAAGGGACTTCCGTGAACGGTCTCGACGAGGGAAGTACTAGACTTGCCCTAGGATCCATGGGCAGGTCGTCGCATTGGCCCCCAGTCACCTGAAAAACGAGACACTCGCCGTGGCCGACGCTTCTCGTTGTCGCGAGCGGATCCGGGATCTGCGGGAATCGATGCGTCGCATATGGACCGCACCCTTCGCATGGGGATCTCCGGAGAGAGACCGATGGTCCGACCCGTAGGGAGCTCACCCCAACTCCCCAACGTCTTCACGTTGGGACGATCTCGAGCTGGTCGAGCACCACCTGCACGTTGGTCCCGAGCACGATCCCCTGAACGGCGAACTGGATCGCCGGCTCGGGAAAAGAGAGATCGAACGTGACGGCCGTCCAGCCCGGACCCGATAGATTGTCAAAGTCGAAGGTCCTCGTGAAGGTGGACGGCTGTGCGTACGCGGCTGCACCGATCGAGAGCGTGGGTTCGCCCGGGGTGGGCGCCGACGCGCCCGGGGTCGCAGAGGCCGACAAGAGGAGCGTGACGGAGTACGTGCCCGGGGGGAGGCTGGCTCCCGGGCCTTCGAAGAAGGTACCGAGCGACCCTGGGGCGCTTGCGGCCACGTCCGACGAAGGGGCCCCGGCAACTGCGAAGACGTACCCCGACGCGAGGTCCACCAGGGTGGAACCGGCGATGACCAACGGGACGACCGGCGGCGTCCCGTAGACATTCGTCCCGCCCCGGTAGGCGTTCTCGAAGAGCAGGACGGGCCCAACGGGCGTTGACCAATCGACGGCCCGCACGCCGAAGTCGACCGATCGGTAAAGTTCCAATGCCAGCCACACGGGGACCGCGGGCGTCTGGTCGGCCGAGATCAGAACGTAGGTCGGTAGATGGGTCGCGTTGAACGGAAGGGCCAGGAAACGATTCGGGCCCCAATAGAACGAGTAGGCGTTCTCGTCGTTCGCCACGATCGGAAACAGGTTGTCACTGGCGACGACGGTCGCACCAGAAGGGATCAAACCGGCCATTCGGCCCACGTCGTCGCTGGTCGAACCTGGCGCGTAGGAGATCTGGTACCCGGAACCGGGCCCTTGATCCTGCATGAGAGGGTTCGCCGGGGAAAGAGCAAGGTTGACGCCAGCGAGGATGACGAACCCGGCCACGACGATCCCCCAGGGCTGTCCGGTCCACTTCGACCGGGGCCGGGGCACTTCGCGGGGCGGGCCGATCACGCTGCTGTGGTCGATGGTTCGAGCCCGTGCTTCAATGAGTTCGACCGCGCGGGGAAGACCGTACGCGAACGCGACCAAGAGAGAGCCGCCCGCGATGAACCCGTACTGGAAGCCGAGCTGGACGAAGCTGAGATTGGAGCTCAGCAGGGTAAATCCGAACCATGGGAGGCTCATCACCAGTGCCCGCGGCGCCAACAATGGAACGAATCCCAGCAACGCGATGATCAGGACCCAATAGGTGAGCTTCGCCTCGAACCCGATTCCGACGTTCGAGAGCGCGAGACCCAGCGAAGCGGGGGTCCCGCCGATGACATATCCGGGCGAGGCGATGGCCAGTGGCGTCGTACCCAAGGACGCGGTCAGTACATCGACGCGGAGATAGACGAGCACGACGTAGGCGGCGACGGACGCGGCCATCAGGGCGAGCGAGGCCGTGACCCTGCGAGAACCGAGGGCGCGTCGCAGGTCCCGGAGCCGGCTCGTCCAAGCCACTCGGGTCGCCGCCATCGACCGCCAGCGTCGCCAGGCCTCTCG